>NZ_CP107532.1:5212500-5512500 GCF_025813715.1 Methylobacterium sp. FF17
GGGCAGCAGGAACAGGAGCTTGTTGCGCAGCGATCCCGCGGCGATGCGGCCGACGATGGGAAGCTCCCGCTCGGCGGCAAAGCCCACCACGTAGCGGGGCGTCACCGCCGCATCGTCGATCACGACCCCGGCGGCCTTGACTCCGGCCCGCCCGGCCTGCGCGGCGACGTCGTCCAGGGAAGCGGCCGCGACCTTGGCGAGGCCTGCAATATCGTCGAGAAGCGCGATCAGTCCGATGCTCACCGAGCTCTCCCTTGATGCAGCCTGGTCCGGTAGCGGATCGACCGCGCCAAGCTTGAGCTTATGAGAAGACGAACGAGGTCGCGATCCGATCCAGTTGCGCCGCGAAAAAGTATGGGATGGCACGCTCGCCTGGTGAACCTGTCGGCCGAAGGCTCGGATCTGCCGAGACGCTGAGATGCAAAGGCGCTGACAGGGCGATGCGACCTCCGCGCCGTTCCGGCCGCGTCGGATCAGCGTGAGGGCCGCAGGCGCGCCATGCAGTGGGCATCCGCGAACACGCCGTTCCGGAAGCTGGCGGCCCGATGCGTGCCCTCGATCTCGAAACCGTGCTTGGTGTACAGGGCGATGGCGTTCGCGTTGTCGGTGAACACGGTCATCTCGAGACGCGTGACGTTGAGCCAGTTGTCGGCCGTCTCGATCATCTCCGCCAGCAGGCGCGAGCCGATGCCGTGTCCCATGAAGGCTTCGTGGACGGCGATCCAGAATTCGGCGGCGTGCGCGCGCCGTCCGTAGAAGGGACGCAGGGCGGCCGCCCCGACGACGCGCCCGTTGGCCTCCGCGGTGAGATGCAGGTCGCGGGGTGACCGGGGCTCCAGCCACGCCTTGACGCTTTCGAAAGACTCGTAGGGAAGGGCCAGCGTGCCGAGCCGAAAGGCCGGCTGATTGTAGATCTCGTAGAGGTCGGTGGCATCCGCACTCCGCATCGCGCGGATGTTCACGTCGGTCTTGTCGTCCGGATGGACCATGACGTCGCCTTTCGTCTCTGGAAGCTTCGTGAGGAAGGGCAGAGCGGCCGCGCAGGACGTGGTGCCGCCTCGATAGGTCCCGCGAGAGCACCGTCGCCGCGACCGGCCTGTACATCGGATCTCCGCGCGGGAACGGTGCACCCGGGTGCCGGAATTGGATCGCGTAACGCGCGCAAGCCATCAGCGCTCCGAGCCCGTATCCTTCACACCCAATCGAAGTGGAGTGTTTCGCGAAACGCGAAGCGCTCGATATGACGTGCGACGACGTCGCGAAGACCTGGAAGGCTCGCCGAGTCCTCGGTCGTCACATCGACCGTCAGGGCATCCGCGTCGGCGGCGAGCCGCGTTTCACCCAATGGAAGGACGATCCGTGCGGATGTGGCGGTGAACTCCGTCTCGAACTTGTGTGACCAGTGCTTGCAGAGCTGCTGAAGGTAGCGGCTGGCATGGGGCGTGCGGATGATGGCGCGATTGTGGGTCATGGAGCGTTCCTCAACTCGCCCGGCTGTGGCGCTGCGCGGTGACGGTCCGCAGCCGGGACAGGTCCGTCGACAGGGTGGAGAAGCAGGACTCGCCGAACCATTCGAGGGACGCTTCGGCGCTCGGATGGAGCGTGCGCAGGAACGCGCCGTAATCGAAGGCACCCTCGAAGAGGCCCGTCATGCCATCGCGCCGCCCGGACGCCGCATAGACGTTGGCCGGCTCGAAGACGGAGAGGTCCGAGCGACCCCGGACATTCTTCAGATGATAGTAATCGATATGCTCCACGAGGCTCTCGTGGGCCGCGAATGGGTCGTCACCGCCTTCCCATACGTGGAGCGTGTCGAAGTTCACCTTCAGCGCCGGATGATCGACCTCCTCCAGCAAGCGCAGGAGCGAGGCTGTGGTGTCGGCCAGGGTTCCGGGATGCGTCTCCACGACGAGGCGCAGGCCATGATCGGACAGATACGCGGCCGCCATCCGCAGGCGGCTCGCCACGAGGGTGCGCTCCTCGCGGGAGATTGCGGAACTGCCCTTCATGCCCGCGAAGGTGCGGAGGCGCGGCGCCCGCCAGGTCCGCGCCAGGCGGCAGAGCTCGGCCATGCGCGACCTCAGGATAGCCGGGGCCACGTCCAGCGGCAGGTAGTCGCTCAGCATGGGGACGCGCAGCCCGTAGGCAGCCAGGCGCTCAGCGTTCTCGCCGGACCCGAGATTGCGCGCATGGACCCCCCAGAGCTCGATGCCGTCGAAGCCGCTGCCCTGCGCAAAGCGTGCGATGTCCCCGAGCGACAGCAGATGGTGGCGAAAGCTGATGGTGCAGAGCGAGATTCTCATGCCGGAAGCCTTTCCCGCTCGGGCATCGCCCGCGTCAGGTCCGGCGCGGTGCGGCGCCAGGCCTCCAGCGCGGCCGCGAGATGCCGCTTGATCGCGAATTCCTGGCGATCGAGTGCATCGAGCTTTTCCAGCACCGGGGCGACCTGCGCCGAATCCACGGTCCTGGCGAGCCTCAGCACCGCGTAGTGCAGGGCGGTCAGGCCGTTCACCAGCTCCTCGATCTCGTCGCAGATCCGCTGGAAGTCCGCGTCCGGCCAGCGCAGGGCACGCCAGAGGAACGCGAAGCCGTGCTCGTAGGCCCATTTGCGGATCGTGAGCACCGGCAACTCGCGCAACGCCGCGTCGAGACCGGCGAGCCGCAGCCCCCCGCGCCCCTCGGCATGGGCGAGGACGATGGCGCGGGCCGCATCGATCAGGGGATTGGCATCGGGGCGGAAGCAGGCGTCGAAGAAGGCCATGAGGTCCGTGGCTGCCGGCGGATGGGCGCGCGCGGGATCGAACCGATAGCCGCCGGCCACGCTCGGCTGGCGGATGGCGTTGAGGAGTGTGTCCCGCGCGATCAGCCCGTCCCACCGGAAGTCCGGGTCGCGCACCCGCCAGAGAGCGGGATCGGCGGTCAGTTCCAGCATGAGGTAATGCGGGAAGGGGTTCTGGTTGAACTTGTTCTCGCGCTCCGGCAGGTGGAACATGTCGAGCATCACCATGATCCGGGTGTCCGGCGCGCGGTGTTCCAGAAGGTCCAGGAGCTTGGCGATGTTCTCGTCCTTGGAGCGGGAATGATCGTACCAGGCCAGCAGCGGGACGCCGTAGAGCCGCTCGAACCAGTAGCGGAAGGACTCATGGTCCATGGCGTCCGCGTGATAGGCGAGGCGGAACCCGTCGGTGATCGCGAACTCGGCATCCCAGATCAGGAAATAGAAGGGGCGATGGTCGATGCCCCGCGCCTTCAGGCCGTCGCAGACGCAGCTGACGAAGCAGTGGATCTTCAGGTCGTAGGGCATCTCGCCGTGGACGCCTTCCGACGCTGCTTCCGGGCGGGACGGTTCGGTCGCCCGCGGCCCCTCGGATTCGGGTGCCAGGAGTGCGGCGAGATCGGCGACCGTGACGACGGCCTGCCGACCGATCGCGTCCTCCGATACGGAGAGCCCCAGGGTCATCTCCAGCGCCAGGATCAGCTGCAGGAGCTGCACGGAATCGAGGTAGAGATCCTCGTTCAGCCGCGCCTCCGCAGCGAAGCGGTCGAGATGCGGATGCTGCATCTCCTCGCGCAGGACGGTTCCGATGGCCTCCACGAGGCTGTCGCGAGTCATCACAGAGGCGCCGTTCATCAGAGCCTCGGTCATGCCACGGCCTCCGCCAGCAGACCGTCGCGATAGCGTTCGGCCACCTCGCGGCGGGAGATCTTGCCGTTGGCCATGCGGGGAATCGCGCCCACCTGCACCGCGGCGCCCGGCACCTGATGACCGGCCAGCCAGCGGCGACACCAGTCCTGCAGGGTACGGGGCGGCACGGTGTTTTCGGCGCTGAACACCAGCATGACACGCTCGCCCGCGAAGGGATCGGGCCGGGCGAAGGCGACGGCGTCGGTCACGCCGGGCATGGCCATCACCACGTCCTCCACCTCGGCGGGATAGACGTTGAGGCCCGAGACGTTGATCGTGTCGCCCATGCGGGAGACGAAGACGAGCATGCCGTCGGGGCGCAGGTAGCCGAGATCCGCGGTGCGGACGGATCCGCCCTCCCCTTCGACCACGATCTCGTCCGGGCGCTCGGCGCCTTCCCCCGCCCGGACGCGATGATGGGGCAAGGGGCGGCCGATGATGTCGGCTTTACGCAGGTCCGGGTTCACCGCGATGCAGCCGGTTTCCGAGCAGCCGTATTGCTGGAAAAGATGGACGACGCGGCTACGGATGGCGGCGAACCAGGGGGCCGGCAGGAGTGTGCCGGAGGTCATCGCCGCGTGCATGCGTTCGCCCTCCGGTAGGAGCCGGGCCAGCGTGTGCAGCAGGGCCGGCGATGTGTAGAGGAGCGGCTTGTCGATCTCGCGCAGGCGCCGCAGCAGGTATTTCGGGTTGGTGGTGTCCAGCACCACCGGTGCGCGGCCGCGACGCAGACCGACGAGGAGGCCGCAGATCAGGCCGTAGGAGTGGGTGGTCGGGCAAGCGATGACCGGCGTCATCCCGTTCGGCTCAGGAAAGGCCGCGACATAGCTCTCGATCTCCCGCTCCACCGTGCGCCAGGGGCGGGCGATGCATTTGGGCTCGCCCGTCGTGCCGGAACTCATCTGCAGGAGATGCCCCTCCCCCGGAACCACGGGCGCGGCTCCCTGCAGGACCTCGCCCTCGAGATCGTCCAGGAACAGGCGGTGGCAGCCCGCGCGCTCGGCGAGCCGCCGGGCGCCGGCATCGGGAAGCGCGGGGTGGATCGGCAGGAGCGTCACGCCGAGCTGGCGGGCGGCGAGGATGAAGGCGAGCCCCTCGGCGGTGTCGTGCAGGCGCATCGCGACGCGCTCGCCCCCTCCGGGGCGCAGGCGTGCCCGCGACGCGATGCGCGCGACGGCGGCGTCCATCGCATCCGCAGTGATCTCACGTCCGTCGATCTCGATCATGGCGGCTCCGAAACGGTGTCTGGGAAGAGGCAGAGGTTTTAGGAGAGCGAGAGGTTTTGGGAGCGGAAAGAGGGCGTTGGGCACGGAGCGGCTGCATCGCGCCTCGGCGCATCCGAGCTTGCGGGACAGAAGGCCTTCGACCCGCAGCAGCGGGGCGTCGACCTGAAGGCGGGCGAAACGGTCCCCGAGCCCGTGTTCCGCCGCGTGGGTCCGCAGCCGGCGGCCCAGCCGAGGCCAGAACGCCGCTTCGTCCAGTCCGTGTGCGTAGGCCAGGAGATGGGTGACCTCGCACAGGCTGAAGACGAACAGGCTGTCCGTCACGAGTTCGGCGAGGGTCGCGGGCGAGCGCATGGCATGGAAGCGGTCGTCCACCGGGCCGGCATGGGCGGGGTCGATCGCGCCGAAATCCGGAACGCATGACGGCTCCGCGACGAAGTCCGGCACGTATTCCGCACTCTCGTGGAAATCGCGCAGGATCACGCGCTCCGGCCATCCATCGCGATGCACCAGGATCATGTTCTGGCCATGCGCCTCCAGGGCGACGCCGTGCGCCACCAGGAGGTGCCAGACGGGCAGGACCGCAACCTCGATCAGGCGGTCGAGCCAATCCGCCAGGCCGTAACGCGCCAGCCAGGGAGCGACGAAGGCGGTGCCGTCCGCCTCACGGACGCCCAGGGCGTTGAAGGGCAGAGCGGCTTCCCCGGGCGACAGGTCGGGGCTCTCGCGCCAGATCGCGGCGAGCTGACCCTTAAGCGGGCCATCCCGGTCGGCTAGGATGGCCGCGTATTCGCGCAGGATGTCGATCCGGTAGCGGCCCCGCAGCAGCGGGTCGCCCGCCACCAGGCCCGCCAGCCAATCCGACAGGGCGGGCGCCGTCAGGACGAAGTGCGGATCGAGTGTCCGAAGGCTCGACGTGCTGACGAGGTTCAGGGCGAGCTTGACGCTCGCGGCGTGCGGATCGTCAAGGTTGTGCAGCGTGCGTAAGGATTGGCTGGCACGATAGCGCGCGCCGGCGGAGCCCAGCGGAACAGCTCGTCCCTCCGCCAGCCAGGGCCGGAGGGGGCCGGCGCGGAGGCGCTCCAGCTGCCAGGGATGCACGGGCAGGAGGGCGTGGGTCTCCAAGGATAGCCCCGCCCGATGCAGGCGATCCGCGAGGACGTCCGCTTCCGCGCCGAGTTCGGCCCGCCAGAACGCGACATCCGTGTCCGGCAGCGAAAGGGCGACCGCGTCCCGGCGCAGAGCCAACCATTCGAGGCGGAACGGCGCACCGCCTTCGGGCCCGTAGCGGCGGTGATCGTCCAGGGAGAAGCCGGTACGTGCCTTGAACGAGGGGTGATAGGGGTGCCCCTCCCAGAGTGCGGCGTCGAGGGGCGCGAAGGCGAGCCCACGGCGTTCCGGCAGGCGCAGGGTCCGCGCGTTCCAGTCGCAGAGTTCGATCGTCTGCCGGAGTTCCGCCAGGAGCCGCGCCCGGCATTCGGGGGTGGCTGGAAGGGCATCCACGAGGGCCGCGAGCTCGGCGCCCTGCCAGTCCCCGGCCGTTTGGGCCATCTCGACCGACGACGCATCGAGGCGCGGTCGCCCGAACGGGCCGAGGCTGCCGGTGGCGCGGAAGCGATGTGGGCCGATGCGCCAGTCCAACCGGCCGTGGGTCTCTCCCCACACCGGTTCGAGATCGGCGAGACCCTCGAACAGGATCGCCTCTGCCAGTTGCCGCAGGACGCGTTCCTCCGGCCGGCCGGGGATCTCAAGAGGCAAGGGCATGATCGGCCTTGCCTCGAGCCGCCGCACGGAGACCGAGCGGATTCGGCATGTCGATGTAGTTGCCGGTGCCGTCGCCCGAGGCCAGTTCGTCGCGGTCCGACAGGCGGACGCGCAGGTTGGCCTTGGTGCAGAGCGTCGCCCCCTCCAGGACCGAGCGGGCGAAGGCCCGTCCGGGGCCCCCCATGCGGCGCGCCATCCCGTCGAGGCGACAGGCGAGGTCGTCGAGCAGGATGTCCTCACGGATCAACCCGTCATGGCCCATGCGGGCGACGACGGAGAAGATCTGGTTGACCACGAGGTAATAGGCGAGCCGCCGGCGGATCTCGCTATCCGCGAAGTAGAGCCCGGGAATCGTGCCGGTTTCCGGCGCATAGGCCATAAGGCGTGGCCGCGCGGCCTCGGAGAGATAGTAGCCCTGGTTGTCGCGGTAGAAGCCGCGACGGGGCCAGCCCGTGGCCACATCGAGCAGGGCGTTCTGCTGGTGCGCTTCGAGGGCGATGCCGTGCGCGTCGTAGAGGGCGACGACCGGCTCCAGCATGCAATCGAGATACAGGCCGAACCAGGTTCGCGCGATGCGGGCTGGGACCTCCCCGGCACCGGCGCGGCGCAGGAGCGTTTCGAGGCGCGAGGGATGTCCGGGCCGAGGCTCGGCGGTCAGGGCCGCCAGGGTCGCGATGCCCCGCTCCGCGCCGTCCCGGAACGGGTTTTCGCGCAGCACCGTTTCAAAGCCGCTTTCCGCGCGGCCGGGACAGTGCAGGGTGAGGTAGGCCGGGTCCGAGAGAATGCGGAAGTTCGGGTGCGCCGCGCCGAACCCGCTGCGCGCGACGAGCCGGGCCATGGCGACGCCCGCCTCCAATTCCGCGAAGCGGTTGACCCGCAGCGCGTTTGTGAGCGTGACGGGGAGCGAGAACTTCGCCATCCAGGGGCTTTCGGACGCGTAGACCGTGCGTAGCGACGAGGTGGCGGTGAAGCGCGGACCGAAGGCGCCGAGGCGCCGGACGAGACCGGCCTCCGCCATCGCGGCGACGTGCGGCTCCAGCATCAGGGCGTCGGCTTGGAGCGGATGCATGGGCAAGGCGACTTCCCCGGAGCCCAGCGGCAACCGTGCCGCGTCGGGGCCGAGGAGGTCGAGGGCCATCTCCGACGCCGAGCGGGCGCCAGCGGAATCCTGGCGGATCGATTCCGCCGCGACAGCGAAGACGGCGAGCTGGAAGTCGCCACCCTCCTCGGGGGCATAGGCGCGGGCCTGCCAGGGGGTGAGGCCCTGCCGGCTCTTGGGCGTCGGATGCAGCCAATGGCCGAAGACCAGCGACCGCTCGGCGCCGATGAAGCTCGACGCCTCGTCCGCCCCGCGCGGGGCGAGGTCGAGCTGGCGGGCGGTCTCGCGGTAGCTGTCGAGGATGCGCCCGAGCAGTTCCAATTCGCGTTCCCGGGCAGTCTCGTGACCGCCCGCATCCACGCGCGCATAGGCCTCCCCGAGGAGTTCCTGGATGGCGCGCATCGGGGGAACGCGGCGCCAGCGCGGTTCATGCAGATGGCGCGTCCAGAGGCGGCCGAACCCCTGCGCGCCGCAGAGCGAGGGGGCCACGATCTCGGCCCGGATCGCGAGGCGTTGGCTGTGCAGGTTCCACTCCACGCACACGGCGGGAGGGCCGTCCGGCAGGGTGTGCCGGACCTGGATTCCGGGGTCGATCTCGCGCAGGTACCCGTTGGCGAAGCTGCGGAAAGCGGCGGCCTCGGCGAAAGGCTGGGACGATGGTGGCATGACAAGCGAACCTTCTTCGAGCTTTCGACGCGGCGCATGCCTGGCACGGGGTGGCTCGATGTGCCGTGTCTCTCGTTGTTCGTCGGTCGAGGGCGCACGGATGCTTGCGTGCCGCCCGAATTCAGAGTGGTAAGAGCGGCCTCAGACCCGGAATGGAATGGATCTTCGAGTATCGTGGTTCCATGATCTGTCTGAATTCGGTCGTCTTCTGACAGGATTCGTAAATCGAATCAATTCCGCTGTCGAAAATCATGAACCGACGAAATTTATATTGGAATAATTCTTTGTCCAATCATGGCGTGTTCTTATGGTCTCGCTCGGCCTCCGCCCGGCTGGGCGATCCTCCGATGGGCGCGGCATGCCGGATGGGGAAGGGCTGCGACGCGGGTTCCAGGTCCGTCCGACGTGAAAGACCGCGTGTCACCGCCGCCGCCTGCGCCGTGTTCCGGATCCGCCGTGGCGCCGCGTAGTGCCGGACCTTGCGTGCGGCAATGGCGAAGAAGCCGGAGAGCAGGAGCATCGCCCCGTCGAACCACGCGAAAAGCGGGTCACCGCCGGATCGGCGGACGGGGTGGTCCGCCAGGACGATGAGGTCGGCTGCGACGACGGCGAGATAGAGGACGGAGACCAGCGCCAGGCCCTCGTACCAGGCGCGTCGGTGGGGGCGGACCAGGGGCATCAGCCCCACCGCGATCCAGGCACCGAAGAAGGCCTGGATCTCCCACTCCGCGCGGCCTGCGAGGTCGAGGGGCAGCAGGCGGTTGGCCAGGAAGTAGACCGCGACCGCGCCCGGCAGACCGACGACGGTGCCGATATTCAGGGCCTGGACGAGGCGCAAGCCGAATGAGGCCCGCTCTCCTGCATTCGGCATCCGCGACACCGACCAGAGCACGAGTCCGCTCGCCACCATGGCACAGCCCATCAGGCCGGAGAGGAAGAACAGCACGCGCAGGACGGGGCCGGCGAAATGCGCCTCGTGCAGGCCGACGAGGGTCGCGAAGGTGCGGGTCGCTGGCCGCAGAGCGGTCGCGCTCATCCCCAGGATTGCCCCGGAGGTACCGTCGAAGGCGATCTGCGGGTGTTCGTGCGAGAGGCCGTGCGGTTCCTCGAACATCACGATCACCGTCGCGTGCGCGTCTTTCGGGTTCCGGATTGAGACCCGCTCCACGGCCTGGGGCATCGCGGCGATGCCCCGCAGCACGATGGGCCCGACAGGGGCGAGGGTGCCGGGCTGGCCGGAAGGCGGGCGAATCGGCACGACCTGTCCGCTCTCGGCGAACAGGGCCTGCGTGTCGCCCCGGTAGGCGGCCGTGACGCCCCAGGGCATGTAGGTCAGGCCGAGGATCGCGATCCCCGTATAGGTGATCATCAGGTGGAACGGCAGGGCGAGCACGCCGGTGACGTTGTGCGCGTCGAGCCAGCCGCGCTGGGCGGACCTGTCCCGCCGCAGCGTGAAGAAGTCCGCGAAGATGCGCCGGTGCGTGATGATGCCGGAGATCAGGGCGACGAGCATGATCATCGAGCAGATGCCCACGATCCAGCGGCCCCAGAGCGGGGCCATGTGCAGCTCGAAGTGGAATTGGTAGAGGAAGTCGCCCCCCTTGGTGTCGCGGACCTGCGCCGGCGCGCCGGTCTCCGGATCGAGGAGGACGTGGCCGGGTGGCAGGCCCGGGCGGTTGCGCCAGAATAATTCCACCACAGGCTTGTCGGGGCGTGGCGGCGTGATGAACCACGCCCGCGCCGCGCCGGCATGGATCTGCAGATAGGCCACGCCGCGTTCGACCGAAGCGGCGATGGCCTCCGGCGCACGGGCTTCGCCGACCTTGAGTTCGGGCTGCATCCAGCGGGAGATGTCGGCCCGGTAATAGCTCGCCGTGCCGGTGACGAAGACGGCGAACAGCACCCAGCCGACGATCAGGCCGGACCAGGTGTGCAGCCAGGCCATCGATTGCCGGAGGCCGTCACGCATGGTCCGGCCCCCCAAGATGCGGCCGCGCGCCCGGGCGGAACCCGGACGCGCAAGCCTCGAGGGGTAAAAGGGCGTCCGCCCGGGTGCGCCTCGCCATTCGGCTAGAAATCGACCGAGGCGGACAGGATGAAGGTCCGGGGGGCGCCCACCGCGAGGAAGCCGCGTGCGGCGGAGGCCCAGTAGGAATCGTCCAGCAGGTTCTCCACGATGGCGCGCAGCACCACGGGTTTGCCGGTAGGGCCTTCGAAGGTGTAGCGCAGGCCCGCGTCGAAGCGCGTCCAGTCCGGGACCGACTGGGTGTTGGCCTGGTTGTAGAACATGCTGCTCGTGTAGATGGCGCGCCCGGTGACGGTCAGGCCCGGTGCCAGCCACGGGGGCAGATCGTATTCCCCGTAGAGGTTGAAGGCGGTGTCGGGCACGCCCGGCGCTGCATTCCCGTTGAAGGTGCCGCCCACCGTGCTGACGAGCTTGGCATCCATGAAGGTGACGCCGCCGAGGAGCCGCACGCCCGCGAAGGGCTCGCCGAACACGTTGAGCTCGATGCCGCGATTGCGCTGCAGGCCGCTGACCGAGAACCGCCGGGTGCCGGGATCCGTGAAGGCGCTCGGCTGCTCGATCTGGAACAGGGCGGCCGTGACCGAGACGGTGCCGAAATCGTACTTGGCGCCGACCTCCTTCTGCCTGGTCACGTAGGGGGCGAACACCTCGTTGGCGTTGACCGCGGCAACCGGTGCGGACGGCGCCGCATCCAGGGACTCGATGTAGTTCCCGTAGAACGCGAGGTTCTCGAAGGGCCGGACCACCAGGGCGATGGCGGGGCTGAACCGGCTCTCGCTGTAGGTCGACGCCCGGTTGCCCTGCGTCGCACCGGGAAGCGTCACGTAGCTGTTGAGGTCGATGTCCTGGAACCGCCCGCCGAGCGTCAGCATGAAGCGGTCCTCGGCCAGGGACAGGGTGTCGGCGATCGCCACGCTGCTGGCATAGAGCTCGGAGAACAGGGGCTGGTTGGTGGAGCGCGGGAGGGTGGTCGTGGCCACCGAACTGAAGGGCAGGTTGATCGGATTGTAGATGTTGGTGGTGAACACCGGCAGGGTCAGCGCCCGGAAGCCGCGCGAGTAGTTCTTGTTCACCGCCTCGACCGCCGAGACGGTGAATTGATGCCCCAGGAACCCGGTCTGGAACTTGGAGCGGAGACCCACCTCGCCGCTGAAGCCTTCGAGTTCCAGGGGTTGGACGGCGAGTGTGTTCTGCGCGGTGCCCGTGGAGCTCGTGACCCGGTAGGTCGAGGTCAGGAAGTCCTCGTTGTAGCGGCTCAGACCACCGGCGGCGTAGAGCGTCGTCTCCGGCAGCACGTCGTACTCGACCCGGCCGGCGGCCATGTTGTAGCTGCTGTCGTTGAATTCGAACGGGCTCGCCGTGTTGCGGCGATTGTTCGGGGCACGGGGTACGGCGATGGTGGGGGCGACCGCGTTGAAGAGCGAGGTCGGGGCCGTGACGTTCTGCGTGGAATGGTTCAGGTCGACCGAGGCGCGGAAGCGGTCGCCGCGATAATCGAGGCCGAGGGCCGCCACGCCGACCTCGATGGCGTTCTTGTCCAGCGGCGTGTCGCCGTTACGGTAGGCGCCGTTGAAGCGCACGCCCCATTCCTTGAACGTACCGAAGCGGCGGCCGAAATCGAGATGCGTCCCGATCTGGGCCGCGCTGTAATAGGTCGTCGTCACCCGCGTGAGCGGCTCGTCGAAGGCCCGCTTGGGGACGAGGTTGATCGTGCCGCCGGCGCGTCCCGTGCCCCCGCTCAGGAGCGCGGTCGGGCCGAGCAGCACCTCGACGCGCTCCAGGCCCTCCGTGAAGCTGCGGCGCGGGTTGGCGAGGTAGAACAGGCCGTCGAAGGCGGTGTCGAGGTTGGTCACCGAGAAGCCGCGGATGAAGTACGAATCGCGCTCGCTGTAGGGCGGGGCGTCGTTGCGCACGGACGGGTTGTTCTGGATGACGTCGGCGACGGAGCGCGCCTGCTGATCGCTGATCAGCTTCTCGGTGTAGCCCGTCACGTTGAACGGCGTCTTCAGGATGGAGCGGTTGCCGAGTGCGCCGACCCTGGCCCCCGTCGCTACCTGTCCGCCGACATAGGGAACGGGCGGCTGGCCCACCGTGCCGGTCTGGGGCGGCTGGCCCGAGGTCGTGCTACCGCCCTGCCCCGCGACGTGCAGCTCGTCCAGCGCCACCGCATTGGCGGGCTGGCCGCTGAGCTGGACGTAGCGCGGATTCACCAACGTGATGGTGGAGGGGCCGACCGCGCGGAAGGTCAGGCCGGTGCCATCGAGGATCCGGCTCAGGGCGTCGAGGGGCTGGAACGCACCCTCCACGCCCTTGGTCGTCAGCCGCTCCGTCAGTTCGGTCGCGTAGACGAGCTTCACCTTCGCTTGGTCGGTGAAGGCGACCAGCGCCGTCTCCAGCGGTCCTTTCGGGATGGACAGGGATACGTCCTCGGCGTCCGACGAACCCGGTGCGAGGGCGACGATCCCGGCCACGCCGTCCTTGTCGTGCTGCGTACGCCGGCGATCCAGGTCCTCCGCGGAGGCCTGCACCATCACCAGCATCGACGCGCCGGCAAGGCCTAACCCCGCCAGCCGTTCACCTGCGAACCCACGCTCCCGCGTCACCATCATCACGCCCCGTGCCTCTGTCGGACGGGGCGGCGCGTTCCGCGCGCACCTGCCCCTCGGGGATTGAGATCAACGGGGGAGCTTCCTCCTGACCTCCGACCGCACGATTTCACGAATTTTTTTCAAAGGGGCGATCCGACCAGGACGAGCAGCGGGGTCAGGCGCGTGATGCGCACCCGCATCGTCGCGGCCAGCACGTCCAGGGCGTCGTCCGTGTTGAGCGGGTCGAAGGCCCCCGTAACACGCCGCTCGCCGGCTCCGGCATCGAGCAGGACGATCCGTCCATGGCGGTAGCGCGACAATTCCATGAGGACGGTCGACAGACGTTCGCCGGAGAAGACGAGGCGGCCCTCCCGCCACGCCACCGCCCGGTTCACGTCCGCCCGAACGACTGAGAGGGAGGCGCCGTCCTCGCGGCGCGCCGCCTCCCCCGCCGAGACTCGCACGGGCTCGCCGGAGGCCGTGACATCGACGCGTCCCTCGGCGACGCTCACGGGGTTCTCGAGGCCGTCGGCGCGCACGTTGAAGCGTGTGCCGACCGCCCGGATGCTCAACCCCGGTCCGCGCACGACGAACGGGCGCCCGGGATCCCGGGCGACATCGAAGAACGCTTCGCCCCGCAGGAGGTCGATGCCCCGTTCCGTCGCGGTGAAGCGAAGGGCGACGGCGGTGTCGGTGTTGAGGTCGATGCGGCTTCCATCCGCCAGGGTCGCGTGCGTGATGGTGCCGACACCGCTCCAGTGGTCGGACCGGAGCCGGTCGATGAGGCCGAGCTGGTAGGCCAGCGCCACGCCGAGGATGAGCGCAGCGCCGATCCCGGCCAGCCCCTTGGGTGCCCGGCGTCTCTGGCGGGGGTCGGGCACATGCCCCAGCCTGCGCCAGAGGTCCTCCATCTCCGCATGCGCCTCGGCATGGGCCGGCTCGGCCGCGCGCCAGACCTCGAAATCGGCCCGGTCCTTCTCGGTCGCGTCGGGTGAGGCGAGGCGCGCCACCCAGCCCGCGGCCGCCTCATGGATCGGATCCTCGCCGTCCCCATCCGGGGTCTCGGTCTCGTCGCGCGCGCCCACAGCGTTCTGTCCTCCGGAGCTCACGCGGGTCCGGACGGCCCGGCACTGCTCCCCCTACACTGGGATCAACGAGACGCCCGGCTCCTGACGTTGCGTCCTCATAGGAGATCGCGGCAGCGGTGGCGACAATGCAGCAGCGCCTTGATGAGATGCTTCTCGACCATGTTGCGGCTGATACCCAGGCGTATGGCGGCCTCACCGTTGGAGAGGCTCTCGAAGCGCACGAGGAGGAATACCTCGCGGCAGCGCGCCGGCAGGGTATCGATGGCCGCCGCCAGGCGCCGGAGTTCCTGACGCGCGATCGCCTGCCGTTCCGGCAAGGCATATCCGTCGACGATCTCCGCCAGCTCAGGGCCGCCCACGGGCTGGAACAGCCGATCCTCGAGGCGCTGCCGATTGCGCATCCGCAGGGCGACGTTGTTGGCGACCTGGAAGAGGAAGGCGGAGGGCTGCTCGATCCGCGTGCGCGACAGGGCCGCGAGCATGCGCAGATAGGTCTCCTGATGGGCATCGGCGGCATCCGCAGAATTGCCCAGCAGCCGCAGCAGGAAACGCTGCAACTTCACGCCCTCGCGGCGATGCAGCGCCTCGATCGATACTGGCTGCATGAGACCGGCTCCAATCACCTCTGGATCATCCCGCTACGACGTCGTCGCGTCGGACCCGAGAAGACGGAATACCGGAACATTAAGCAAGTGTTTCAATACCTTATATGACTTCTAAACAGATGGGACACCTTCGTTCCAAGTCTTTGTGTTCCTGCTGGAAACACAGGCCCGGTCCTTCCTTGGCCCGGACCTCTACCCTGTCCCGGGGGTTCGTGAAGACCACCCTGTGTTGCGCTGCAGGCACAGAATCGCGGTGGTTCCTGCCGGGTAGGGGCGTGCAGGGCGCGTTCCGAGGGATTCCCTCATCCCGCGCCGCGCCGTCGATCCGCGTGCGGGATGACGGGGATTGCGGGGCGCCAATCAACCGATGCCGGGGCATTCCGCTAGGCGCGGTGAGATCGTTCGGTGCGTCGATGGGTGTCCCGGCGCGAAAGCCGGACCTTGGAGGCTGATCAGTTGGCCCAGGGGGCCGAGGACAGCACCTCGGCCAGATAGGTGATCAGCGCCGTGACACGGGCCGGACGAAGGTCGCCCGGCGGCATGACGAGGTGAAGGGCGATCGGAGGCAACGACCAGGTCGGCAGAACCCGCTCCAGACGACCCGTTCTGAGGTCGTCCCAGATCATGAAGTCCGGCTGCACCGCGAGACCGAGCCCCGCCCGCAAAGCAGGGGCCAGCGCCTCCGCGTTGTTGGCTCGGATGGGTCCCTTTGGAACGACCGATGCTTCGACCCCCTCCCCGTCCGTGAACCGCCAGCGATCGGGCGTCGGCAGATAGGCGTAGCCGAGGCAGGCGTGCCGAACGAGGTCGTCGGGATGCTCCGGCCGGCCGTGCCGCTCCAGGTAGCTCGGCGTCGCCACGAGGGAACGGCGGACGGCGCAGAGCTTGCGGGCTCGCAGCGAGGAATCCGGCAACGCGGCGATACGCAGACCGACGTCGAACCCGCCGCCGATGAGATCGATCACGGCGTCGCTCAGGTGCAGATCGACGGACACGGCAGGGTGCCGGGTCAGGAAGTCCGGCAATTGCGGCGCGACGTGAAGTAGGCCGAACGACATCGGAGCGGCAAGCCGCACCAGTCCGCGCGGCTCGGAGGCGCCGGCGGAGGCTTCCGCTTCCGCCGCTTCCCCCTCTGAGAGGATGCGTGCGGCGCCGTCCTTGGCCGCCTGCCCTGCCTCGGTCAGCGAGAGCTTGCGCGAGGTCCGATGAAACAGGCGCGCGCCGATACGGGATTCCAGGCGGCTCACCGCCTTCGAAACCGTCGCCTTCGACAACCCGAGTTCGGATGCGGTCCGGCCGAAGGAACCGGTTTCCACGACCTTGGCGAAGATGGCCCAAGCCTCAAAATCGGGCAGCCGCATGGTAACTTCCGGAAACGATGGGTTTCCATCGTTTCTGTTTCGCGCCCGTTTTGCAAGGCGCATAAGGTTCGTATCGTGACCGACAACGGACCTCGTCGGATCGAACGGGAGAGGGATGGACCATGAGTTGGCATAGCGCGGACGACCCGATTCCGGGCGACCACTTCACCTGCGACGCGATCAAGACCCTGATCGTGCCCCGCTCGCGGGATCTCGGCTCCTTCGCGGTACGGCGGGCCCTGCCGTCCACCGAGTGCCGCATGGTCGGTCCCTTCGTCTTCTTCGATCAGATGGGCCCGTCCGAGTTCCTGCTCGGTCAGGGCATGGACGTGCGGCCCCATCCGCATATCGGCCTGTCGACCGTGACCTATCTGTTCGACGGCGAGATCATGCACCGGGACAGCCTGGGCACTGAGCTTCCGATCCGTCCGGGCGAACTGAACTGGATGACTGCCGGGCGTGGGATCACCCATTCCGAGCGCACCGGCGCCAGCGTGCGGCAGACGGGCTCGAACCTGTTCGGGATTCAGGCGTGGGTCGCCCTGAGCGCGAAGGACGAGGAATGCGCACCCACCTTCGAGCATTACGAGGCCGCGGCATTGCCGACCCTCACGGGTGAGGGCAAGACCGTCCGTCTCATCGCCGGCGAGGCTTTCGGCGCCCGGTCGCCGGTGCGGACGTCGAGCCCGATGGTCTATGCCGACGTGTCGCTGGATGCCGGGGCGGTACTGCCCCTCGACCCGACCTACGACGAGCGCGCGATCTACACCGTGTCCGGTGCCATCGAGATCGCGGGTGATGGGTTCGGCCCCGGCCAGCTCCTCGTCTTCCGGCCGGGGGACCGGATCAGCGTTCGGGCGACGCAGGCCGCCCGCTTCATGGTGCTGGGCGGCGAGCCCATGGACGGTCCGCGCCATCTCTGGTGGAACTTCGTCTCTTCGCGTCCCGAGCGGATCGAGCAGGCCAAGGAAGACTGGCGCCAGGCCCGCTTCGACACCGTGCCGGGCGAGTCCGAGTTCATTCCCCTGCCGGACTCTCCGCCGCCCGTCCGCTATCCCTGATTCGAGCCCGGAGGCGGCTGCCCGCCGGTCGCCTTCGTCGAGAGGAACCGATGAGATGCGAGATCTCGATGGTCCCGCATCCCGCGTCACACACGGGCATGCCGAGCCCTTCGGAGCCCCCGCCGTCGGTGCGGGGAGCCGGGCCTCGTCGGAAGGATAGGGAAACGTCATGGCTGTCGAAGCATCGGGCGCCGCGAGCGAGCTCGTCCAGGTCGTGGCCTTGCTCGCCGCGGGCGTGGTCGCGGTCCCTCTGTTCAAGCGTATCGGGCTCGGCTCGGTTCTCGGGTACCTCGTGGCGGGCCTCGCCATCGGCCCATTCGGACTCGGCCTGTTCTCGGATGCCCACGCCATCCTGCATGTGGCGGAACTCGGTGTCGTGATGTTCCTGTTCATCATCGGACTGGAAATGGAGCCGTCCCGCCTCTGGGGCATGCGCCGCGAGATTTTCGGCCTCGGCCTCGCCCAGGTCGGGGCCTGCATCGCGGCGCTGACGCTCGTCGGGACTACGATGGGCTTCTCCCTCGCCGTGGCGTTCGTGGCGGGGACCGGTTTCGTGCTGACGTCCACGGCGATCGTCATGCAACTCCTCGAGGAGCGCGGCTCACTCTCGACCCCGAAGGGCCAGCGCATCGTGGCGATCCTGTTGCTGGAGGATCTCGCCATCGTGCCGTTGCTGGCCATCGTTGCGCTGCTGGCGCCCGGTGGACGGGAAACCGGCCCGATGGACCGCATCGTCGCCATCGGGATCGCCCTGGCCTCCATCGCGGCCCTCGTCGCGGCTGGACGCTGGTTGCTCAATCCGTTGTTCCGGCTGCTGGCAGCCGCCAGGGCCCGGGAGGTGATGACGGCGGCGGCCCTGCTGGTCGTGCTCGGGTCCGCCCTCGCCATGCAGCTCGGCGGGTTGTCCATGGCGATGGGGGCGTTCCTGGCGGGCGTCCTCCTGTCGGAGTCGAGCTTCCGCCACCAACTCGAAGCCGATGTGGAGCCGTTCCGCGGCATCCTGCTCGGTCTGTTCTTCCTCGGTGTCGGGATGTCCCTCGACCTGACGGTCATCGGAGCGAACGGGGCGCTGCTCCTGACCGGGGTCGCGGCCTACATGTTCGTGAAGAGCCTCGTCATCTACGCAGTCGCTCGCCTCCTGCGGGCGTCGCACGCCGAAGCCCTGGAACGCGCGGCCCTGATGGCCCAGGGCGGCGAGTTCGCCTTCGTGCTCTATGCGGCTGCGGCGAGCGCAGGCATCATCGACGGCACGACGAACGCGATCCTGACGGCCACAATCATCCTGTCGATGGCCGTCACCCCCCTCATGGTGATCGCCTTCGACCGCATCGGTCCCAAGCCGTCGGTCTCGACCGATGGGGTCGAGGTGCCGGAGAACCTCGTCGGCAGCGCCCTGATCATCGGCTTCGGCCGCTTCGGGCAGATCGTCAGCCAGCCGCTGATCTCGCGGGGCTGCTCGGTCTCGATCATCGACACCAGCCCCGCCTATATCCGCATCGCCGAGACGTTCGGGTTCAAGGTCTATTACGGCGACGGCACACGCCTCGACATCCTCCATGCGGCCGGGGCCGCCACGGCGCGCGCGATCCTGATCTGCGTCGACGACCGGGAGGCCGCCAAGCGCATCGCCGAGATCGCGAAGGCCGAGTTCCCGCTCGTGCCTGTCCTGGCCCGCGCGCGGGATCGCGAACACGCGATCGAACTTCTCCATGCAGGCGTCGCCTACCAGCTTCGGGAGACCTTCGAGTCGGCCCTGGCCTTCGGCGAGCAGGCTCTCCTCACGATCGGCGACGAGCCGGACGCGGCGAGCGCGGCCATGGTCGAAGTCCGCCGTCGCGATTCGGAACGCCTCGACATGGAGATCGTCGGCGGCATCTATGCCGGCCGCGACCTGATCCGGGGCAATGCTGCCGACGCGCCGGAGGTCGGCTGAGGTCTCCGCCACCACCCGCCTTCCCCGCCTCGGGTCAAGAAGCGCTTCGGGTGTTCGACGTGGGCCCTGAAACAGGTCCCATTGCGAACGCGAGGATGTTCGGTCCTGCAACTGGCCCGCCTGATCTGTGACGGCCTGCCCGAGCGCGGACTCAGGCTCGATCCGGGCCCCGATACGGGCGGGCGTGCTCCCCACGACGCAGACCTGTCCGGCCGCGCATGGCTTCGCGCGCCGGCCCGAAGACGCTCTCACGGCAGGGCCCGCTTCCATTCCGCAGAGGCCGCACTGAATCCGGTCGAGTCCGGTAATCACGCGAAGCATCGCGAGCGACGAAGGGGGCCAGGGTTGGCATCCTCCATCAGGGAGGATCGCCTCACGACGATGTCCCCTGGCTCAGGCGGACACCTGAAGACCCCGTCGGCGCAGCGGCGATATCCTGGATGCCCTGCGCCCGATCGATGGCGATCACCACCGTGGCGCATCATTCCTCACAGGAGCATCCGGTTGCCTCTGGCGCTAATCTGACGCTGCGCCGGATCGGAATGTTGCCCGCAGGCAACACGGGATTTCTATCACGTTATTTCATGGATTAGCGTCTTGAACGCCAAGAAACTGTGAAGATACAAATCTGTGTGAGGACGCACGGAATACAAAAACAGACTCGATTTTAAGCAATTTTTGCTTACTTTTTGAGTCTGTAGGCGCGTTCGATAGCCTGCACGCGTTGCGGCAGCAAATCCTATACGTGATTTGGAGATTTTCATGTCGGACCACTCGCGTCTGCAGCCCTTGCGTGCTGCTGGACTGAGCTTCTTCTTGTGCGCCGGTGTTTCTCACGCAGCGCTTGGCCAGACGGCCGGCTACCAGGATCCGGGCCGGGTCGGAGATGTCGCGAGCTGGCGCACGCCCGAATATCTTGCTGACTACGGCAAGGCGTCGATGAACGCGGATCAGGCCTATGCCCGTGGCATCACCGGCAAAGGTATCCTGGTGGGGTCGGTCGATTCCGGGTTCCTCGGGACGCACCCGGAGTTCGCCGGTCGAGCGACCGCGATCACCAACACGGGCAGCTACGCGTCCAGCAGCTTCCGCTATGACAACGGCACGACGCGCTCGGACTTCTTCACCGCCGGCCAGACGTATTCCGTGCCGGGCACCTGGGTGCGGGGCATCAACGACGACCACGGCACTCACGTCGACGGCACCATCGTGGCCAACCGCGACGGTACGGGCATGCACGGCGTCGCCTTCGGGGCGCAGTTGGTCGCCACCAACACCAATGGCACCGACTCGTCGATCTACGGTCCCAATGCGGACTACAACTACTTCAAGGGCGCCTATGGCAACCTCGTGGCGCAGGGCGCGCGGCTGATCAACAGCTCCTGGGGCAGCCCGCCCCCGCGCGACAACTACAACACGCTGGCGGGGCTCACCGCGGCCTACGCTCCGTTCACGCGCCAGCTCAGCTGGCTCGACGCCATCGCGGAAGCCGGTCGCGCCGGGGTGATCCAGGTCGTCGCCGCCGGCAATGCCGGGGTCAACAATCCGACGATCCGCGCGGCCCTGCCCTACTTCCAGCCCGACCTCGAGAAGGACTGGATCGCCGCCTCGGGCCTCAATAGCGCCGATCAGACCCAGTTCAACCGCTGCGGCGTGGCGAAGTACTGGTGCATCGCCGCGCCCGGCCGCAGCATCAACTCGACCGTGGTGAGCCTCACCACCGGCGCGGCTGGCTACGGCTCGAAGAGCGGCACGTCGATGTCGGCCCCGCACGTCAGCGGCGCGTTGGCGCTGGTGATGGAGCGCTACGCCTACATGACCAACGAGCAGGCGCGCGACGTCCTGCTCACCACCGCGACCCATCTCGGCAGCGGCCCGGCGGATGTGCCGAACGAGACCTTCGGTTGGGGCAAGATCGACCTCGGGCGGGCGATGAACGGCCCCGGCCAGTTCCTTGGCCGCTTCAACGCCAATCTCGGCGCCGGCGTGTCCGATACGTGGTCGAACGACATCTCCGATGCCGCCTTGCGCCAGCGCTTCGTCGAGGACACCGCCGAGCATGCCGCCTGGGAGCAGACCAAGGTCGCGCGCGGCTGGACCAACGGTCTTCCCGCCACGGCGTCGGCGGACGATCAGGCCGAATATGGCTGGCGGGTCGCACGCGATCAGGCCTTCCTCACCCGGACCTATGCCGGCGGCCTGACGAAGTCCGGCGACGGCGCCCTGCAACTGACGGGGAACAGCACCTATAGCGGCACCACCGAGGTGAACGGCGGCCTGCTGGCGGTGAACGGCTCGATCACCTCCATCGCCAACGTCAATGCGGGCGGCACGCTCGGCGGCACCGGCCGCATCGGCGGCCTCAGCGTGGCGCAGGGCGGCACCGTGGCGCCCGGCAACTCGATCGGGACCCTCAACGTGGCGGGGAACGTCGCCTTCGCGGCAGGCTCCACCTACGCCGTCGAGGTCGCGGCCGGCCGCAGCGACCGCATCGCGGCGGCAGGTGCCGCCCAGATCGGCGGCGGCACCGTTTCGGTCTCCCTGGAGAACGCGCTCACCCCCTTGAGCCCGGCCGAGACCCGTAGTCTCCTCGGGCAGCGCTATACCATCCTCACCGCCGATGGCGGGGTGAGCGGGCGCTTCGACGTGACCACGCCGCGCTACACCTTCATCGGCACGGACCTGTCCTACGGCGCCAACAGCATCGACCTGTCGGTGGCCCGCAACGGCACCACCTTCGCCTCGGTGGGCGCCACGCGAAACCAGGCCTCGGTGGGTGCGGGCGTCGAGGGGCTCGGCGCCGGCAACCGGATCTACGAGTCCATCCTGGTCACCACCGACCCGGCCAGCGCACGCGGTGCGTTCCAATCCCTGTCCGGTGACATTCACGCCAGCCTGGTTTCGACGGAATTCGAGACCGCCTTCTTCGTGCGCGAGGCGATCCTCGACCGCCTGCGCTGGGGGCCGACGCCGGGCTCGACCGAGGTGACCGATTATGGCCTCCTGCCGGCGACCTACAACGCGGACCTGCCCGGCCGGGCCGCTCCGGTGCCGATGCGGGTCATGGACCCCCGTGTGTTCGGTGTCTGGGGCCAGGGCTTCGGCAGCTTCGGTCAGGCCCACACGGACGGCAATGCCGCCAGTCTCTCGCGCCAGACCAGCGGTTTCGTGCTCGGTGCCGATGCCCGGCTCGAGAACGGGATCCGGATCGGCGTTGCCGGCGGCTACTCCAACACCGGGCTCGATACGCCCGGCAGCCTGCAATCGGGAACCATCGAGAGTGGCTTCGGCGGCGTCTACGGCGGCTACGAATTCGGAGCGGTCTCGCTGCGCCTCGGTGCGGTCTACGCTGACAACGCCGCGCGTCTGCGTCGGAGCGTCTCGTTCGCCGGCCTGAGCGACAGTGCCTCCGCGCGCACAGGCGGCGAGACGATCCAGGGCTTCGGCGAACTCGGCTACCGCTTCGCCTTCGCGGGCACGCCGGGCCAGTCGCCGTCGGTCTTCGCGCTCTCCTACATCGAACCCTTCGTGGGCGGCGCCATCGTCAGCATCGGCCGGGATCGTCTGGCCGAGACCGGTGGGTTCGCCGCGCTGACGGGAGCCGCGCAGGATTACGATATCGGGACTTCGACGGTGGGTCTCAGAGGGCAGGCCAATCTCGACCTCGGCTTCGGCGCACCCGTCTCGGCCCGTGCCCTTGTCGGGTATCGGCGGGCCTACGGGGACGTCGTGCCCAAAGCCCTGCTGGCCTTCGGCACGGGTCCGGCCTTCCTGACGGCGGGCCTGCCGATCGACCGGGATGCCCTGGTGGCGGAAGCGGGTCTCGATGTGCTCGTCGGACGCGGTACGACCCTCGGCGTCGCCTATACGGGTCAGGTCGGGGATCGCGCCCAGGATCATGCCGTGAAGGGCAACTTCACCTACCGGTTCTGAGCCGATCAAGGGTGGCGCTGCCCCGGGATCCGGGATCACGCCCCCGATGCTGTCGACAGCCGACACACAGCAGCGAAAGGCGGCCCACGGGCCGCCTTTTCCGTTCTCAGCCCGTCGGATGCCAGCCGAGCCGTGCGCGCGTCACTGCGCTCGACGCCGTCCTGCCGAGGCCTGCGAACGCACCGAGCCACCGGAAACGACGCGTGTCAGATGCTCTCCTCGAAGGGCATTCCGCGGGATGCGCGCGCCATGCCGCTTCGCCGAGCCTCTCAATAGCCGAGGGCGAGGCCGTCCTTGCGGGGGTCGGAGCCGGCGGCGCGCATCCCCGTGGCCGGGTCGATCCAGATCACCTGGCCGCCCCCGATCGGACCTACGGCCGGTACCGTGAGGTGGCCGCGCGCCGCAAGGGCCTCGGCGAGGCCCGGTGCGAAGCCGCCCTCCAGTTCGATGCCGCCTCCATAGGCGAAGCTGCGCGGTGCATCGAGAGCTTCCTGCACGTCAAGGCCGCGGTCGATGAGACCGGTGAGGAGTTCGACATGGCCCATGGCCTGGTAGTGCCCACCCATCACGCCGAAGGGCGCCACGGCGGCGCCGTCGCGCATCAGCATGCCGGGGATGATGGTGTGCATCGGGCGTTTCGCGGGGCCGATGGTGTTCGGGTGGCCGGGCTCGACCCGGAAGGAGTAGCCGCGATTGTGCAGGAGCACGCCGCTTTCCGGCGCGGTGATGCCGCTGCCGAAGCCCTGGAAGATCGAGTTGATCAGCGAGATCGCGTTGCCGTCGCGGTCGACAACGCAGAGATAGACCGTGTCGGTGTGCCGGACCTCCGGCCAGAGTACGGGCGCCTGTGCGCGCGCCATGTCGATGGCGCCGTGCGCCCGCGCCTGCCAGGCCTGCGAAAGCAGGTGCTCCACCGGCACCGCGTTCACCACGGGGTCGGCGAACAGGGCGTCGCGGTGATGGTAGGCCTGCTTGCAGGCCTCCGCGAAGAGGTGGACCCGGTCGAGTTCCGAGAGCGCGCCGACGTCGTACTGCGACAGGACGTTCAGCATCATCAGGGCGGCGAGGCCCTGGCCGCTGGGGGGACATTCGTAAACGTCGTAGCCCCGGTAGCGCGTCGAGATCGGGGTCACGTATTCGGGCGCCGCGCTGGCGAAATCCTCCAGCGTGTGCAGGCCGCCGCGTTCGCGCAAGGTGCGCACCATGTCCTCGGCCACCGGCCCCTCATAGAAGCCGGCCGGTCCGTGCTCGGCGATGCGCCGCAGGGTGGCGGCGAGCCTCGGGTGGCGCATCATCGTACCGACCGCCGGGGCCTCGCCGTCGACGAGGTAGGCGGCGGCCGAGCCCGGATCGGCTCGCAACTTGTCGCGGTTGCGCGCCCAGTCGTAGGCGACGCGCGGCTGCACCGGGTAGCCGTCCTCGGCGTAAGCGATCGCCGGCTGCAGCAACTCGCCTAAGGTGCGGGTTCCGTGATCCGCCAGCAACTTCGCCCAGGCCGCGATGGCGCCCGGAACCGTCACGGCATGGGGCGAGGTCGGCCCGATGGCCACGTCGTTGTCGAGGTACCAAGCATCGTGCGCGGCAGTCGGGCTGCGGCCGGAGCCGTTGAGGGCGAGGGGCACGCACGCTCCCTTCGGCGCGTAGAGCGCGAAGCAGTCGCCGCCGATGCCGGTCATGGCCGGCTCGACCACACCCTGCACCGCCACCGCCGCGATGGCGGCATCGACCGCGTTGCCCCCGGCCTTCAGGACCTCGATGGCCGCCAGGGAGGCAAGGGGGTGGGAAGTCGCGACCGCCGCGTTCGCGGCATAGACGGGGGAGCGCCCCGGCTTCGAGAAGTCTCTCACGGCAACAGGTCCTTACGCGGGGGTATCGCCGCCCGCGACCCAGTGGCCGGGGGCGACCTCGACGAGGGCGCCGCCCGCATCCGGGCTCATGGGCAGCATCCCGGCGGCGGCACGCAGGCGGGCGCGCTCCTCCGCCGGATTCGGCACGGGCACGGCGCTGAGGAGGCGCCGCGTATAGAGGTGGCGCGGGTCGTCGTAGAGGGCGTCCGCCTCGGCGAGTTCGACGATGCGGCCGCGCCAGAGCACGGCGACCCGCTGGCAGAGGTAGCGCACCATGCGCAGGTCGTGGGAGATGAACAGGTAGGAGATGCCGAGTTCATCCTGCAGATCCTGCAGCAGGTTCACCACCTGGGCCTGGATCGAGACGTCGAGTGCGGCGATGGGCTCGTCGGCCACGATGAAGCTCGGCTTCAACGCGATGGCGCGGGCGATGCAGATGCGCTGGCGCTGCCCGCCCGAGAACTGGTGCGGGTAACGCCGCGCGAAGCGCGGATCGAGGCCGACGCGGGCGAACAGGCCCTCGACCTCGTCGCGCCGCTCCGCCCGGCCGACCTTGGGGCGATGGAGCTTGAAGGGCTCGGCCACGTAGTCGCCCACGCTCATGCGCGGATTGAGGGCGCCGTAGGGGTCCTGGAACACGGTCTGGACGCGGGCGCGCATCCGGCGCATCTCGCGGGGCGGGAGCCGGGCGAGGTCCGCGCCCTCGAACGCGACGGTGCCGGAGGTCGGCGGGTTCAGCATGGTCACGGCCCGGCCGATGGTGGACTTGCCGGAACCGGACTCGCCGACCAGTCCGAGGGTCTCGCCGGGGCGGATGTCGAAGCTGACATCCTCGACGGCCCTGAAGACCGAACCCTGCCCGCCCCACCAGTGGCGCAGAGGGTAGTGCTTGCTCAGGTTGCGCACGGACAGGAGCGGATAGCCGGCGGAGGTCACGGGCTTCATCGCGCGGGCTCCTCGGCGGCGAGGATCGCCGGCAGGTCGTACCACGCGGCCACGAGGTGACCCGGCGTGGCGCCCGGCGCCTGGGCGAGCGGGGGCGGCTCCCGCCGGCAGCGCGGGGTGGCGTAGGCGTTGCGCGGGGCGAAGGGATCGCCCGGCGGCGGATCGCGCATGTCCGGCGGCGCACCATCGATCTGGTGCAGGCGCTTTCGCCCAGCCCGACCTCGGCTGAGATCGGGTAGGGAGCGCAGGAGCCCCAGGGTGTAGGCGCTGCGGGGATCGCGAAAGATGCTGTCCACCGGGCCGCGCTCGAGGATGCGGCCGGCATACATCACCTGCACCGTGTCGGCGATGCCGGCCACCACGCCGAGGTCGTGGGTGATCCAGAGGATCGCCATGCCGATCTCGCGTTTGAGCTCCTGCACCAGGGCGATGATCTCGGCCTGGACGGTGACGTCCAGCGCGGTCGTCGCCTCGTCGGCAATGAGCAGCTTGGGGCGGCAGGACAGGCCCACGGCGATCATCACCCGCTGGCGTTGGCCGCCGGAAAACTCATGCGGGTACTGGTCGAGGCGCGCGGCCGCGTTGGGGATGCGCACGAGGTCGAGGAGATCTTTCGCGCGCGCCCGCGCGGCGCGGCCGTCGAGGCCGAGATGGATGCGCAGGGGCTCGACGATCTGGGCGGCCACCGTCATGCCCGGATTGAGCGAACTCATCGGGTCCTGGAACACGAAGCCGATCTTCCCGCCCCGGACCTTCCGCAGTTCGCGCTCCGGAATGGCCAGGAGATCGCGCCCCTCGAACAGCACTTGGCCCCCGGTGATGCGGCCGGGCGGGCGCGGGATCAGCCCCAGCATCGCCAGCACGTGCACGCTCTTGCCCGAGCCCGATTCCCCGACGATGCCGAGGGTCTCGCCCTCGTGCAGGGTGTAGGAGACGCCGTTGACGGCGTGGAGGGCGCCGCCTTCCCCGTCGAAGGCGACGCCGAGGTCACGTACCTCGAGGAGAGGGGCGGGTCCGGGGCTCGCTCGGAGTTCCGCCATGATCAGCTCCTCTGGCGCGGGTCGAGGGCGTCGCGCAGGCCGTCGCCCAGGAGGTTGAAGGCCAGCACCGCGAGGAAGATCGAGGCCCCGGGCCAGATCGCCATCCAGGGTGCCTGTTCGAGGAAGTTCTTGGCGACGTTGAGCATCGAGCCCCAGGACGGGTCCGGCGGCTGCTGGCCGAGACCGAGGAAGGACAGGCTCGCCTCGGCGATGATCGCGGCCGCGATGGTCAGCGTCGCCTGCACCAGGATCGCGGGGACGATGTTGGGCACGATGTGGCGCAGCGCGATCCGCCAGGGCGGGTTGCCCACGGCGCGGGCCGCCTCGATGAATTCCTCGGCCGCCACCGCCTGCACCTGGGCGCGGGTGAGGCGCACGAAGGTCGAGGTCGCCGAAAGGCCGATGGCCACCATGGCGTTGGTGAGGCTGGGCCCGAGGAAGGCCGCGAGCGCGATGGCGAGGATGAGGAACGGGATCGCGAGCAGCGCGTCGGTGAGGCGCATGATCAGCATGTCGAGGAGGCCGCCGGCATAGCCCGCCACGAGGCCGAACGGCAGGCCGAGCGCCACCGCCAGGGCCACGGAGGTGAGGCCGGCGCCGAGGGACGCGCGTGCGCCGAAGATGATCCGCGAGAGGACGTCGTGCCCGACCTCGTCGGTGCCGAAGGGGTGCGCGAGGCTCGGGGGGCTCCGGATGGCGCCCCAGTCCGTGGCGATGGGATCGTAGGGGGCGATCCAATCGGCGAACACGGCCATGATCATGAGGGCGACCACGATGACGAGGCCGACCATGGCGGTGGGACGCGCGGCAAGGCGACCCCAGAACTCTCGGATCGGGCTGGGCTCGATCCGGATCTGGGCGGCGGCGGGAAGCCCGACAGCTGCTTCGGCGAGGCCAAGGTCGCTCATGCGCGGCGCAGCTTCGGGTTGACGAAGGCGGCCAGGAGATCGGCCCCGAGATTGAGGAGGACGTAGGTGGTGGCGGTGCAGATCACGACGCCCTGCACGGTGGCGTAGTCGCGGTTGAGCACCGCATCGACCATGAGCTTGCCGAAGCCCGGCACGGAGAAGACCTGCTCCGTCAGCACCGCGCCCGACAGGAGCTGTCCGAATTCGAGGGCGCCGAGGGTGATGATGGGAATGGCGGCGTTCGGCAGAGCGTGGCGCAGGATGAGGCGCAGCGGCGAGACGCCCTTGGCCCGGGCGGTACGGACGTAGTCCGAGCCCAGGACTCCCAGCATCGCCGCACGGGTATGGCGCATCATCACCGCGGCGATGGCGTTGCCGAGCACGAAGGCCGGCATCGCCATGGCGCGCAGGTTGTCGGACAGGCTCTCGAACGGCGAGACGTAGCCGGACGCCGGCAGCCAGCCGAGATGGACCGAGAACAGCAGGATCATCAGGATGCCGAGCCAGAAGTTCGGCACGGAGAGGCCCCACAGGGCGATCCCGTTGGCGAGGGTGTCGGCGATCTGGCCGCGCTTGACCGCCGAGAGGATGCCCATGGGGACCCCGATGACGAGGGCCACCAGCATGGCGAGGCAGGCGAGCTCCAGGGTGACGGGCAACTTCTCGACGACGAGGTCGAGGACCGGCTTCTGCAGGCGGATCGACTCGCCGAGATCGCCTTGGAGAACCCCGCCGGCCCAGAGCGCGTAGCGCACGGGCAGCGGCTGATCGAGGTGGTACTTCTGCCGGATGAAGGCGATCACCTCCGGGTCGCGCTCCTCGCCCGACAGGGCCGTGGCGGTGTCGCCGGGCAGGAGCTGCTGGAGCACGAAGATGATCATCGAGGCGATCACCAGGGTGGGGATCGCGAGTGCGAGGCGCTGGACGAGAAAGCGCAGCATCGGCCGGGCTTCCCTCAGTTCAGTTTCAGGCCGCCGAAGCGCACGAGGCCGTCGGGATAGGGCGTGAAGCCGGACAGCTTCGTGCCGTAGGCCCAGAACAGCTTCCGGTGAAACAGATAGATCAGCGGCCGGTCGGCCATCACCTTGTCAGCCAGGCGCTTCCAGGCCGTGGCGCGCTGCACGGGGTCCACTGCCGCCCGCTCGGAGGCCAGCGCGGCATCCGCCTCCGGATCGCAGTAGCGGGCGTAGTTCAGCGGTGTCTTGCAGGCGAGGAAGCTGAAGGTGTTGCCGTCCGGGTCCGGGCGGCCGCTCCACGAATACAGGTAGGCGTCGAAGTTGCCCTTGTCGGCGGCATCGAGCGCGGTGGTGAAGTCGGTGGCCTGGAGCTTTACGTCGAAGCCGGCTTCCCGCGTCATCGCCTGGATCACCTGGCCGACCTGGGGCGCCTCGTTGTTGGCGTAGACGGTCAGGGTGACGCTGGGCTTCGGGATCCCGGCCTCGGCCAGGAGCGCCTTGGCCTTGGCGACATCCCGCTTCGGGAGCGGATACTCCTTCACGTAGGCCGGGTGCTTCGGGGAGACCCACTGGTTGCCGGGCAGGAACTCGCCGCTGAACACCACCTGATTGAGGGCGTTGCGGTCGATGGCCAGATCGAAGGCCGCCCGCACGCGCGGATCGGCGAGGGCCGAACCGGCCCTGTTCGGATTGAGGACGATGGACTGGAAGCCGAGCTCGTAGGTGGAGCCGACCTTCAGCTTGGGGTCGCGGCTCACCTGCGGCAGGTCGGTGGGAGTGAGGCGCTCCAGCAGGTCGAGCTGGCCGGCGCGCAGGTTGGTCAGCCGCACGGTGCCATCGGGAATCGGGCGGAACTCGATGCGCGCGAGGTGGATCTGGTCCTTGTTCCAGTAATTGTCGAAGCGCTCGACCACGATGCGATCCTGAGGCACGCGCTCGACGAACTTGAACGGGCCGGCGCAGACGGGAGAGGTGGAGAACTTGTCGCCCAGCCGCTCGGCGGCCTTCGGCGAGACCATCATGCCGGCCCGGTCCGTGAACTGGGCCATGAGGGGCGCGAACGGGGTCTTGAGGATGATTCGGAACGTCAGGTCGTCAACGACCTCGACCCGGTCGATGGGCGCGATCTCGCCGCGTCGCTGGGAGCCGGGGAGCTTCAGGTGCCGCTCGATGCTGTACTTGGCCGCCGCCGCGTCGAGCGTCTCGCCGTCATGGAACAGCACGCCCGGCCGCAGGGTCATGGTGAGGGTTTTCTCGTCCTCCGAAAGGCTCCAACTTGTCGCGAGTTGCGGCACGGGCTTCAGGTCGGGGCCGATATCCACGAGCTTGTCGCACAGAGCGGCGAAGACCATTCGGCTGGTGAAGGTGCGGGCGAGGCTCGGATCGAGGGCGTCGGGGTCCTCCATCAATCCGAAGCGGAGGGTCTGGGCTTGGACGGGGGCGAGCGAAACGGCGCCCGCGACGAGGCAGGCAGCGAACAGACGCAGCATCAAGCTTCCTTGAGTGGACGTGGATCGGGCGGCCCCGCCGCTGGGCCGTCGGCCCGGCGGCGGAGCGATCGTCGCGTCTCGAATTGCATACATTATCCGTGCCAGCTGGGTCGGATGGCCGGCCATCTCCGCTCCGCCTCGGACCCGTCAGCCCCACCCCGGATCGCTTCGGCACGTCCCGCCGATCTGACATCCCGTTTCGAGAACTGCCCGATGGTCGCCGGCTGAGAAGAAACGTTCGGCGGGCGGACGGCACCGCCGAACGCGTCGCTCGAGCGCGGGGCTTATCCGAACTCAGATCGATCCCGGTGGCAGGCGACCCGGCGTTCATTGTCGAGGCTGCGTAGCTCCGGTCGCTCCGCCCGGCAGCGCGCGACAGCATGGGCGCAGCGCGGATGGAAGGCGCAGCCCGGCGGGGGAGCCAGGGGCGAGGGAGGCTCGCCGGCGAGGCCCTGGAACCGGCGCTTGCCGGGCACGAGCCGGGGCGTCTGCGCGAGCAGGCTGATCGTGTAGGGATGGGCCGGGGCGGCGAACAGGGCCTCCGCCGGCGCCTCCTCGACGATGCGGCCGAGATACATCACCAGCACCCGCGTCGCCACGTGCTCGATCACCCCGAGATCGTGACTGACGAACAGGTAGGTCAGCCGGAGGTCGCGACGCAGGTCGAGGAAGAGATTGAGCACCTGGGCCTGGATGGAGACGTCGAGGGCCGCAACGGACTCGTCGAGGACGAGCATCTTCGGCCGCACCGCCAGCGCCCGGGCGATGCCGATCCGGGCCCGCTGGCCTCCCGAGAACTGATGGGGGAAGCGGGCCATCGCGTCCGCCCCGAGGCTCACCCGCGCGAGGAGGTCGGCGACGTAGTCCCGCTTGGCCCTGGCACTCACGAGGCCATGGGCGACCGGCGCCTCGCCGACGATGTCGAGAACGCGCATGCGTGGATTGAGGGAGGCGGTGGCGTCCTGAAACACCATCTGTACGCTCAGCTGGGCGGCGCGGCGCTCGCCCGGCGTCATTCGGGCCAAGTCCACCCCCGCGCGCAGCACCCGTCCGTCGCTCGGCTCGTGGAGCCCGGCCACGAGGCGGGCGAGCGTGGACTTGCCGCAGCCGGATTCTCCGACGAGTCCGACGACCTCGCCGGCCTCCACCCGCATGTCGATATTCGAGACCGCCTGGACGCTGGCAGGCCGGCGACGCTCGCCGAGCAGGCCGGCGATGCGGGCGGAGAGGGAGGGTGTGGTGCCGAAGCGCTTCGACACGGATTCCAAGGTGACGAGGGAACTCACGCGACGACGGTCTCGCTGAGAGGATATCGGCAGAGGGCCTCCCGGCCCGACCGGCGGACCAGGGGCGGCGGCTCCGTGCAGTCGGGCCGGACGTTGAAGCAGCGGGGCGCGAAGGCGCAGCCCGGCGGGCGCTGGTCCAGCGGCGGGGCAAGGCCGGGGATCTGCGCCAGTCGGGCGCCGCGTTCGTTGCGGCTCGGGGCCGCGCCGATGAGTCCGGCGCTGTAGGGATGGAGCGGCGCCTCCACCACCGCGGCCACCGGCCCGGCCTCCACCACCCGGCCCGCGTACATCACGAGGAGCCGGTCGGCGAGACCGGCGACCACCGCGAGGTCGTGGGTGATCCAGATCAGCGCGGTGCCCATCTCGGCGCAGAGATCCTGTGCCTCCGCCAGGATCTGGGCCTGGATCGTCACGTCGAGCGCGGTGGTGGGTTCGTCCGCGATGAGGAGCGCGGGGCGATGCAGCAGCGCGATGGCGATGGCAATCCGCTGGCGCATGCCGCCGGAGAGTTGGTGCGGGTACGCGCCGAGGCGCTCGTCGGGCGCGGGGATGCCGACCCGCACCAGCGCCTCGCGGGCGCGGGCGCGGGCCGCCTTGGCCGAGACCCGCTCGTGGGCGGTGATCGCCTCGACGATCTGGGTTTCGACCCGGAGCACCGGGTTCAGGGTGGTCATCGGATCCTGGAAGATCATCGCCATGCGTGCCCCGCGCAGGCGCCGAAGCTCGGATTCGGGCAGGCCCATGAGGTCGCGGCCTTCGAAGACGATCCGCCCTCCGGCGACCCGGCCCGGCGGATCGATCAGGCCCATGAGGGCAAGCCCGGTCACGGACTTTCCCGAGCCGGATTCGCCGACGAGTCCGACCACCTCGCCGCGGGACACGGACAGATCCAGTCCCTGAACCGCGAGGTGCTCCCGGCCTCCGGCTCGGAAGGCGACCTGAAGGTTCTCGACGGCGAGGACGGGCGCGACGGTCGAGGGCGTCCGGTCCGCCGCGCTCACGCGGAGAGCCTGGGATTGAGCACGTCGCGCAGGCGGTCCCCCACGAGGTTGATCGCCACGATGACCGCCACGAGGGCGAGCCCCGGGAAGGTCGAAATCCAGTACTTGCCCGAGAGCATGTAATCGTAGCCGTTCTTAATGAGGAGCCCCAGGGAGGGTTCGGTCACCGGCACGCCGACGCCGAGGAAGGAGAGCGTGGCCTCGAGCGCGATGGCGTGCGCCACCTGCATGGTCGCCACCACGATGACCGGAGCCAGGCAATTCGGCAGGAGATGCCGGAAGATCAGGCTGGTGCGCGGGAGGGCCAGAGCCCGGGCCGCTTCCATGTATTCCCGGCGCCGTTCCACCAGGGCCTGGGCGCGGATCGCCCGGGCGTAATAGGCCCACTGCACCGCCACCAGGGCGATCACGACCTTGTCGATTCCCCGCCCGAAGGCGGCGAGCAGCACCAGGGCGATTAGGATCGCCGGAAACGAGAGCTGCAGGTCGACGAGGCGCATGAGCACGGCGTCCAGCCGCCCGCCCGCATTGGCCGCGAGCACGCCGATGCAGGAGCCGAGGGACGCGGCGATGAGTGTCGCCGACAGGCTGACGATGAGCGAGACGCGCAGTCCGTAGACGATGGCCGAGAGCATGTCGCGCCCCTGGGCGTCGGTTCCGAGCCAGTACGTCAGCCCGGCGAAGCTCTGGCTGCCGGGCGGCTGCGTGCCGTCCATCACGTCGAGGCTCGCGAGGTCGTAGGGGTTCTGCGGCGTGATCCAGGGCGCCAGGACCGCCATCAGCCCGACCGCCACCAGCACGAAGAGGCCGATGCCGGCCGCGGGGGAGCGGAAGAACGCGCGGGCGTGGGCACGCCAGACGGGGTCGGCCCGGTGCGGAACCGGCTCTCCTCCGAGAGCGGCGGCTGGCGTGACGGAGGCCGTCATGTGTTCGCCTCCGCGAGGCGCACCCGGGGGTCGAGGGCGGCGTAGATCAGGTCGATGACGAAGTTGATCAGCACGAAGAGGCAGACCGTCAGCATGAGGTAGGCGACGATCACCGGCCGGTCGAGGCGGTTGATCGAATCGATCAGTAGCTTGCCGATGCCGGGCCACGCGAACACCGTCTCGGTGACCACCGCGAAGGCGATCATCGAGCCGAATTCCAGACCGATCACCGTGACCACGGGCAGCAGGATGTTCTTGAGGACGTGCACGCCGACGATGCGAGCCGGTCGCAGGCCCTTGGCGCGGGCGAAGCGCACGTAATCCTGCAGCATCGCCTCGCGGGTTCCGGCCCGGGAGAGGCGGATCACGACCGCGAGCTTGAACAGGGCGAGGTTCATCGCCGGCAGGATCAGGTGGCGCAGTCCGTCGAGGGTGAGGAAGCCGAGGTCGAGCCCCAGCACCCGGACGGTCTCGCCGCGTCCACCGGCCGGCAGCCAGCCCAGCGTCACGGAGAAGATCAGGACCAGCATCAGGCCTTGCCAGAAGTTCGGCAGGGAGAAGGCGAGGATGGAGCCGCCCATGATCGCCTTGTCCGTGGGCTTCTCCGCGCGCAGGCCCGCCCAGAGCCCGAGGGGCAGGCCGATGGCCACCGCGATGAAGAGGGCGGTGAAGGCGAGTTCCAGGGTCGCGGGCAGCCGCTGCAGGATCACCGTGAAGGCCGGCTCGTTGTAGACGAACGAGCGGCCGAGATCTCCGTGCAGCGCGCGCCAGACGAAGGTGGCGAACTGCATCCACAGGGGCCGGTCGAGGCCGAGGCGCTGGCTGATCGCAGCCCGTTCGTCCGGCGTCGCGTCCGGCGCGGCCAGCACGTCGATCGGGTCGGCGATGGCGTAGACGCCGAGGAACACCAGGGTCGCCATGGCGGCGACGGTCAGCAACGCCTGCCCGAAGCGCTGGATGAGGTAGGTCAGCACGCGCGGGGCCGCTCCCGGTGGCCGCCCGTCACTTGGCCGCCCGTCACTTGGCCAACTCCACGTTCATCACCAGGGTGTACTGATCGATGCGCGGTGCGTAGCGCAGGCCCTTGGCGGTCGCCCAGGGCGTCACCTCGAAGTGCAGCGGGATCAGCGGGTAGTCCTTCATGGCCAATGCCGAGGCCTGCCGGAGCAAGCCCTCGCGCTTCGCCTCGTCGAAGGTCGCCATCGCCTCGACCGTCAGCCGGTCGACCTCCCGGTTGCAGTAGCGCCCGCGATTGGTGAAACCGAGCCCCTTGGCCGGGTCGAAGCACAGCAGCAGGGAATTGAGCGAGTTCGACATATCGCCCGAATCCGCCCCCCAGCCGGAGAGGTAGGCCGAGAACTCGAACTTGTTGCGCCGGGTGAAGAAGGTCGATGCCGTGGAGGCGTCGATGCCGGTCTTCACGCCGATGCGGGTCCACATCTGCGCGATGACCTGCGCCACCTTCTCGTCGTTGATGTAGCGGTCGTTGGGCGTGCCGAGGGTGATCTCGAACCCGTTCGGATAACCGGCCTGCGCAAGCAGGTCCTTGGCCGCCTTCGGATCGTAGGGAACGATCGGGAAGTCCTTGGTCGTGCCCGAGAGCGGATAGGGCAGCACTTCGCCCGCCGCCTGTGCCACACCGCCCATCACCCGCTCGACGATGGCCTTGCGGTCGATGGCCTTGGAGAGGGCCTCCCGCACGCGCACGTCGCGCAAGGGGTTCCTGTCGCTGCCCTTGATCGTCGGGGTCTTCCAGTCCGGCCCGTCGAACTGGTCGAGATGGACGTAGATGATGCGGTTCGACAGCCCCTTGGTGACGGTGAACCCGGCGGCCTCGATCCGTGGCAGATCCTGGATCGCCGGGCTCTCGATGAGGTCGACGTCGCCGGCGAGCAGGGCCGCGACCCGGGGGCCGGTCGAGGGGATCGGCTTCATCGTCACCTTGTCGAACGCGGCCTTGGCGCCCCAGTACGACGGGTTCGGCGCGAGCACGATCTGCGTGCCGCGCACGTATTCCCGCAGAAGGTAGGGGCCGGTGCCGACCGAGACCTTCGGGTCCGCGAAGTCGGTGGATCGCGGCGGCGTCCCCATGCCGGTGCAGTTGCCCTTGGCGAAGGTCACCGCGCCGGAGGCCCCCGAGGCCTTGGCACTCAGGATTCCGAGCGCCGTGAGATTCGTCGGCAGGAGCGGCAGCGGGCCGTCGGTGGTCACCACCACTGTGAGCGGATCGGGCGCTTCGACGCGCGTGAAGGGTTTCACGAAGGTGGCGAAGGACGAGGGCGAGTTCTCGACCAACGGGACACGGCAGAACGTGTAGATCACGTCCTGCGCCGTGAAGGGCGTGCCGTCGGAGAACGTCACGCCCGGCCGCAGCTTGAACTCCCAGGTGGTGCTGTCGCGCGGCGTCCACGAGAGCGCAAGCGATGGCTTGAGCGTCATCTGCGCGTCCGTATCGACGAGCGACTCGAAGATGTGACGGCGCAGGGCGTTGTTGGGCCCGAGGTTATGGAAGTGCGGGTCCATCGAGGTCGGCTCCGCGCTCAGGCCGACCCGCAGGTCCCGTGCCTGGGCCGCACCGGCCGCAAGGGCGACGACACCCGAGATGGCAAGGCCGGCCACGCCACGAACCCAGCGCAGGGCGGGTGTCCGCCGGGCAGTCTCGGGCGTCTGCGTCATCGATGATGTCCGTGGATGGGTTGAACGACGTTGGGTTTGGGCCGAGCTGGGCCCATCGGCAGCAAGGTCTGCCGATCCGGACCGGAAGCGTCAATCATGCCAAACCGCAACGCCACGGGCCGGATGTCTTCCCGGATGGACCGTGGCCGATGCATGGCCGGGCGATTGCTTCCGTCCCGGGCGCTCAAGCGCATGCTATGTTTTCGGGCAGGGCTCCCGAGATCCGCCGGGCGTCAGGGCGGCGGGCCCTCCGGGCGGGGCGCAGCCACCCGCCCGGAACCCTCCGATCGCCCCGCACCACCCGGCAGACGAAGAAGGCCATGACGCAACAGACCTGGACGAATTCCTATGGCACGCCACGAGCGGAGTCGCCCGATCCGGTGGCGATCCTCGCCAGCCTCGTCGCCTTCGACACGGTGAGTGCCCGCTCGAACCTGCCCTTGATCGACTGGGTGGACGCCTTCGCCCGCCGGCATGGCGCTGCGGTGGAGCGGGTGACGGACCCCACCGGCAGGAAGGCGGCCCTCTGGATCAGCATGGGGCCTGCGGCCAAACCCGGCTACGTGCTCTCGGGCCACAGCGACGTGGTTCCGGCGGAGGGCCAGCCCTGGTCGTCCGACCCCTTCGTCCTGCGCGAGGAGGCCGGGCGCCTCTACGGCCGCGGGACCTCCGACATGAAGGGCTTCCTCGCCGTCTGTCTCGCCGCGCTGCCCGCGATGGCGGCGGCCGAACTCTCGACGCCGATCCATCTGGCGATTTCCTACGACGAGGAGATCGGCTGTCTCGGCGTCCGGCCGCTCATCGCCCGGATGCTGGAGCGGGGCCTGCGCCCGCGCGGCTGCTTCGTCGGCGAGCCGACCGGGATGGAGGTTGTCGTCGGCCACAAGGGCAAGTCCGCTGCGCGCATCACCTTCCGGGGCCTCGCCTGCCACTCGGCGTTGGCACCGCAGGGCGTCAATGCGGTGGAATACGCCGCCCGCTTCATCGAGCATGTCCGGCTCTCGGCCGAGGCGATCGTCCGTGACGGGCGGCGAGACGCGCTCTACGACGTGCCCCATACCACCGGTCTGTCGAGCGTCGTGCGTGGTGGCTCGGCGCTCAATATCGTGCCGGACACCTGCTCCGTGGAGTTCGAGTACCGCGCGATCGGTGGGGACGATGCGGGGGCCCTCGCGGCGGCGGCGATCGCCTATGCCACGGACGTATTGGCGCCGATGATGCAGGCGGTCGACCCTGCCTGCGGCGTGATCGTGGAGCCGCTGATCGACTATCCGGGCCTCGATACCGATCCGGATACCGAGATCGTCACCCTGGCCAAGGCGCTCGCCGGCCGCAACGGCCACGCGAAGGTCTCCTACGGTACGGAGGCCGGCCTGTTCGAGGCGCTGGGCAAGACGCCGAGCGTGGTCATCGGCCCGGGCTCCATCGCACGCGCGCACAAGGCAGACGAGTATGTCACCCGCGACGAACTCGAAACCTGCGCAGCCTTCATTCGCAGGCTCATCGCCCACAGCAGAGCGTGAACGGGAGCGGGTCCGTCTTTCGAAGGCGATATCCGAGAGGCTGAAACGCGGGCACCGGAGTGGAGCTCCGGGCCCTTCCGGTCGAGGGGCCGTCACGGGCGCCAGGCGCCGCGACGGCCGTCGGATCAGACCTTGCGGTCGCTGCGGCGCAGGCTTTCCGGCATCGCGAAGAGCAGGAGTCCGGCCGCGATGAGGCAGATCACGCCGATGCCGTAGAGGGCCGGCGTCGTGGAGCCGGTCAGGTCCTTGATCCAGCCGACCGCCACCGGGCTGACGATGCCGCCGAACTGGCCCAGCGTATTGATCAGCGCGATGCCGCCGGCCGCGCCTGCGCCGGTGACGAGCTTGGCCGGCAGGGTCCAGAAGGTCGGGATCGAGGCGACGATGCCCGAGCCCAGGAGTGCCAGCGCGATCATCAGGGGCACGATCTGGCGGTCGAACAGGCCGGCGGCGAAGAAGCCGAGCGCGGCCGCGACCGCGAGACCCGCCACGAATTTGGGGCGCTCGCCCGAGGCGTCGGAGAGGCGCCCGATCACCACCATGCTGATGGCGCCGCAGATATAGGGGATTGCGGTGAGGAAGCCGACGGAGGCCGCCTGGCCGCCGCTCGCGGTCTTGATCAGGTCCGGTCCCCAGAAGTTGAGGCCGTAGGAGCCGACCTGGAGCAGGAAGTAGATCAGCCCGATGAGCAGGAAGCCCGGCTGCTTGATCGCGCCCCAGAGGGAATGATCGCCGATATCGCGATTGTGGTGGGCGATCTGCCGGGACAGCACGTCCTTCTCGGCCTGGGTGAGCCATTTGGCATCCGCGACCCGGTCGTCGAGGCGCAGGAACACCAGGGCCCCGAGCACGAGGCAGGGCAGGCCGCCGGCCAGGAACAGCCACTGCCAGCCGGCGAGACCCGCGACACCGTTGAGGCCACCCAGGATCAGGCCCGCCACGGGTGCCCCGAAGATGCCCGAGAAGGCCGAGGCCACGAACATGAACGAGGTCACCCGGCCCCGGAACGAGGCCGGAAACCAGAGCGTCAGATAGTACAGGATGCCCGGCGCGAAGCCGGCTTCCATGGCGCCGATGATGAAGCGCAGGACGTAGAAGTGCCACTCGGTGCTGATGAAGACCATCAGGGCCGTGGCGATGCCCCAGGAGACCATGATGCGGGCGATCCAACGGCGGGCGCCGACGCGATAGAGGAGCAGGTTCGAGGGCACCTCGAAGATGACGTAGCCGACGACGAACATGCTGGCGCCGAGCCCGTAGGCGACGTTGCTGAAGCCGAGGTCGCTCTGTAGCTGGAACTTGGCGAAGCTGATGTTGATCCGATCGAAGAACGCGAACATGTAGCAGACCATGATCAGCGGCATCAGCCGCCACGCGGTCTTGCGGACCACGCCGGCCTCGGTCACGGCGTCCTCGCCCGCAAGCGGGCTCGTGGTGGCGGTCATCGTTTCCTCCTGGGATGGGACGGCCCGTGGCGGCCTGCCCCGCACAGCGCGGGATGGTCGCGGTCCACGGGAAGGGCGGAGCCCCTTCTTGCGGGGGCTTCCGTCCGGGTCTGGGATCGGGGGAGCGCCCCGGGATGAGAGCGTCCGTTCGGCGGCCGGATCAGGCCGCCTGCGGCACCGGATGCAGGTCGCAGGGACGTCCGGCCTTGGCGACCTGTCCGGGCACGTCGTGGCCGACGAGGCGCGGCAGGTCGCGGGACAGGCCGATCAGGGCGTCGAGGTCGAGCCCCGTCGCGATACCCATTTCGTGCGCCATGCTGACGAGGTCCTCGGTGCAGATGTTGCCCGTGGCGCCGGGTGCGAACGGGCAGCCGCCCAGCCCGCCGAGGGCCGCGTCGAACCGGCGCGCGCCCACACGGTAAGCGGCGAGCACGTTTGCGAGACCCAGCCCGCGGGTGTTGTGGAAGTGCAGGGTCAGCTGCTCGGCCGGTACGATAGAGAGGGCGCGGCCGACGAGGTCCTCGACCTGACGCGGGTTGGCCATTCCGGTGGTGTCGGCCAGCGTCACGCCCCGGATATCCAGGGCACGGTAGCGCTCGACCTGGCGCATCACCTTGTCGGCGCTCTGGTCGCCCTCGAACGGACAGCCGAAGGCGGTGGCCACCGTGGCGTTGGTGGAGATCGCCGCTCCCCGCACCGTCTCCATGATCCGGGCGAACCCCTCGATCGAGGCGTCCGGCGTCATGCCCATGTTGGCGCGGTTGTGGGTCTCGCTCACGGAGGCGACGAGGTTGACCTCGTCGACCTTCGCCGCCAGCGCGCGCTCGGCGCCCCTGGGGTTGGGCACCAGCGCGACGTAGACCGTGCCCGGCCGCCGCGCGATCCCGGCGAAGACCTCGGCGGCATCGCGAAGGGCGGGCACGGCCTTTGGCGACACGAAGGACGAGACCTCGATGCGCGAGAACCCCGCCGCCGAGAGCGCGTCGATCAGGGCGATCTTGTCGGCCGTCTCGACGTAGCGAGGCTCGATCTGAAATCCGTCGCGGGTCGCGACTTCCTGGATCACCATGGTCTCGCTCATCCGATGGCTCCCTCGCGGCGCAGGCGTTCGATGGTCTCGGCATCCCGGCCCAGATCCGCGAGGACCGCGTCGGTATGGGCGCCCAGCGCCGGCCCCTGCCAGCGCACGGCGCCAGGGGTGCCGGTGAGCTTCGGGACGATACCGGGCATCTTCACCCGCGTGCCGCCGGGAAGCTCGGCGTCCAGGATCATGTCGCGGGCGGCATAGTGCGGATCGGCCACGATGTCGGCCACCGAGAAGATCCGGCCCGCCGGCACGTCCGCCGCGGCGAGCGCCTCCAGCGCCTCCTCGACGCTGCGCGCTCCGGTCCAGTCGCCGATCACGCCGTCGAGCATCGCGGCCACCGCCGAGCGGCCGTCATTCCCGCGCAGAGCGGGATCCTCGGCAAGGTCCGGCCGGCCGATGACGGTCATCAGGCGGCGGAAGATCGGATCCGAGTTCCCCGCGATGACGACGAAGCCGCCGTCCTTCGACGGGTACGTGTTCGAAGGGGTGATGCCCGGAAGGGCGCCGCCGCTGCGCGTGCGGACCTCGCCGAGCAGGTCGTATTCCGGCACGAGGCTCTCCATGACGTTGAACACGCTCTCCACGAGCGAAACGTCCACCACCTGCCCCGCCCCGCCGCCGGTCCGCACGTGCAGGAGGGCCATCAGGGCCCCGATCACCCCGTGGAGCGAGGCCAGGGTATCACCGATACTCACGCCGACGCGGGCGGGCGGGCTGTCCGGACTGCCGGTGGTGAAGCGGATGCCGCCCATGGACTCGCCGATGGCGCCGAAGCCGGGTCGGTCGCGGTAGGGACCCGTCTGGCCGTAGCCGGAGATGCGCACCATGATGAGCTTGGGGTTGAGGGCTGAGAGCACATCCCAGCCGAGGCCCAGCTTCTCGAGGCCGCCGGGCCGGAAGTTCTCGACCACCACGTCGGTACTTGCCGCGAGATCCTTGACGAGTGCGAGGCCGTCCGGGGACTTCAGGTTGACCGCGATCGACTTCTTGTTGCGCGATTGCAGGTACCACCAGAGCGAGGTGCCCTCGTGCATCTTACGCCATGTGCGCAAGGGGTCGCCGTCTTTCGGCGATTCGACCTTGATCACCTCGGCGCCGAACTCGGCCAGGATCTTGGTCGCGAACGGCGCGGCGATGAGTTGCCCGAGTTCGAGCACCCGGATTCCAGCGAGGGGGCCGGCGGCCGGAGCGGCGGCAGGGCTTTGCATCGGCGTTTCCTCTCTTGTTATGGGAGAGGAGATATTCTGCCGGATGCTCGAAGTCGAAACGCAATGCGCCATGGAGCGTTCTCCAGACGAGAACGCGAACCGGAACCATTCCGCTACGACGCCGCGTGAAGATGGTCCAGAAGGAGGGACGCGGCCGGGGACAGGGGCCCGGGCCGAACGACGAGGTTCAGCGTTCGCCGGGCCCAGGGATCCGTCAGCGGCACGGCCACGAGGTTCGTTTGCGGACCGAGCAGCGCGTGGACGTCCTGGGGGACGACGCCGAGACCCATGCCGACCTGCGCCATCCGGCAGATGGCATCGAAACTCGGCACGTGCATGCGCAGGCGCAGGGGGCGCCCGATCCGCCGGGCCTCGTCGCGGAGGGCCGCGTAGATCGAACTCTCCCGGTGCAGACCGACATGGTCGTGATCGAGGGTTTCCGCGAGGGCGATCGCCTCCCGTCCGGCCAGCGGATGACCGGCGGGCACGACCAGGACGAGCCGGTCGCCGCGATAGGGACGGGCCAGCAGCGAGCGGCTGTCCGTGCTGCCGGCGCAGATGCCGAGGTCGGCCACGCCCTCCTCGACACCGGCCACCACCCCGCCGCTCGGCCGCTCCTCCAGATCGATCCGGATGTTGACCTGGACGGCCAGGAAGGCCTGGAGATCCTCGGGCAGGAACTGCACGATCGCCGAGAGGTTGGCGAGCACGCGCACGAAACCGCGTACGCCCCGGGCGTGCTCCGCGAGTTCAAGGGTGATCTGCTCGGCGCTCGCCAGCATCCGGCGGGTGTGATGCAGCAGGGTCTCGCCGGCGGGCGTCGGGCGCATCCCCTTGGGGTCCCGGGTAAGCAATTCGCAGCCCAGGGCCCGCTCGAGTTCAGCCAGACGCTTGCTGACGGCGGAGGGCGCGATGGCTTCCCGTCGTGCGGCGCCGTTCAATGTCCCCTCCTCGCAGATTGCTGCGAACAGGCGCAGCGATTTGAGGTCGAGACGGTTGAGGATAGCGCTGGTGGCACACTCCGACATGTCAGATCCGCCCGCTTACCTGTTCCGCCGCCGAGGGATGCTGTTCAGTTAGGCGCGATACGGTGATGGTCTTGCGACAGATATCGGTGATCCACCGGATACTCATATTCGATCCCTGAAGAAGTCTGGCGATACGCGATCACGGCGCGCTGCGATACGATCTTACGACTTCCCCGGCCTCGGGACGGTCGGATATTCCAAGGCGCGGAAGACCGAACAGTTTGGTTGCCTGAGGATGGCCGGGTGAGCGGACGACACTGAGGCGGCCAGTCTCGGTTGCTCGCCGGTGCCCGTGCCGATGCTTCCTCCGTGTCAGAATAAGATTCTTCGCATAACCGAGAAGCCTACCGGCGGGAGGGAAGATTTTCAGGCAGCACGCCAGCATGGCTTCCAAAGAACGACCGCTTGCGAAGACGCTGAAGAGGTGCTGCGATGGCGATCCTGTGATCGATATCGACCCGTTCTGTCCAGGATGACCTCCCGTTGATGCCGGCCGGCGTCCCATTGAAGGACATCAATATATCTCTGAGAGGATGGGACCTGGCATCTGACGCGGGCACATCGCTGCGAGCCATAACTGTGAGAGTGGCTCTTTCGCCGAAATGCGACGCAGGTGCCGCAGGATGTGAGCTTGCGGATCGCAATTCGGGTAGCAAGTCTAGGATGAAGTGTACTGCGCTGTTCGCGTATCGCGTCAGTCCGGTGGGACAGCGCTGATAGGCGGGGCTGCTACTTAGATCGACTATGTTCAGGATGCTGCGCGGCGCGTTTTATCGTTTGTAAGCTTGCCGGCTCTGCCGCAAATTTGCCACGAAAAGACCTCGAAAATTTAAAGGGAACGGTTTTTGCTGCGCTGCCGTTCATTGCTTCGGTGCTTGCGTAATCAATTCGCAACGCACACGAACGTGAAGAGCAAGGTTCGCCGCAGGGCAATATAAATCATCGAATTCTAGCGAATTCTCAGTCGTCGCTCAGGCCGTGCTGAGATTGTTAGAAGAATATCGCCATTGCGTGAGATTGTCCGCCAGAGATCTGGCAGCGGTCTCAAGGCTGTGTTGCGCCTGTATGAATACTTGTCGATTTAAGTTATGAAGTGCAGGTACCGGTATATTTGTCGCAGGTTGCCAATTCGTTAACGCGCATCTAGCGTAAAACCCGCCAAGGACGTGCTGACGCCAAGCAACGTTCTGACACAGATACTCTCGAGACGATCTCCGTTAGCGCGCATCGCAGCGATGCCCGTCTGATCGATCTTGCCAAAATTTCGCCCTGGCATCTCCCCCCGGTCGGCTGATCTGTCAGCGCTGGCCAAGGATGCTTCGTGTCTCAAGGAGAATCCCATGCAGCGATCTCTGTCGGTCTCCGCTCCGCCATCCGGCCAGAAGGCAGGCCACACCCGGGTTGTCCGTCTCTCGGCCTACTCGGTCGCCACTGTCCTGGCCCTGCTCATGACGACGGCGACGCTGCCCCCTCTTCTTGCGGATCAGTCGGATCGCGCGGTCATCAATGCGCCGATCAGCCTCCTCACGGCGCCGATCACGGGAGAGCTGACCGAGGTGTCCGCCAGCATCGGGCAGCGCCTCGGGTCCGGCGATACGGTGGCGCGCATTCACAACGGCCGCATCGACCGTACGACCCTGATTACCTTGGACGGCAAGGTCGACGAACTGCGCGGCTCCCTGCTGGCAGCACGCCAGAAGAAAGAATCCGATCTTGCCTATGTCGCGGCCCTCGATGCCGAGATCCGTCGCCAAGTGGAACAGACCGTCGCCAAGCTCGAGGGTGAGGTGGCGGAAGCCCGGGCTCGGGTCGCCTCCGCGGATGCCGAGGGACAATCCACCAAGGCCGTGGTCGATCGCCAGCAGGCCATGGTGGATCGCAACACCGCCAGCCTCGACCTCCTGCGCCCCACCCAGCACAAGCTTGAGGCCGCGCGCTTCGACAAGGATGCCGAGACGGCCAAGCTGAACCAGAAGCTCGCCGAACTCGGCGCGGTGAAGAAGAACGTCTTCGTCGGCAATCAATCCAACAGCCTGGCGGTCCTCACCCAGAAGCGACGGGACCTCGCCTTCGACGCCCAGCGGCTCGGGATCGAAGAAGTGCAGCTTGCCGCCAGTCTCAAGGCACAGGAGACGCTGCTCGTCGCCGAACGCAAGCGTCTGGACAGCCTCGCGGATGCCGAAATGCGGGCGATGAACGGCGGCGTGGTTCTCAGCCTCGGCGTCGCGGAAGGGCGACACGTCAACCCCGGCGACTCGGTCGCCACGCTGGTGGATTGCGACCAGGCCTTCGCAGTCGGTATCTTCTCCTACCGACAGGCGCAGGAACTGGCCGTCGGAACGCCGGTGCGGATTTCCGCCACGGGCAGCACCATTCCCCAGCGCGGCTGGGTCAGCGAAATCCTGCCCAAGACCAGCGACAAGACCGACCAGCAATATGCGGTGCCCTTCCCGCAGACCGAACGGCGCGAGATGTATGTGCTCGTCAGCCTGGACCCCAACGCGCTGCCGGACGCTGCCGAGACCGCCTCGCCCGGGCAGGCTGCGCGCCGCACCACGCCCTGCTCGGTCGGCCAATGGGTCACGATCACGCGGGAGAACGGCTGGGTTCCCTCGGCCTCCGTCGCCTGGAAGGCGATGGCCTCCGGCTTCAACGGACCGGAGGCGAAAGCCGCCTGGAGCGTTCTGGCCTCGACCGCCACCACCACGGCTGCGAAAGCCTCCGATCTCGTCAGCCGGGGCGTGCGCTCGCCGGAGATGAAGCAGGCTTGGTCCTCGGTCACGAGCGGCGTCACACAGGCCGCCGATGCCGTGTCATCCGGGGTCCGGGATCTGGTCTCCCGGGTCTCCGGCCAGAAGGAAGCCGATCGAGCGAACCGGGCCGAGCGGCGTCAGCACGCTGCCGGGAACACGCATTGATCCGGAGTGCCGCACGGTTGGCGTGCGTGTCCTGGGCCGCCGCGGCTCTGTCGGCGACCCCGGTGATCGCGGAGGCGGGCGCGTCTGCGTCAGCCCCTCGAGCCGCGCAGGGGACGTCGCCCCTCGCGCAGACCCTGTGTCGGTCCCTCTCCGCGTCGATGGATGGGACGGGAACCGGGCCCGTCTTCGTGGCGAGCTACCGTCCGGGGCCGGGTGAAACGGCGTTGCCGCCGCCCCTGCGCACCTCGGCCTTTACCTACGACAACGCCCTGGCGGCGATCGCCCTCACCGCCTGCGGGGAGGTGGAGAGCGCCCGGCGCATCGGCGACGCGTTGCTCGCTGCGCTGGTGCGGGATCGGACCTTCTCGGACGGTCGGGTCCGGAACGCCTATCGCGCCGGCCCGGTGGGCGACGGTCCGCTCGCCCTGCCGGGCTGGTGGGACGCCGAAGCGAAGCACTGGGCCGAGGACGCCTACCAGGATGGCACGGCCACGGGGAACGTCGCCTGGGCGGCCCTCGCCCTCCTGACCCTCGACGCCTCGGCGCCGGAGGCCGGCTACCGGGCCGGCGCCCGCCGGATGCTCGGCTGGATCGCCGATCAGACCGCCGATGCCCGCGAACCCGAGGGCTATTCCGGCGGGGTCGACGGCTTCGACCCGAGCCAGGTGCGGCTGGCGTGGAAATCCACCGAGCACAACCTCGATGTGCACGCGCTCGCGGCCTGGCTCCATCGCCTCGACGGCCGCCCCGACGCGGCGCGGATCGCCGCGACGGCACGCGGCTTCCTCGATGCCGTTTATGCGCAGGAACCGGGCGTGTTTCGCCTCGGCACGACGCCCGAGGGCAAGCTCCAACCAACGACCCATGTGGCCCTGGATACGCAACTCTGGCCCCTGATCGGGGTGAGCGATGCGCCCGGATCCTGGCAGCGGGCGCTCGACTTCGCCGAACGTCACCTCGCGACCCGCGGCGGCTTCGACTTCAATGAGGATCGGGACGGTCTCTGGGTCGAGGGGACGGCGCAGGCCGCGCTCACCCTCCGGGCCCTCGGCCGGAGCGCGCGGGCCGAGGACCTTGTCGCGGTCCTGGCGGGGCAGGTCTCGCCCTCCGGCTTCCTGTTCGCCACCGATGTCGATCGTCTCACCACCGGCATTGCGATCGGGCCGGCGAGCCAGGAACCGGACTTCTACTACTTCCGCCGGCCGCATCTCGGCGCCACCGCCTGGGGCGTCCTCGCGGCCAAGGGCTGGAATCCCTTCACCGGACGGAGCGTGGAGTAACCCCGACGATGTTCGAAGCACCTCAGGACGCCCTCGCCGTCCTCACCACCGATCTCGGCATCCTCATCGGGCTGCTGGTCATGGCCGGCCTGCTGGATCGAACGAGCGCGGCCGCCCGCATCCTGTTCGGCGCGACCACGGCGGTGTTCATCCTCTGCTACGCCGCGTGGCGCTGGCACGACACCCTGCCCCGCCTGGAGCCGGGACTCGACAAGCTCTGGCCCTACCTGTTCTTCGCCTTCGAGGGCGTGGCGATCCTCTATACCCTGATGTCCATCGTCATCCTGTTCCGCTTCAAGGATCGCTCTGCCGAGGCCGATCGCGAGGAAGCGCGCCTGACGACGAGCGGGGCCTGGCCGGCCGTCGACATCTTCATCTGCACCTACAACGAGCCTCTCGACGTGGTGGAGAAGTCGATCATCCCGGCCCTTGCGGTCGATTACCCGAACGCCACGGTCTGGGTCTGCGACGACACCCGGCGCGATTGGCTGCGTGCCTACTGCGAGGAAGTCGGTGCGAACTACGTCACGCGGCCCGACAACACGGGTGCCAAGGCCGGCAACCTCAACAACGCGCTCCGCCATACGGCCGGCCTCACCAACGCGCCGATCATCCTGGTGCTCGATGCGGACTTCGCGGTGGCGCCCAACATCCTGCGTCGTACCGTCGGCCTCTTCCACGACGACCGGGCCGCCGTGGTTCAGACCCCGCAATTCTTCTTCAACGCCGATCCGATCCAGCACAACCTGATGGCGTCCGAAGCCTGGGTCGACGACCAGCGCATCTTCTTCGACGTGTTCCAGCCGGCCAAGGATGCCTGGGGCTGCGCCTTCTGCGTCGGCACCTCCTTCCTGGTCCGACGGGATCGGGTCGTCGAGATGGGGGGCTTCCCGCACGATGCCATCTGCGAGGACATCAACCTCACCTACTCGCTCATGCGCCACGGCTACCGTACGCACTGGCTGAACGAGCGCCTGAGTGCCGGGCTCTCGGCGGAGGGCCTGCCGGAATACATCACCCAGCGCACCCGCTGGTGCCTCGGGACCATGCAGGTCGCGCTGCTGAAAGCGGGACCCTTCTGGGGAGGCGACTACACCCTGATGCAGCGGCTGCACTACCTGCACGGTGTTCTGAACTGGCTGTGCAAGCCGTTCATCGTGCTCATGCTGGTGGCGCCATCGATCTACTGGTTCTTCGACATGCCGGCATTTTTCGCCGACTACCTCTCGTTCCTGCGCTACGGCCTGCCTGCGCTCTTCGCCCTCTGGACCTACAGCAGCTGGGTCTCGGGCCGACGCACGCTCCCTCTGTTCATGGAGGTAACGCACATCATGACGGCGCTGGCGATCAGCCTCACCCTGGTCTCGGCGGCGATCCGGCCCTTCGGGCGTCCGTTCAAGGTCACCGACAAGGGCGGGGACCGCTCGGTGTCGATGGTGCGCTGGCGCATGGCCGCGGGCTTCGGCGGGATCGCACTGCTCTCGGCGGGTGCGATCGTGTGGTCCTTCGTCTCACCGTTCGGAGCCACCGAAATCTCGCCCATCGATTACTTCAACCTGATCTGGGCCGGTGTCGCGATGCTGTTCAGCTTCGTGGCCTTCCTCGTCTGCTTCGAGCGTCCGCGTGGAGCAGAGGAATTCCGGATCGAGGAGCCGGCGCGCGTGAGATCCGGCGGGATCGCTTACGACGCTGCCCTGGCGAGCCTCGGCATGGAAACCGCGCACCTGCGCCTGACGGCTCCGGAGCACGCCTTCGTGCCGGGCGACGCCGTCGACGTCCTCATCCACCAGATCGGCTGGGTTCCGGCCCGGCTGACCGCCCAATCGGATACGACGTTCGCCGTATCGCTCGCGCCGGATCGCCGGCAGCGTCAGATCCTCATCCTACGCCTGTTCACGCAGGCGGTCGATCCCATCGCCCGCACCGCCAGCCTGCCGATGGCCTTGCGTGGCCTGCTCGCCCGCTGCTTCCAGGTCGCATGAGGCGTAATCGGCACCGTGATGCCGCCTCGGGCGTGCCGCATACGCCAAGACCCTTCGCGCCGACCCAGTCGCGCCCGAGGAACATCTGTCCGGAAACCGACCGGGTATCCGGATTGAGGGCGCGGTCCGCGCGTGGCCTTGGGCCTCGGCGGACAGGCACGCTGCGTCCGCTCAGGACCGGGTGAGCGAAGGACAACCTCGCTCAGGGCATCTCGCCCTGGGCCCGAACCTCTGCGCCGCCGAACACGACGGCCCTCCGCAGAAGCGGGCGCGACAGGCCATAGATCAGGCGCGGCTCCGCCGGTGCGCTGATCGCATCGAGTGCGGCGCGATGCTCGGGAGAGAGCATGACATCGAGCGCAGCGATGTTGTCGGTCACCTGCGCCGGCCGGCTCACGCCCATCAGGGTCGAGGCCACACCCGATCGTCCGACCACCCAGGCGAGCGCGACGCGCGCCGGCGATTGCCCGATCGCCTCCGCCACCTGGCGGACCCCGTCGACGATGGTCCAGTTGCGCGGCGTGAACAGGCTGTCGCCGAACGGGTTGGCCCCGTCGAGTCGCTTGTCGTCGGCCGGCCGCATCTCGCTCGACTGCGCCGCATCGTTCGGCAGGCCGCCCGCACGCGGGCCCGCCGCTTCCACGGTCGCGCGGTCGTACTTGCCGCTCAGCAGCCCGTAGGCCAGCGGCGACCACGGCACCACCCCCAGGCCGAACTCTGCGGCGAGGGGGATGTGCTCGTCCTCCACCTCCCGGTTCACGAGCGCGTAGAAGTATTGCAACGCGATCGGCCCCGGCTGGCCACGCGTCGCGGCCAGCGTCGCGAGCTTGGCGACGTACCAGGCGGGCGTGTTCGATATGCCCCAGTAGCGAACCTTCCCGGCGCGCACGAGACCGGCCATGGTCTCCAGCAACTCCTCGGCCGGCGTGATCCCATCCCAGACGTGCACCCAGTAGAGATCGATGTAGTCGGTCCGCAGGCGCCGCAGCGAGCCTTCCAGCGCGGCATGGACGTGCTTGGCACCGTTGCCGCCGGCGTGCGGCCCGTGGCCCGTCGCGAACCCCGACTTGGTCGCGAGGACGATCCGGTCGCGCAGGTCCCGCTCGCTGATGAAGCGGCCGAGCATCGCCTCGCCCTCGCCGCCCGCGTACACGTCGGCCGTGTCCACGAAGTTGCCGCCTCGCTCCAGATAGGCGTCGAACACCGCCCGGCTGCCGGCTTCGTCTAGCCCCCAGCGCGCGGTGCCGAAGGTCATGGTGCCGAGCGCGAGCGGACTGACCGCGAGGCCGGAGCGGCCGAGCGTGCGGTACTGCGTGAGGTCCATTGTTGCATATCCCTGCTGATTCCAGACAGGATAGCGCCACCATCCAGGGTGAATTAGCCCGAATCGGCGACAAGGGCCTGTGAGCGGAATTCAGGAATGCGACGGGGTACGCTCGACGATCTCGCGGCCTTCGCGGCGGTCGCGCGCAGCCGCAGCTTCACGCGTGCGGCGGCCGAACTCGGCCTGTCGCCTTCGGCGCTCAGCCACGCCGTGCGTGGGCTGGAGGAGCGGCTCGGGGTCCGGCTGCTCGCGCGTACCACGCGCAGCGTCGCTCCGACGCAAGCCGGCGAACGGCTCATGCGTTCGCTGGCCCCGGCGCTGGCGGAGGTCGCGTGCGGGCTTGCAGCGCTCGCCGACTGGCGCGGCGCGCCGTCCGGTGCGCTTCGTCTGACGACCTTCTCCTCGGCCGCGCGCCGCGTGCTCGACCCGGTCCTGCCGCGCTTCCTCCTTGATCATCCGGCCGTCTCGGTCGAGGTCGTCATCGACGATAGCCTGACCGACATCATCGCGGCCCGGTTCGATGCCGGCATCCGCTTCGGCGAGACGGTGGAGCGCGACATGGTGGCGGTGCGCCTGGGGCCGGACCTGCGCACGGTGGTGGTCGGCACGCCCGGCTACTTCGCGCGCCATCCGCAGCCCAGGACACCGGCCGACCTCGAGGCGCACAACTGCGTCAACTATCGGCTGGTCGGCGGGGGCGGATTGCTGCCGTGGGAGTTCACGCAGAGCGGCCAGGAGATACGCGTGCGCGTCGGCGGCCAACTCACCGTCAACGATGCGCTCCTGGCGGGGGCGGCCGTGCGGGCCGGTGCCGGGCTCGGCTATATGCTCGAGGAAGACGTGGCCGCCGAGATCGCGGCGGGCCACCTCGTTCAGGTTCTGACGGACTGGTGCGCGCCCTTCCCAGGCTACCACCTCTACCATCCGCGCCAGCAGGCGACACCGGCGCTTCGCGCCCTGATCGATGCCGTGCGTTGGATCGGACCATGACCTGTTCCGGTCCGACGCGGCCGAAGTCGTAGAAGCTGTCATGAACTGGCCGCGCGTTGCGCGGCGTGTTTGAGCATGAGGCAGACGAAGGCGACGATGTGGAGGTCTGCCAGCGTGATGGGAGAGCGCTCGTAATTCTTGACGAAGCGGCGGACGCGCGTCGCCCGGGCGAAGGAGCGTTCCACCACCCAGCGCCATGGCAAGAGGACGAAGTCGCGGTTGGCTTGCGGCAGATCGTCGACCCGTTGCCCGAAGCACCCGGCCGCAAGCCAGCGCTGGGCCCGCTGGTAGGCCGCGTCCCACGGCGGCAGGTCGTTGGGCATCCAGCGCCACGGCGCACCCGTCTTCACAACGTAGCGCCGCCCGTTGAACACCGCGCGCAGACTGTGCTCGCGCTGCCCCGCATCCTCGCGCAGCAGCGTCAGGTAGGGAGCGACCCGCTCCTATTCTTCATCCGAGACGTCGACGGGTCGGCTTTGCTTGAAGAGGTCATGCCCCTCCAGCTGGAACCCAGCCGTCACAGGGCCATAACAGCCTCTAGACATTTCTGAAGCAGTCGTTTGTCGATAGACTTCGGTTGGGTCAGTGAGCCTCTCCGTCCTTGATCCCACAGTGTGGCGACACGGTTGCTCACCGTGCTGCAAGGGCTTCATCGTCCGCCGCAGCAATGATTCATGCGGCAAACCTCCGATGACAATTACGGAACTATCCTCAAATAGCGACTTGCTACGGATCTCTGCGGCTCATCGAGCTACTCCTTGGGAGTTACTCGGAGTACCTTTATATTTATCCGAACGAACGGATTACTATCAAATATTCAATTTGGTATTAAACGCCTAAAATCAATACAGTTTTCGTTGACGACCCAATGCAAGAGCCTTAATCGAAATCGGCAGCTGATTTCTGCAAGTTCTTGCGCGTTTAGTCCCAAGACAATCGTCGTTGGCTAGCAACGAAATACCGCGATCTCTCGTGGATATGTGCGCGCGTTACTGGGGGCCTATAATGGTTGCGCTCGTCAGACATGACCTTGAGTTCATTCTCAGGCAGATTGAAATCGCGGAAGCTCATGCCGGGGGCGGCATTCTTGCCGAGCTGGTCGCTGGATACAACGGGAATGACGGCCTCACGCAGGCACATCTGCTTCCCTATGGCCTTCGAACTGTCGATGGCAGCTACAACAATCTGCTTCCGGGACGTGAGAAATGGGGAGCGTCGGATCAAAGCTTTCCTGGCCTCTTCACGCCCACATACATCAATGACGCAGATGGCGATCGCTATGATTTCAATCCACTGCCCAATATGGAAACGTGGTTCTCCAACAACGACTATGCGAATGCCGGCGCCCGGTCTGGATCGCAACCCGGCCCTGGCAGCGGCACGGTCATTGACGCCGATCCGCGGATCATCTCAAACCTGATCGTCGATCAAACCCTGGACAATCCGGCTGCCATCGCGGCGGCGCTGACCCATGCGGGCTTGGCGGGCCAGCCGCTGATGACGGCACTGAGCGAGATCGTCAGTGCGCACAGCGCCGCCAAGGCGGCGCCCGCCGATCTCGGCGCCAGCGCCGGCCTCGCCGCCAAGCTGGTGCAATACGGCGTCGAGATGGACGGAAACACCATCTATCTGCCGAACGTCTCGCCCGACGAAGGATTGTCTTCGCCCTTCAACGGCTGGATGACGATCTTCGGACAGTTCTTTGATCACGGCCTCGATCTTGTCGCCAAGGGTGGCAACGGCACCGTCTACGTGCCGTTGTCCCCCGGCGATCCGCTCTACGTGCCCGGCGGGCAGAACTACATTCCGCTGACCCGCGTCAGCGTCGAAGCCGGTGCGGACGGGGTTCTGGGCACTACCGACGATGGCGCGGGTCCCCGCAACCTGACCACACCGTGGGTCGACCAGAACCAGACCTATGCTTCGACTGCATCGAAGCAGGTCTTCATGCGCGAGTACATCCCCGCTCCCGATGGCAAGCCGATCGCGTCCGGACATCTCCTGGAAGGCGGCAACGGCGGTCTTGCCACCTGGGCCGACATCAAAGCGCAGGCGAGGGACGTACTTGGTATTGCGTTGACCGACCTCAACGTCGGCAACATCCCGCTCGTCGCCGCTGACCAGTACGGCAACTTCATCCCGGGCCCGAACGGCTATCCGCAACTCGTCGTAGGCATGGGTCCCGATGGCGTCCTCGGGACGGCCGACGACGTGCTGCGCGAGGGCGACCCGGCGGCCCCAGTCAGCGCCCAGGGCGTGGTTCTAACAGGACACGCATTCCTCGACGACATCGCCCATGCCGCCGTGCCGGTGGTGACCGGTGGTGAGCTCCAAGCGGACGGCGATACGGCCCTCGGTTATGGGAATGCGGACGGAACACCGGGCCCCCAGGGCCAGCGCGGGGCGACCGCTTACGACAACGAATTGCTCGACCGACACTTCGTCGCCGGCGATGGACGCGCCAACGAGAACATCGCGCTGACCGCGGTTCACCAGGTGTTCCATGCCGAGCACAACCGTGTGGTGGAGATGACGAAGCAGATCGCCCTCGACTCGGGGGATCTCACCTTCCTCAACAAGTGGCTGCTGGTCGACGTCGAGGCCATTCCGACCACGGATGCGGGCAGGGCCGCCCTGGTATGGGACGGCGAGCGGCTGTTCCAGGCCGGCCGGTTCACCAATGAAATGGAGTACCAGCACCTGGTGTTCGAAGAGTTCGGCCGCATGATGCAGCCCGATATCGACGCGTTCGTGTTCGAGCCATCGGCTGACATCAACCCAAGCATCGCAGCCGAGTTCGCGCACGTCGTCTACCGCTTCGGCCACTCGATGCTGCGGCAGGACATCGCCGTCATTGCGATAGATGCGGAGGGCAAGCCGGTCCAGAACGACATCACGCTGTTCGACGGTTTCCTTAATCCGGTCATGTACGACTCCCTCGGCGCCGCAGAGGTCGCGTCGGGAGCCATCATCCGAGGCATGAGCCGGCAGACCGGTAGCGAGATCGACGAGTTCGTAACCGACGTATTGCGCAATCAACTCCTTGGCATCCCGCTTGATCTCGCCACCATCAACTTGGCACGCGGTCGCGATGTCGGCACCCCGACACTGAATGTAGCGCGGGGACGGTTCTTCGAGGAAACCGGCGACACGCTGCTGAAGCCCTATGAGAGCTGGGCCGACTTCGCTCTGAACCTTAAAAATCCCGCCTCGATCATCAACTTCGTCGCGGCCTACGGGAACCACGCGTCTGTGCTGAATACCACCGATACGCCGCGGACAACCGTCGAACTGCGCGAAGCCGCAACGAGGCTGGTCCTCGGTGATTCCACCCTGACGGGGACCGCGAAGGCCGACTTCGATGCCGACCGGCTCGACTTCCTTAACCACACCGGCGCCTATGCAGGCGACGGTACGCTCGGCGGCCTGAACACCGTCGACTTCTGGATGGGTGGTCTTGCCGAGAAGAAGATGGCGTTCGGCGGCATGCTGGGCTCGACCTTCAGCTTCGTTTTCCAGATGACGATGGAAAATCTGCAAGATGCTGATCGGTTCTACTATCTATCTCGTACCCAGGGTTTGAACCTGCTCAATGAGCTCGAGAACAACACGTTCGCCGAGCTCGTGATGCGGAATACCGACCTCGGCGCCGCGAACGCCACTGCGCTGCCCGGCAATCTCTTCTCGGCATTTCAGATGCCGACCTTGGAACTGGATATCGGCAAGCAACTGAGTGCCGATCCCGTATTAGATAATCCGTTCCTGGGAGGCTTTTCCAAGCTGGTGGAGCGCGTGGACGCCGATAGCGACGGGGTGGCCGAGGCGATCCGCGTGAACAGCAACGAGCATTTCACGATCGGCGGCACGGAGGACAACGACATCATCGTGTCGGGCGGCGGCGACGACGCGATCTGGGGCAAGGGAGGGGACGACCGGATCGAGGCCGGATACGGTGTCGACAAGGTATTCGGCGGCGCAGGGGATGACATTCTCACCAATGCCGGCACCGATATCGGTGAGGCGGACTTCCTGCACGGCAACGAGGGCAACGACGTCATCCACGGCGGCTCGGGTCTGTCCTTGTTGTTCGGCAACCAGGGCAACGACTTCATCGTCACCGGGCCCGACGGCAAGGAAGCGTTTGCGGGCACGGGCGAGGACTTCGTTCTCGGTGGAACGGGCGGCGATGTGCTGCTGGGGAACGAGGGGAACGACTGGCTCGAGGGCGGCCTGCGCTTCGACAGCCTGTCAGGCGAAAACTCGGAGTTGTTCTTCAACTCTACGATCATTGGCCACGACGTTCTGAACGGCGGCAGCGGCGACACCGACTACGATGGCGAGTCGGGCGACGACATCATGTTCCAGAACAGCGAGGGCATCCAGCGGAGCAACGGCATGGCCGGCTTCGACTGGGCGATACACAAGGGCGACAGCCAGTCCGCCAATTCAAACCTGGGCATTCCGATCTTCGAGACGCAGGAAGCCTTCATACTCCGCGACCGCTTCGATCTCGTGGAGGGCCTGTCGGGTTGGAAGCACGATGACGTTCTCACCGGACGCATCACGGCCGTGAACACGCGCCCCGAGCTGGAAGGCACAGCGGCCATCCCCGGCCCGAACGCGCTGCTCGACTCCTACTCCAACAACCTGTTGGCCAAGAACGTGGGTCTCATCAGCGGCCTCGCCCCTCTCGTGGCGCATCTCGGTACCGGCACTCCAGTGACGCGCGTGGCCAATGGTCAAGCGGTACCGGTCCTGGATGAGAACGGCGCTCAGGAGCGGGTCATCCTGTCCACGGCAGATGCCTCCGACATCCTGCTGGGCGGCGGCGGCAGCGACGTCATCACGGGCCTCGCCGGCAACGACATCATCGACGGCGATCGCTGGCTGAACGTACGAATCCGTTTCGTCGACGAGGGCGTCGCCTACACGGTCGATGAGATGGGCAGCCGAGTCTATCTCGAAGCGGACTATGTCAACGGTGCTCCGACGCCGAACGCCATTCCTCAGTTCGGTGGCAGGCCTCTCACCGACCTGATGTTCGATCGGACGATCAATCCCGGTCAACTCGCCATCGTCCGCGAAATGGTGGACGGCGACCCGTCGAACAGTGCTGCGGATATCTCTGTCTATCGCGACGTTCTGGCGAACTACGCCTTCACGTCGAACGCCGACGGCAGCATGACCGTGACGCATACGCCGACGACCGGCGTCGATCCGACGCCGGAGGGTGACGGGACAGGGGAACCAGGGGAAGGCATCGAAGGTGAGCCTGACCGGATCTCGGACGGCGCAGACCGATTGTTTCATATCGAGACGCTGCGTTTCTCCAACGGCAATGGAGGCACGGTCGAGTATACACTCGATCAGTTGCCATTCCGAGCAACGGGAGCCCCAGTCATCATCGATCCGACGCCAACCGACGGTCGGGTATCACCGACGGAAGGAGCGCCCCTGACGATCGATACGCGTGGCATCGAGGACGTGAATGGGCTGGGCGCGTTCCGCTATCAGTGGCAAGCGTCGAACGACGGCGGCACCACATGGCGCAACCTGACGGTCAACGCGACCGGGAGTTCGTTCACGCCGAGCGATGGCGTCCCCGGTGCAGGAGGTCAGGTTGGCGAGGTCCTTCGAGCTCGGGTCGAGTTCACGGATGGTGCCGGGCATCAAGAAGAGCTCTTCACGATGCCGACCGGCATCGTCGGCGACAATTGGGATGCGATCCCGTTCCTCGCCAACACCTTCAACGGAACCGCAGGCGACGACATCGCTGACGGTACGAGCGGTGTCTTCGGTCTGGGTGCCAGCGACACGCTGAATGGGAATGGCGGTTACGACATCCTCAACGGTGCCGGAGGCAGCGATACGTTGAACGGGGGCGCCGGCGACGATCGCCTGGATGGAGGAGCGGGGACCGATGTGGCGGTCTTCTCCGGCGGGGTGGGAAACTTCGCCCTGGGTTCCGGCGGCACAACCAATCTCGTCGTCACGGACCTGACTGGGGCCGAGGGCTCGGACACCCTCAGCACGATCGAGACGTTGCGCTTTGCCGGCACCAACTCTCTGGTAGTGGCGGGCACGACTGGGAACAACGTCAACCTGAACGGTGCTACGGGTGCCGCCGGTTCGCAGGCGGTGTTCGGTTTCGCCGGAACCGATCGGCTCAATGGCGGCGGGGGCAGCGACCTTTTGGTCGGTGGCCAGGGCGCCGATACGATCCAAGGCGATGCCGGCAGCGACACCATCTACTGGAGTGCCGGCGACGGCCGCGATCTGGTCAACGGCGATACGACCGCCGAGAATATCGTCGGCGGCATCGATACCCTGAAAATCATCGGAGACACCAGCGCGGAAACATACAGGGTCTACTCGCGGACGAGCGCATTCGAGGCCGGGATCGCGGATCTAGACGCCAACACCGAGATCGTCATCACGCGTAACGGCACGAGTAACGAATCAATCATTGCAGAACTTAACAACATCGAAGAGATCTTCATCGGTGGTCGAGGCGGCAACGACACCTTCATGCCGATCGGAGATTTTTCCGGAACGAGCCTTCTGACCAGCACCATTACGCTGGAAGGCTCCGCCGACGACGACACGGTCGATATCAGCTCGCTGGCGTCGGACCACCGTGTCGTCTTCAGAACGCATGGCGGCGACGATCGGCTGATAGGCCCCCTTCGTTCTCAGGATCTGATCGAACTTCAGGAGGGCACGGCACCGATCGATTACGCGGTGACGGCCGATGCGACGAACGGCATCACGAGAATGACCAAGGACGGTCACAGCATAAGCTTCAGTAGCACGGGTGGGCTACCGAAATTCGGTTCGGGTCGTCGTCAGGACAGCGCTGACCAATTCGATGACGAGCACGAAGTCGAAACAGGTCCGAGCGAGCCCGTCACCGGTCATCCCGGTATGGGCGAGCCTGCAACTGATAGCCCGAGCCAAACAGGCGAGGTTTTCGTTGGCGGGCCAGAGAACAACACGTTCATCGGCACGGCCAGAAACGAAACCTTTGACGGAGGTGCCGGAACGGATCGGGCCATCCTCGACTTCGCCTTCGGAGCGGCCATCGTCGGCCTCTCCATCGATGGTGTGATGACGATTGCCGGGCCTGATGGGGTCGACTCTGTCCGCGGCATCGAGGTCTTCCAATTCGCCGACCGGACGATCGACAACGCGGATGGATCGCCCTTGGTCGACGATCTATTCTACCTGTATCACAATCCCGATGTCGCCGCCGCCGGTCAGGACGCGGACGCGCACTACGCCGCCTACGGCGCCGCCGAGGGCCGCGATCCGAACGCCTACTTCTCCACCAAGGGCTATCTCGCGACCTATACCGACGTCGCCAAGGCGGGCCTCAACCCGCTGAGCCACTACGACGCGGATGGCTGGAAGGAAGGCCGTGACCCGGGCGTGAACTTCGACACCCAGTTCTATCTCGCCCGCAACACGGACGTGAAGGCGGCCGGCCTCGACCCGCTGACGCACTACCTCGAATACGGCCAGGCGGAAGGCCGCGCCATTTTCGATGCGGTCGGCCTCACCGGCAACATCAAGGGCGGGTTCGACGCCGAGTTCTACCTCCTGGCCAACGCCGACGTGGCGCAGGTCGCGACCCTCGACGGCGGCGACACCCTCGCCTTCGCCCGCCAGCACTTCGACACCTACGGCTGGAAGGAAGGCCGCGATCCGAACGCGGTGTTCGACACCAAGGGGTATCTGGCCGCCTACGGCGACGTCGCGGCGGCGGGCATCAACCCGCTCGCCCACTACGACACCTACGGCTGGAAGGAGGGCCGCGACCCCTCCGCCGACTTCGACAGCTCGGAATACCTTGCGGTCAACGGCGACGTCGCGCAGGCGGGGCTCAACCCGATGCAGCACTACCTGCAGTACGGTCTCGTCGAGAACCGTGCCGTCCTCAATGATGGCACCTTCGGGGCAGGCTTGCTCGGTTAGGTATGCAGTCTAAAGCCAAAACGTCCGGGAGAAACCCCGGCCGTTTTCGCTCGATCGACCGCCTGCAGGAAGCCACGATCGGTGTTTGATCCGAGTCCGAGGTTCGGATTCGAGCTAACCTGCTGCTGCCAACCCTTGGGAGAGTGCTTGGGCGGCAGTGATGGTTGGCTACCCACTCCGACTGAGGGTCCGAAACGGATCATGAGCGGGCACTGAGACGACGTCCGTTACCGTCACCCGGACGGCCGCAAATCCACCCGGCCCGGTCGTTAAGCGGACAGACGGGTCCCGACTCAACAGAGCCATACAGGTTACTGCGAGCGCTACCGGACAGCGGACATAGATCAAACTTCTGCTCAACGACGTAAAACGGCCCATAGCGAACATAGAAATTGGGTTGCCGGAAGTTCGGATGAAGTGAAAAGACGCGCTTAGTGTCTCCCCACAAGACAGCCGGAACTTTCACCGGCTCACCGGACCGATGTCGGCGACCCCTTACGACCGGTCTGAAGGCTCCGCCGCATTTCAGTGCGTGACGGATCGAGAAAGGACGGGAGAATAAAAATCAGGGCCGCCTGATCACTCGGCTGTGGATCGTAGCCAGTCGACCAGCTTGCCGACATCCCTCGGCCGGGCCGGCTGTCGTGGGTGGACAATCCAGTAGGGATGGGCGTCGAGCACCGGCCCGAAGGGTTGAACCAGCGCGCCGCTCGCCAAGTCGTCGGCGGCAAGCACGACCGACAGGAGCGCGATTCCCTGCCCAGCAATCGCCGCCTGGATGACATGCCCTTCGTCACTGAATCGAATACCCGCGCCGCCATCGACGTCGCTGATCCCCGCGTGCCGCAGCCAGGCGACCCAAGTTGGCGTCTCGTCGGTCAGGTGAGCCCACTCGAAGTGCAGCAGCGGGCAACTTGCCAGATCGCGCTCGGATCGAACCGCGAGGCGAGGACTGCAAGCGGGCGCGACCCGGTCGACCACCAGCCTGTGAACGTCGAGGCTGGGGTAGGGACCCGGCCCGTATCGGACAGCAATGTCGACCCCGTCGCGATCGAAGTCCACCAGGCTGTCGGAGGCGTGCAGACGCAGATCACAACCCGGATGGGCGGCGCGAAAGTCGGCAAGCCGGGGCACGAGCCACTTGGCGACGAAGGCCGTCGGCGCCGAGATCGTGAGAACGCCGGCCGGGTGTCGGCCGTGGATCTGGTCGATGGCTTCGGCGAAGGCGTCGAAGCCATCGCGAAGCACGGGCAGCAGCACGGTCCCCTCAGCGGTGAGCCGGACCCGGCGTGTCTCGCGGTGGAAGAGGCGAAGCCCCAGGGTCTCCTCGAGGAGCCGGATCTGATGGCTGATGGCGGTCGGCGTAACGCCAAGCTCGTCGGCGGCGTCGCGGAAGCTCAGGCGGCGCGCGGCGGCCTCGAAGGCACGCAGTGCCGCGAGCGGGGGAAGAGATCTCCGCATTGCCATGGCTGAACGTATCTCATCCGTCACCTGAGGGAAACGCGTTCGTCATTCGGCACTTCGGCTGACACTAAAGGCACCTGCCACAGCAGGAGGCTGACATGAAAGCGATGGCGTTGACGCGGTTCGGGGGGCCGGACAGCTTCGAACTTCGAGAGTTTCCCGATCCCCGACCGGGACCGCGGCAGGTCCGCGTGGCGGTGCATGCGACGTCGATCAACCCGCTCGACTACCAGATCCGCCGCGGTGACTACGCCGACCAGGTCGCGCTGCCGGCCATCATCGGGCACGACGTTTCTGGTGTCGTCGACCAGATCGGATCCGACGTGACGGAGTTCCGTATTGGGGATGAGGTCTACTACACGCCGCGGATTTTCGACGGGCCGGGATCGTACGCGGAATACCACCTGGCGGATGTCGACATTGTGGCGCGTAAGCCGGTCAACATCTCCCATGCCGAGGCCGCGAGCGTCAGTCTCGTCGGCGTGACCGTCTGGGAAGGGCTGGTCGAGCGCGCCCGATTGCAGGTGACCGAGACCGTCCTGATCCATGGGGGCGCCGGGGGCGTCGGAGCCATCGCCGTCCAGGTCGCCAAGGCCATCGGTGCGCGGGTCCTGGCGACGGCGCGCGGCAGCGACACGGCGCTCGTTGAAGGGCTCGGCGCTTCTACGGTCATCGATTTCGAGCACGAGGACGACGTGGACGCGGTCAATCGCCTGACCGACGGCACGGGCGTCGACGTCGTCCTGGATACGCTCGGGCGCGACACGCTTTCGCGTTCTCCACGCATCCTGCGCGAGAATGGGCGCGTGGTCACCCTGGTCGACACAGCAATGCCTCAGAACCTCATCGACGCCTGGGGTCGGAACGCGACCTACCACTTCGTCTTCTCTCGTCAGAGTAGCAGCAAGCTCGACGCCCTGACGCGCCTCATCGAGCGAGGCCTGGTGGTGCCGCAGGTCGGCTTGGAGTTTCCCCTCGAGGACGTCGCACGCGCTCACGCGCGCGCGGAGGAGGGCCGGATGAAGGGCAAGATCGTGCTGCGGGTCAGGACGTGACGCCCCGGGTTTCCTGCATAAGCCCCGGACCTGACCGGTCGCAGGCTCCTGATGGGTGGCGGCAGCGACGACAATTCCACCTTTGCCTTCTCGCTAGTCAGCCCTCGGACGGAGGGGACGACCTCGTCGCCACCACGGTCCTGCGATGCCGCGACCTGCTCGGTCGCGCCTACCTCGCGGCCGTCACGGCCATACATGTCTTTGTCGTCCAGTCCACTTTGGCAATCGCCGGACGGCACTGAGTGTCAGGCTCAACTGATGCAGGTGGCCACAGCCTCACCTACGACAATGTCTTGCTGCGTTTGAGCCCAACTTCAGAGGGAGCGCATGACGGATCTTGCAAAGAACAAGGCGAACGCGATCGCCTTCTATGAGCTGATGTTCAATGATTGCCGGCCGCGCGAGGCGATCGAGCAATATGCCGGCGCCGACTACGTCCAGCACAACCCGCATGTGGCAACCGGCAAGGACGGCTTCATTGCCTATTTCGAACGGATGGCCCGTGAGTGGCCGGGCAAGCGGGTCGAGGTGAGGCGGGTCGTCGCCGAGGGTGATCTCGTCGTTCTTCACTGTCTGCAGCACTGGCCGGGCAACCACGATTACGCGGCCATCGACATCTTCCGGCTCGACGTCAACGGCAGGCTCGTCGAGCACTGGGACGTGCTGCAGATCCTGCCGGAGACCTCCGCCAACGCGAACGGAATGTTCTGAACCAGGGGGATGCAGCGGTTGTGTCGGCGACAGGCCGCTCCACCATCAATCCTGGCAGAAGACGGAGAGGGTCCCGAGATTCGCCACCGGAGGGTCTCACAGATCCACTCGCGGGGTGATGTCAGGGATAGAACGGGTAGCCCGTCGAGCGACAGGGCTTGTCCTTCGTTCCCGGCAAGGGGATGCACTCTGCTTCCTCTCCGGACACGGTGTCGAAGCGCCCATTCGTCCTGACGTCTTTCGACAAACGCGCTCCGTTGTACGTCCGGGCTAAAGCCAAGGACGAAGGCCTGACCGCCGGGCGGTGGGCGTGGGCGGTCTCCAGGAAGAACGAGCGTTTTCTAATCGTTCCCTTGCGGCCGGACTATGCGGACCGCTCCGTCGCGCTGGCAGGCGGTCTTGAAGCGTCAAAAGATATTGGGCGGCGGCACGGCGTCGGAGTCATGCTCGAGGTAGCCGCGCCGCCGGGTGGCATCGCTTCGGTCACGAGGACTGAAAATACGATCCTTCAGCGATCCAAAACGGCGCGGTCGTTCTTAGCCACCAACGTCCGGAAGTAAGGGGTCAGCTCGCCCTCGGTCAGTCCGAAAGCGTTCGCGAACTGCAGGATCAATTGCTGTTCGCCTGGTTCAGCCTCACCATCCGACATCGCGCTGTCGATCATGTTCAGAATGATACAAAGCTTCTGATCTGGCCGCAGGTTGGTCGCTGCGTCGGTTAAGAACTGCGCTGGCTGGGTAGAGCGGGTGTAGCGCAGTGCTGCGTCCAACTGCTGGCGCGTCGCGTTGCGGCCCAGAACCGACATCAGGTGGCCGACTTCTTCGGGATCGATCTCTCCGTCCGATGCCATACAATAGAGCAAAGATACGGCGAGACAGTTCCGAGGCGTGAGGTCAATGGATGTTTGTGACTTGAACATATTGAACAAAGGTTCGCCCCCTACAGAACGCCGGCTTGTGGTGCTGGCAACGGCCTCTAATAGAAGGCGCTAACCGCCTTGTCGATTGCCTCAAACCCGATGAGCGGAAGACTTTTTTCTTTGCCTCGGATGATTATGCGCCCTAATACGTGAACTTCAGTTATGCAACGAACAGCTAAGCGGATATAGAGACCAAGAGACTGGTCGCGCTGGGCAATCGAACCATAGGACGGCTCTGGTGACCTGCGTAGAAGGTCCGCGACCGAGCAGGCGTCGGGGTATCGGGACCAAGCCGATTGCCAGGGGCGGAATACGGCAACGAGCGCGCGTCATATGTGGTTGACACCGACAAGCTCAGGCTTCCCAGGTGCGAACGTCTCTAACGGACCCGGGCTGCCAAGGCCAACGCCGCCGACGCATGCTCGGCTTCGCTCCCTGCGTAAGCCTTGGATTGTTCCACTGCTTTCCGCACACGCTGTTCCGCGAGGGCATGCACGACCATCGCTTCACTACGGCCGCGGAGCAGATGCGAGCCGAGCGCTTCGGCTTCGATCCCGTCGGGCAGTGCCGGCAGACGGGCGAAGACCACATCCGAGATAAGTACCGGTTTTCCGGCGTTGCGACAGAGGCCTTCGAGCCTTGCAGTCGCGTTCATGACGTCGCCGAAATACGCGATCTTGTGGCGATCGACGCCGACCTCCGCGGTCACGACGTTGCCGCCGTGCAAGGCGGCACGCAGTTCGGGCACGATACCGAACCGACTGACCCAGACCTCCCGATCGCTGCGAAGCGCCTCCCGGATCGCGAAGACACAGGCGACGCACCGGGCCTTTTCGACGCCCCTCGCGAACGGCCAAGAGATAATGACCTGGTCGCCCACGTAGTCATCGACCTGGCCGCGATGCCGGCGAACCGGTTCGGCGATGGCTGAAAAAACGGCCTTCAGCAGTTCCTGTGCGGCAAGGTCGCCGCGCCTCTCCGCGTAGGTGGTCGACCCGACAAGGTCGAGGAACAGGAAAACGCGCTCTTCGCTGATCGGCCGATGGTAACGGCCGACGATGAGGTTTGCGAACGTCTCCGCTCCGATCAGGTCGCGAACGCGCAGGGCAGACACGAGGAGTGCCGAGACGACCAACGCGTAGGGAATGGTAGAAAGCTTAGGCGTGACGGCTTCCGGGAAGCTTTTGTCCGTGAGACCCAGCGTCCAGACGACCGAGCCGGTGAGGGCCATTCCCGCGAGGATGATCAGGAGCAGGCTAACCTCGGCGGCGGCAAAATAGGCCAGGGTCGGCAGACGCCGGAGCCGCCTACTGTAGCCGGAGAAAAAAACACCGCGTTCATACGCAATGGTCAGAACGCCGATGCAGGTGCCGTAGAGGATGCCGACCGGACTTGGTCCATCGTTCAACAGATAACCATGCAGTGCGCCGAACAGGGCACTGATGCCAGCGATGGTGATCCAGAAGGCCGCACTGCCGTAAGGCATCGTCTTCTCCGGTAATGATGGTCCAGCAAGGGATTGCTCAATCACGGCATCAGCGTGGCCGTCGAGTCCTGCCAAGGCTGGTCTCGCCGGTCCCGTGCGATAAGGCACGTGCGAAAGGCGAAGGGCGGGCTTTTCGAGCAGAGTGACGGCTTTGGTCCAAGATGCCCGAGCTTGGTGCCGCCGAGGATTGCAGCGAAACCGCCTGAAACCTGCGGCGTTTGCAGTTGCGTGTAAGAAACGGCACCGCCCCCGCTCTCGCCTCATGACACATTGACCACATCGCTTCGATGCTTCCGCTGAAGCGACAGAGCCCGGCGGGACGTCCATGCCCCTCAACGACGATGCTTCGGTCCGGCCCCTCGTTACCCGGGCGCCGGTCGCGCGTGGCTGCGACCGCCGCCGCTTCGGCGCCATGGTGCTGGCTGCTGGAGTAGACGTCCTGCTTCCGCGCCCTTCGGCCGCCGCAGGTCCGGCGTCCGAGGAGCCCCGCATCATCGACTTCGCATGGGTCGACCCGGCGCGCGGGCGCTCGGTGCCGGCACGGCTCTACTGGCCGGCCACCTCCGGCAGGAAGGCGCCCGTGCCGCTGATCGTCTTCTCCCATGGACTCGGCGGCTCCCGGACAGGCTACAGCTATCTCGGAGACGGGTGGTCGGCGCGTGGGACCGCCAGTCTGCACATCCAGCATGTTGGCAGCGACCAGACCCTCTGGCAGGGCAATCCGCTCCTGCTCCTCGACCGTCTCGATGGCGCAGCGGATGAGCGTGAGGCCATAGAACGGACCCGCGATGTACGCTTCGGGCTCGACCGCCTGCTGGACCGGGGTGGTCCATTCGCAGCGGCTGTCGACCGGAGGCGCATCGTGGCGGCCGGTCATTCCTACGGCGCGAACACGACCCTGATCCTCACGGGTGCCCAGGTGGTCCGGGACGGTCGATTGCTCGGCGAACGAGATGCCCGCTTCTCGGCCAGCATCGTCATCTCGGCACCGCCGTTCTACGGCGAGACCGATCTCGCGTCTGTCCTCCGCTCGGTCGACGTGCCCACGCTCCACGTCACGACGACCGAGGATACGATCCGCCTGCCGGGCCGGTATTCGGCGGTTCAGGACCGCATCGACATCTTCCAGGCGATTCCAACGCCGCATAAGGCCCTCGTCGTCTTCCAGGGCGGCTCACATAGCGTCTTCACCGACAGGACCCTCCGAAACGGCGGCCCTTTGAACCCCCTGATCAAGCGGGCGACCGCGGAGGCCGCCTTGGCCTTCCTGGACCTCGCCTATCGGTCGGATGCCGCGCCCCTCGAAGCGTGGAGCGCGGTGTGGAAGCCGATCCTGGCGGCAGCGCCCACGCCGTTCAGCGTTCCCGCACGACCAGCGGGCCGTAAGCGCCAAGCCTGAGAACGTCCGCGGTGCGGGCGTAATGGCCCGACAGGGTTGCAGCCCGATCGCGGAGGATGACCTCATGGCGGGTTCCGGTGTTTTGGGGGCGCAGTTGTGAACAGGCGCAGCAACCGCATTCACGCGACCAGGAACCTACGGGCGAACACAGGCGCCCAACCGGATCGAAATGAATTCTGGAGCGCGAAACGCCACGCTTGCGACCGGCCCGCGTTTGGGCCCGGACGGGCGCCCCCAGTCGCATCGCCAAGTCGTCGATCCTGTCGGTGAGATGGGACCACGCAAGGTCCGGTTGATGACAAAGACGCCCAAAAGCAGTCAGGCACATACCACCTGATCCAGACGTAGAGCAGTCGCACGGGTGCCGACCAAACAGAGAGGCTGCTATGGCCCTGTGACGGCTGGGTTCCAGCTGGAGGGGCATGACCTCTTCACGCAAAGCCGACCCGTCCGACGTCTCGGATGAAGCGTGAGCGCTGGTCGCTCCCTCTCTGACGCTGCTGTGCGAGGATGCGGGACAGCGCGAGCACAGTCTGCGCGCGGTGTTCAACGGGCGGCGCGACGTCGTGAAGACGAGTGCGCCGTGGCGCTGGATGAACGACGACCTGCCGCCGTGGGACGCGGTCTACCAGCAGGCCCAAAGCTGGCTGGCGGCCGGGTGCTTCGGGCAACGGGCCGACGATCTGCCGCGAGCCAAGCGCGGCTTCGTCCTCTTGCCACCGCGCTGGGTGGTGGTGCGCTCCTTCGCCTGGGTGACGCTTCCGCCGCCTCGTCAAAGACTATAAGCGCTCTCCCAGCACGCTGGCAGACCTCCACATCGTCGCCTTCGTCTGCCTCATGGTCAAACAGGCCACTCAACTCGCGGCCGGTTCATGTGGTCAGTCCCGCAAATGTCGCGAAATCACGCGGCGCATTTTCAAAGACTTAGCTCAGCTTTTCCAGCCGCGGGTGCGAATCTTGGCAACCAATTACCGCGAAATATGAGGTTATTTCCGGCAAAACGTGCGAATCCCCTTTCGCACAACATAGTCCGGCTCTTTGAGGCATCCAGCTCCGGGCTCACCACCCTGCCCTGCCGGTCCCATAAGGTGCCATGGGACGCTGGAGGGATCTGAGACGAGGTCGACATGAGCCCCAATCATCGGTCACCAACGGTGGTGAGATTACCAGTGGTGCGTATTCGGAGGCTTGCGCTTAGGCGGCCCGGTTGGTGGCGGGCTCAAGGGCCGGGTGACGTAGTCCCGACCTGATGCTCAAGCCGACCCTGTCCCCCTCGATCCACGCAGTCTCCGCGGGTGTGCGGAACCCGTCGCCGGCCTCCAATTCAACCGCTTCACCGGGAACAAGGGGCGGCGCTCCGGCGATCCGCGCGCCATATGCCGAGATCTCGATCATCCGGACCGGATGCCGACATCCCCGGCTGTACAGGAAGCCCGCCTCGTCGACCCCGATGCGCAGTGCGCCGCGACGCTCTTCCAGGTCGGTCGTCACCCGCTGCACGAACTGGGCGACCGAGGATGCGAGGTCCGTCGCGACGGCCTTCAGGGCCTCCGATGCGGTCAGCGCCGTGTTCGCGTGGTGCTGCGTTTCCAGGGTCGCGCGCGAGACGGCGATGGTCCCGGCGTATGCATCCGCACTCCCCTGGGCAACCCGCGCGACCGTCCGCGAGATCACTTGCGTGGCGGCTCGCTGCTGATCGACCGAGACCGCGATGGATGTGGTCAACGCGTCCACTTCCTGGGTCGCCCGTGCCATCGCCTGAACGGAGCCGACGGTCCGCCGCGTCGACGCCTGGATCGCCTCGACCTGGGACACGATCTCGTCGGCCGCCCTCATGGTCTGGCCCGATAACGCCTTCACCTCGGAGGCAACGACCGCGAAGCCGCGCCCCGCCGCACCTGCACGGGCCGCCTCGATGGTGGCATTCAGTGCAAGGAGGTTGGTCTGGTCCGCCACGGACTTGATCAGGCTCACGACCGTACCGATGCGCTCTGCCACGACCGCGAGTTGCCCGACCTCCCCGCTCGTCGCCTGCGCGATGCCGGTCATGTTGACGATCAGCTCCCGCGCCCTCTCGGTCTGTCCGGCGATGTCGGCGATGGAGACGCTGAGTTCCTCGGATCCCGCCGAGACGGAAAGGACGTCCTTCGCGGTGGCGGATGCCGTGGTCTCGGACGAGGATGCCTGCCGGCTCGACTGCATGGCGACGTCGCTCAGTGCCAGAGCCGTTCCCCGCATCTCCTCCGTCTCACGCTCGACCCGGCGCTCTATGGCGATCAAGCCATCGCGAAACTCCGCGACAACCTCGCCGAGGCGACGTTGGCGGTGGGCCTCCAGGTCACGGTTCTGGCCCGCCGCCGCTTCGGCGCGCCGCTGCGCGACGACGCTGTCGGCTGCCTGCCGCATCGCCGCCTCTGCCGCGGCGAGCGCCTTGGCGAGCTGGCGGGCCGCCAGCATCAGGGCTCCGGCTTCTGTGACGAGAACGATGGCATGAAGGAGGACGCGTAGGTACTCGGCTCCGTTCGGAAAGACGGCGGCGGGATAGAGGACGTTCAGGGCGAGGTGATGTACCGCGACCACCCCGGCGGCCACGAGGATGGAGGACCAGCAGCACCATCCCGCGACGATGGCGAGGGATGCGAAGAACACCATGTGCACGTCGATCTGCAGGTGCGTGCCGGATGAGACGAGTGCGAGCAACGCCACGAGCAGCATCATGGACGCTGCGGAGAGGTGACGCGTGGACGCTGCCGCTCCTTGGCGCTTGGCGCTACCGGCGGTAGCCGCCAAGGACAGGATCGCGATGGCCGTCACGGTGCCCGGAAGGACATCCCTCCACCAAGCGAGGACGGTGACGACGGTCGCGAGGACGCCAAGTGCGCCGAGCATGACGGGAAGGAAGGCGAGACGCAGGCGGTCAAGGCTGGCGGAGTTCATGGCTGGCTCGGTGCTGTAAGCGTCGCGGGAAGGGGCAGACTGGGAAGGCACCCGCCGAGTGGGCCGGCGGCGGCGACGAGGTAGACCCCTTTGCGGCGCAGATCCGCCGCGAGGTCTTGTCGGTCCGCATGCAACACCGCGACATGGCCCTTGGCCGAGACCCATAGGATAGATGCGCCGGATTCCGCGATTGCGTGGGGAACGGGTGCATCCGGGATCAGGGTGAGCACTATGACCGGTTGTCCGGGCCGCGGCGTCAACGCCAGGGCGGCCGGTGCGAGACCGAAAGCGAGGACGAGGGAGCTTGCTCGGACGACCTTGCGGTGTCGCGCCAGCCGAGGCTTTGGCTCCTCGCTCCGCAGGCTTTGCAAGTCGCACCTCGCCCTGTCTTGCTTCTTCGTTCGGGTCGCCAGGAGGGATGTTAGGGCGAACGAGGTTGATTATTGCTTATTGTTTCCGGTTTCAGGCGCGTTTCGGCTCGGCTGAACCGTGGGAAACCTCGCCATGCGTATGTTGTGCGAACGCTGCGATGGGTGATGGTTTGCCCATGAGGTAACCCTGCGCGGCATGGCATTGCTCGGCCGCAAGGAAGCCAAGCTCCTCGTCTGTCTCGACGCCTTCCGCCAGGACGGGTAATCCGAGCCCGCGGCCGAGTCCCAGAACGGAGCGTACGATTGCGGCCGTCTGCTCGTTGCTGTCGACGGAGCGCACGAACGAAGCGTCGATCTTGATCTTGTCGAACGGGAACGAGCGCAGGTTCGACAACGACGAATATCCCGTACCGAAATCGTCCATCGCGATGCGCAGCCCAAGGGCTTTCAGTTGTCGAAGCGTCAGCAACGCCCGGCTGGGATCGCGGATGAGGGCGGTCTCGGTCACCTCGGCCTCCAGCCGGCTGGGCGAGAGCCCGGTCTGTAGCAGCACCTCGTGAACGAGGCGGACGAAATGCGGGCTGTGGATCTGCACCGCCGAGACATTGACGGCCAACGACAAGGGCTTCGGCCATGTCGCCGCCTCGCGGCAGGCTTCGCGCAAGACCCATTCGCCGATCTGCAGGATGGCGTCGGTTTCCTCGGCGATGGGGATGAACACGGCCGGCGAGACGTAGCCCCGTTCCGGATGCTTCCAGCGCAGCAGCGCCTCGAAGCCCGTGACGGCGCCGCTGTCGACCTCGGTCTGGGGCTGGTAGACGAGGTGCGTCTCCCCGCGCGCCACGGCATGGCGCAGGTCGTGCTCCAAAAGCCGTCGCTCGCGCACCTCCGAGCCCATCCTCGCCTCGAAGAACCGATAGGTGCCGCGGCCCTCGGACTTTGCGCGGTATAGCGCGGTATCCGCATAGTTCAGCAGCGTCGCCTTCTCCTGCGCGTCATCCGGATAGAGGGCGATGCCGATGCTTGTCGCGATCTGCGGCCCGGTTCCCTCAGCCTTGCCGGAGCGCAGAGCCTCCAGGATGCGCTCGGCAAGGCGCCCGGCCGTGGCGGCGTGCTCGCAGGGCATCAGCACGGCGAACTCGTCACCTCCGAGCCGCGCCATCGTCTGCGTGCCGTCGAGCTCCGCCGAGACGATGCGGGCGACGGCTTCCAGCATGGCGTCTCCGGCGGCGTGTCCGAAAAGGTCGTTGACCTCCTTGAATCGGTCGAGGTCGAGGCAGAGCACGGCGAGCTTGCTGTTGGCCACGTCCGCTGACCTGAGCTCCTGCTCCAGCCGCTTGCCGAAGCTCGCGCGGTTCGCAAGTCCGGTGAGCGGATCGTGATGGGCCAGGTGCTGTATCTGACGCTCTGCCTGCCGGCGAGCCCGTAAGTCGCGCACGGCGACCGCGTAATGGGGTTGCCCGGCATGATCGACCGGCTGCGTGATGATCTCGACGGGGGCCATTCCGCCATCCGACAGGCATAGTTCCACCTCGGCTGGCCGTCCGGGATGGCCGGCCATGGCCAGCCCGGTCGCGTCGCCGGGCAGGAAGGCCGATAGTGCTGCCCCGGCGAGCAAATCCGAGGATTTCCCGACCAGGCGGGCGAAGGCGAGGTTGGCGGTGACGATGGTATCTCCCGTGCAGACGACGAGCCCCTCGACGGCGGCGTTGGCTAGGCTGCGCAGGCGCTCGCCCTCCAGCTTGACGTGCCGGTGGTCACGCACGTCGAGCGCCAGTGCGGCTCCGGCAAGCAGGAGGACCGCGAAGCATGCCAGGGCCACGGCGACCGCCAACCAACTGTTCGGGACCGCCGACGGGGAAACGACCAGGGTTGGGTCCGGCGTGACGGTCACGGCACCCATGGCGGTGAAATGATGGCTGCAGATCGCAAGCAGCAGCAGGAGCGCGGCGGGGATCTGCCGTCGCAAGCCCCTTCCGCCGGACCGCGTGGCCAGTGCGGCACCGCCTAGGATCGCACCGAGCGCCACCGAGACGCAGACCGTGATAGGATCCCATGCCTTGTGTCCCGCGACGGCATAGGCCGCCATGCCGGTATAATGCATCGCGGCTATGCCCAGGCCCAGGATCCCGCCTCCGCCCCAGGTTGCCGGCAATCCGCCGACGACGACGGCGAGGGACAATCCGCAGCCGACGAGCGCGATGGCGATGACGAATGAGAGAGCGGTCAGCGTAAGGTCGTAGCCTCCGGGGATGCCTGGCTCGAAGGCGAGCATCGCGATGAAGTGGGTCGCCCAGATGCCGGAGCCTCCGGCGGTCGCGGAGACTGCGAGCCATCCGACCTGGACCCAGCCGTCCGCACGGCGAGCGTGGCTGACGAGGCAGATCGTCGTCAGGGCTGACAGGGCGCAAAGTGCAGCCGCGAGGGCGACGAGGCGCAGGTCATGTGCCTCGACGAGGCAACCGACGACGGTGATCATGAGGGACGGCCTTGAAACGTTCAGGCGCCACCATTGGGTCAAACCCTGTAGAGGGCCTTAAGGCTGGCCGCCGACCTTCCATAAAGGGACTTGATCCAGGTGAGGCATACTGTCTTGGCCGCCGCAAAGACCCGTTAGGCATTGCCGTGGCAAGGTTCCAGGCCACGAAGAAGCCCGGGGACTTCATTCCATGTGCCTGCCGCGAAGCCTATCGCGCGCAATCCGGTCCGGGCGCACCTGGATTGGCTTAAGCGTCCTGGCGCCAATCGGCATGCTCGTCGTCTCGGGACTGATGCTGCTCGACCTGCGTCGCGACGCCTGGGACAAGGCCGAGCTGACCTCGCGCAATCTTCTTCAGGTCATCGAACGCGACATCGTTCGGAACGTCGAACTCATCGACCTTACGCTCCAGGCCGTGCAGGACAACCTGCGGACGCCGGGACTTTCGCAGCTCGATCCGGCCATGCGCCAGCTCGTCCTTTTCGACCGTGCCGCGACGGCGCGCGACCTTGGGGTCATGTTCGTCCTCGACGAACACGGCGAGATCGTCGAGGACATCGCGACGTACCCTCCACGCAGGGGCAACTACGCCGACCGCGACTACTTCCAGGCCCACAAGGCCAATCCCCTTCTTGGCCTTTATGTCGGACGTCCTGTCGTGTCCCGCCTGACCGGCGAACGCATGGTCAACTTCAGCCGGCGCATCGACAAGCCCGACGGCTCCTTCGGCGGGTTGGTGCTGGGCAGCCTGAAGCTTTCCTACTTCACCCGCCTCTTCGATCAAATCGGGCTTGGGCAAGACGGCGCGATCAACCTCTATCTGCGTGACGGAACGCGCATCACCCGCCATCCCTACCTGGAGGCGGATGTCGGCGTGAACATCGCGGGCTCCCGAACCTTCGACCGGTTCGCACGCGAAGGCAGCGGCACGTTCGTCGAGACGTCCGTACGGGACGGCGTGAAGCGGCTCTACGCATTCACCCGCGTCGGCGACCTTCCCCTGATCCTGAACGTGGCACTCGCCGTCGATGAGGTCGAGGCGGCATGGCGGACGAAGGCCTCCGTGATCGGAACCATCGTGCTGACCCTGTGCGGCCTGACCATCGCCCTGTCCCTGCTGTTCGGACGGGAACTGGGCCGCCGGGCGCGGATGCAGTCGGAACTCGCCAAGCTCTCGCAGACCGACGCCCTGACCGGCCTCGCCAATCGGCGTCGTTTCGAGGCCGCCTATGGTACGGCGTGCTCGGAGGCTGTCCGCACAGGGCGGCCGCTCGCGCTTCTCGTCATCGATGCCGACCACTTCAAGCGCTTCAACGACAGGTACGGTCACGCCGTCGGTGACGCGGTCTTGAAAGGCTTGGCAGGTTGCCTCAAGGGAAGCGTTCACCGTCCGTCTGACCTTGCCTGCCGGGTCGGGGGAGAGGAATTCGTCCTCTTGCTTCCTGACACCGACGAGGCGGGCGCAACCCGCGTCGCGAAGGAGGTACATGCCCGGGTGGCGACCTTGGCGGTGGGATCGGCTGGGATAGGGCCGGGGTCCCTCACGGTCAGCATCGGTCTGGCTGCCGGCGTCGCCGATGCCCAGAGCGTGTACGGCCGCGCCGATGCCGCGCTGTACGAGGCCAAGGCTGGCGGGCGAAACCAGACGTGCAACGCCTCCTCGCCGAATGGCATGCCCGGCGGCAAGGTCCCTTTACGCTTGGTGGGGGCTGAGCGCTCGGCCTAGCTCCCGACGCCGATCCTTCCTAGGCGGTCACGTCCGGTGGGCGCGGAGCCCGCACCAACCATGCGCCTGCGCCTATGGAGACGCTCACCGCAACGAAGCGAGCGAGTGGGTCCCGCTCGATAGGCGAGAGCGACCAAGGATCGCCCTGTATCCCGTCGAGGACAGGCGCTCCCGTCATCCTTGCAAACGGACTTGCGCCGTCGGTGGCGTCGGATACGGCATGGCGTCGCCGACCCTGGACTTGTTATCTTAGCCATCCAGGACCACGCCTGACGGATACCGACGCGCGGTGCGTTCCGGACGCGCACGGGCCTGCACACCACCCTTGGAGAGCACCTCAAGGCTTGGTCTCAGGATCGGTACGTCCCTGTCGTCACATAGGTCCCATCGGCTTTCGCGCGTTGGGATCCGCCCCGCTCATTCGAGGATTGTCGATGCGTCGTGCATTCACGGGAAACGTCGCATGGGAGCGCACCGTTGATCCAGTCCTCGTCCCTCGGCCGACTACCGACCTTCGGTGAGGACGGTGCCGTCCACGTCGTCATCGAGACGCCAAAGGGCAGTCCGAACAAGTACGCCTACGCGGAGGCATTCGGCGCCTTCCAGTTCAAGATGGTGCTGCCGGAGGGCATGAGCTTTCCGTACGACTTCGGGATGGTTCCTTCCACGAAGGGTGCGGATGGCGATCCGCTCGACATCCTGATCCTCCTCGATGAGCCTGCCTTCCCGGGCTGCGTGCTGGAGGCGCGCCTCGTCGGCGTGATCGAGGCCGATCAAAGGGAAAGCGACGGTACATGGGAACGCAACGATAGGCTCATCGGCGTGGCCGTAAAGGCCCGCACCCACGCCCATATCAGATCGTTGTCCGACCTTCGGCCAGGCATGCTGGACGAGGTCGAGGCATTCTTCGCGCAGTACAATCAACTGGCCGGCAAGGACTTCAAGGTGAGGCGACGGGGTGACGCCGAAGCCGCCCTCGCCCTCGTTCGGCAAGGCCGCGATGCGGCTCGTAGCTGACCGGGACGCCGCATTCCGGAATTCGCCGCGCGCCATCCCGGTTGCTCAGGGCTGCGGTTCGAGTTGTCGTGCGATCCAATCCTGCGCCTCGTGCAGATCGGCGAACGTCGGCGGATTCGGATCGTCGACGGGCCCGAAGCCTGCCTCCAAGTACCATTTGCCCGCATCCGGACCGTGGTCGCCCGACAGCCGCACCAGCACGGCGACAAGGAGACCGTCGTCGTACACGAGGCGGCTCTCCGCATCGTCGCTGCCGGTGGCGACCTGCACGGGCTGAAGCTGAAGGTTCATGCCGCCCCCCGTTCTTCGAGGTGCAGGTAGTTGGCCTTGAACTCGGCCAGGGCCTTCAGCGCGGGGACGTCCAGGATCGTCAGCGTCCTGCCGCTGAGCGCGATGAGCCCCTCCCGCCTGAGTTCCATAAGCGACCGGTTGACGTGAACGCTGCTCATCCCGGTCGTATCGGCCAGCTCCGCCTGACCGATGGGCAATGCATAACTGTTCTCCGTCGCCAACCCCACCACCTGCAGGCGCAGGAGCAACTCGGAGAAGAGGTGTGCCAAGCGTTCCTTCGAGGATCGGCGGCCGACGTTGAGCAACCACTCGCGCAATGTCGCCTCGTCGACGAGCGTGCCGATACGCAGTGCTCGGGCAACCGCGGGGTGGCTCCGCTGGATGTCCGCAAGCGTCTCCGGCTTGATCCAGGCCACCCGGCAGGGCGAGAAGGTGCCGACACTGTGGTCCATCCGGTCGATGAGGGCCACGTCGAGGTCGCCCATGTCGCCGGGGACGAGGTAGGCAGGAATTTGGCGTGCCCCGTTGGCGCGCATCTTATAGCGATAGGCCATGCCCTCCAGCAGCAGGGGAATGCCCCGCGGCCTGTCCCCCTCGGTCACGAGATCCCGATGCGCCGGGACGTTCTCGACATGGGAGCCGATTCCCTCCAGAGCCGTGCGGTCGGCCTCCGATAGTGGGGTGAACCGCTCCAGCTTGCGAATGAGGGGGCTTCGCGTCGGCAGGCTCTGGTTCATCGATGGGCAGACCTCTGAAAGCGTCAAGGATCCCGCAGGCATATACGGCACGACATCCATGAATCGAGACGGAGCACGGAAACTCCAAGCTCGAAAATAGGGTCACGTCACAGTAAGGTAAGTCCCAGCAAGGCTCTCGATGCCAATGGGGCGCCTCGCATGAGGAAGGTCTTTATTGCCTCGCGTACGACCAGTCTAAGACTGGCGAGGCCCGGCGATTTGGGCGTCGTATTGTAACGCTGGTCGCCGACGCAGGAGTTCTTTCGGTCTTCGTAGTCTCACGCGAGCCGTCTTGGCTGGGAATGCTGCGGCGCGATCATGCAAGGTTCCGTGCACGTCGGCCAGGGGGCGCCGTAAATGGAGACGGACTGGATCGAGGCGGTGATGCGGACGAACGCAGCCATCGTTGAGGCCGAAGCCCGGTTCAGCGCACAGGCCGCCAGCCTCATCGCCTTGGCTCTAAGCGGGCAGGATACGACCGAGGCCGAGGACCTTCTGCTGTCCTGCCGAAAGACCTTGGTGCTCCTTCGCGCCCTGCAGGCACAATTGCTTCGAATGCCCGGTCCCGATGCATGACTTCCAGCCTGGCGACGTTGCCCTTGTCCGCGGCTGGCACGACCGCTTTGACCACCTCTGCGCCGCCGGACACCGACTGCGCCGGACTCACGCCACGCGTCGTCAGGCCAGGGAGGTGTCCACCGCCTCGCGCGGTCGATGCCCTATTGCCGAAGGCGAACGCGACGAAACGCCATGTCTCGGTGGTTCGATATCGAAACCTGTCCTCTAGGCCTGCGTTCCGATGATGCACTCCGACGCTGACCTCAGCCAAAAGGAACAATGCTTCTTCCTGTTTGCCGGCACGAGGACAGGATGGTGGCCGCACGCGGCGAGCTTCCGCTCAACAAGCGCCTTACGCTTGCCCAGCCGTGTCGAGAGCTCACGGATGCACACGTGTCGGGCTCGGAAATCCGCCAGGGAGGCTTCCTCGATCTCGCTGGCGAATACGTCGCCGAGGAGCAGTCCGGCCCAGACGAGACGCTTCACGTCGAGGGGTGAGCACACGAGTTCCGTAGCCGCCTCCCCCACCGTCACGACGCCGCGCATCCGCCTGAGTTCGGCGTCGAGATCGGACAGGCTGCCGCGCTGGAACAGGAAGGCACGCAACCCGGCCTGGTCCCGATCATGGACATCAGGGTGGAGGCGCCCGTCCCGTATGCGACCGATCAAATCCTGGAACGTCAGCCCCCTGCGCGTCTGGACCACCTGAGGTAGGCTGAGGAACGGTCCCCCGTGGCGTGGGGCGGGATTGCAGGCCGTGGCAGTCGCCAGGCTTCCAAGAAGCTCGTCCAACGAACGAGAGCAGATCAACGTACGGTCCGATCCGGCGATGCGGCCGACCTCGACGAGATGCCCGGAGCCGGCGAGCGCGCGCACGACGGCCGCCTGGACGCCAAGGCGGCGCGCGGCCTCGGCTTTCCTGACGAGGTCCCCCGCGTCGAGGCGTTTCCTCAGCTCGGCCCTTGAGGGCGTTCGCGAGGCCATCCGCTCCACGTCGCTCCGGTCAAGGTAAAGGAAGGTGTTCGAGGCTGTCGTGACGGTGGTGGAACGCAGGTCGCCTTCCGCTGCCAATCGGGTCACGGATCGCCAATGCATGCTCAAGACGCCGGACGCCGCCCGCAGGCTCATCCATGAGCCTGCATGCGCCTCCGCAGGCACCGCGCCGGCGAAGTGCTTCAGCGGCGCTTCGGGCACGGCATCGAGGAAGGCGCGCGTCACGAAATCACGGACCGCGTCGGATACGATGCTGATGCGCGTGTTGCGGCTGATCAGGAACTTGATCCTTGGGAAGTCCGAGGTCGAGTGCGCACTGAAACCATCGGGGATGCCTTCCGATCTTGCGAAGTCCCGCAGGCTTTGGGGCCAGTCGCACAGGAGCTTGGCCGCGGTCATCGCCGGGCCGCCCGACGCGTCGCCATCGGTCAGGCCGGAAGCGGCGACCCGCCCGAGTCGGCCGACGAGCAGGAACAGGTCCTCGTCGGCAAGCTCCGCGAAGGCCGACCCGAACGGAGAGCTCCCCCTGCCGCGGGGCATGTCGATCCGTTCGGCCAGCAAGGTGGAGAGGGCGACGAGCCTCGGGTCCGCAGATGTCGTAGGATTGTCGGTGAACCGGCCCCTGCAGCCGTTCCTGCCGCATTCGAGGACTTGTGCGCGACGCCACGTTGCGGGTTCGTCGCAGGTGGGACAGCGATGCGAGAGGAGGCAGCCATGGACCGGGCACGCGGTCCAGGCGGTGAGGTCCCAGGCCGCCGGTAGGATGGCACGTTCGCGAAGGCATTCGACGCAGAATTTGGGGTTCGCATCGAACATCGTGCGGGGAAGCCGCAGGCCCGGGATGACGGTTCGCCGGAACGAGGGACCCAAGCGCGGCGGCACGATCCGTCCGACGAGCACGGGATCCGTTCCTGTCATGGCCGCCAGGGTCCCGACGACCGACTCCCTATCCGTCGGCGCCCTTCCCCGTTGCAGGCCGGCGATGCGCTCGATGGCAAGCGGGCTGCGATAACCGTTCAACTCCATGAGCCGGAGCAACCATCCCGGCAGCCCCTCCTCCGCAAGCGGCGGCGAACGAACTGTAAGCCTGATGTCGGCCAAGCCGAGCGCCCTGATCGCAGGGACGGCAGCGGCGTCGCCGGAGGTCCTCGCCGGGTCAGGCGGCGGTCCCCGCCCCTGACCTCGTCGCCCCGTTCCGCTCCGTCGGTTTTCGCGGTCCGGCCCGATACGGGTCACGAGGCCCGCCTTCCGGAACCGTTGGTTTCCCTCGCGCCCGCCCGTGGTGTCGATGCCAGGAAGGGCCGATGGCTTGCCGACCTCCCTGGCCGCTCGCGCCGCGTGTCCGGGGCGATCCGGCCTCCCGATGAGGTCCGGCGCCAGACCGACGAGATGCCCCGCCCGGCATCGGGTTCGACGACAGCGATGGCTCCCCTCTCCTTGAGGCGCGCGATGGCGGTGCGCGTGTTCGTCCGCCAGGACTCGGCATACTCGCTTGCCAGGGCGTAACGCCGCGGGAAGGCCGCGACGGAACGCTCCGTGACGCTGCGGCGTGCGAGTGCACCGGGGCCCTGCTCCTGCGCCACCAGGCAGCCGGCCCGCACGAGGACGGGGATCATCCGGATCGAGACGCCAAGCCTCGATGCCGCTTCCCTGACGTCGAGGCATTCCTCTGTGCGCGGGTGCCGAAGGCGGAGCACGGCTTGCCCGGCGACGTGCACGTCCCCGATGTCCCCGATGGGCAGGGCCGGGGCCCTGACCGATAGTTCGCCTCGGAGCACGGCCGAGAGCACCTCGGGTAGCCGCACCCACCGGCGCTCCGCGACGTCCCTGAGGGACACGTCGCCTGGATGCAGTCCCGGGGCAACGTGCACGGCGATGCGGTCGAGCAGGCCGGCGACGGTCGCCGGACCGTACCGACCGGCACCGCGGACGCCGGGAATGCCGCGCATGACCGGGAGAACGCCCGCGCGGCGAAGCGCGGCGATCTGACGGACGGTTATGCCCAGGCGGCGAGCGGCCTCCGACGCGTCGTACGACGCGGCGCGTGCGCTTACGAGCTCGTCGATGCCGGTCACCGGCAGGACGTGCGCCCGGCGTCGGCCGGCGCCGAGGCTCTCGCCTTGGATCTCGCCGCGCGCGATGAGGGTCGCGACCGTCCCGCTGCAGACGCCCAGCCGGCGGGCGGCGTCCATGCCCCTGACGAAGGTCGCCGGGGCCCGGTCGGTGTACAGGAAGTCGGAGGGTCTCAGGAGCGGCCCATGCGGCCCGCTGGCGACGGCGCGGCGGGTCTCGTCGAGCATCCCCTCCATGCCCGGCCTCGACAGCAGCACGCGCAGTCGCCGATGCAGGATCGCGCGTTCGGCTCCCGAAGCGGCAGCCTCACCGAAACGTCCCGGCGCAAGGACCCAGTCATGCCATCCATGCGGCCAGTCCGCGAGGGCCGGCGCGGCGCGGCAGGCGGCCGCGAGGGAGCCTGCGACCGTCGGCTTCGTCATCAGGTTGGACCGCCACTCCGCCGGCGCGGCGTCCGCGCAGCCGAGGAAGCGCACCGCGTGGGCGAAGGCATCCAGCGTCGTGAGAGGAAGGCCGGCATGATGACCCGCCTGCCCGTTCGCGAGGGCGGTCAGCGTACGGGCCACGTCGACGGCCGCCGCGGGCGCGTCGACGTGGCAGGCTTCCAGACGTCTGCCGCAACGGCAACGGGCCAGCGCCGGCCGGCTCCAGCCCAACGGCCTTCCGCAGGTGCAGGCGTCCGTCAGGACGGTGCCGTGGCGTGGGCAGGCGCCGCACCCGGTCACGTCCCAGCCGGCCTCGGCCGCTCGCCCCTCGTCGAGGCACCGGACGCAGACGCGAGGCCGCGAGAACGCGACCAAGGCGGGTGCCAGGCGCGTCGCGCCGAGCCGGACGAGACCATCCGCGTCCTGCCACGACGCGGCCCGCTCCAGGGTCCCCATGTCGGTCAGGCCGCCGACGGCCGCCACGAGGCCGGACAGGTCGCAGGGCTGCGCGGCATAGGTCGCCGGCAGGCCGGCCACGCGCCGGACGGCGCTCGGATCGGAATAGCCGTTCGCCTCCGTCAGTCGCAGGACGTAGATGCGGACGGACTCGGTCGGGCGGTGGGCGAAACGGACGACGAGGCGTGGCATGCAACGTTCACCCAAGTGTCAGCGCCTGCAGGACCTCGGCGCGGCGGTCCGACTTGCGGGAGCGGTTCGAGCGGGGGCCGGACTTCCTGGGCCGCTTCTTCGGCTTGGCGATCTCGTCGCGGTGGACCAGGGGGACCGGCAACTGACGGTTCCAGAGAGGCCCCCAGGGATTGACGAGCGATTCCGCCTTCACGTCCTTGTGGAAGGCCCGGTCGAACGCCTCGTTCAGGATCGCTTCCGTGATCTCCGCTGACTGCATCCGGAGGGCGATTTTCACGGCGCGCAGGAGGAGCTTCTTCAGCAACCCGACGACGCCCCGGCTGACGTAGAAGAAGCGCAGCGCGACTTCCGGGTCCTCGACGTCGACCGACGCGGCGAACGGCAGCGGCATCTGATCCCGGTAGGTGACGAGCAGGCTGATGAAGCATTGCCGGCATTCCGGAACGGCCCCGCTCCCGTCGTCCTCGCCCCACTCGAACGGCGGCACGACGATCTCGTCCTCGAACCTGCGCCAGATCTGGCTGTCGTGGTCGAACAGGTGGCGGGTACGTCCCATGCCGAAGAGGATGATGGTGATGCCGGTGCTCTCGTTGATGTCCCTCAGTACCTCGGCGATGTCGTAGCGGCGGAGGACGCCGTCGCGGTCGACCGCACGTTGGGCCTCGTCCACGATGATCGTGCGGGTCCTGCATGCCTGCGCCTGGAGCGTGAGCCGGTTCTGGAGCTCCTCCCGGTCGCCGGACTTCCAGCCCTTGTCGCCCAGCTCCTTCAGCATCGACCGGAGCAGTCCGTTGGCCGTGGGCTGCGGCCTCATGGTCGTCGAGACCATGGGGACCCTGTCGCTGATCCGCACGGTCCCGTCCGGCATGTCGGTCCGCACGTCATCGACGATGCGTGGGTAGTGCTCCAGCAGCGATGCGATCAACGTCGACTTTCCGATGCCCGTGGGGCCGGTGACGTAGTAGCAGGGCGGCTCGGCGAGCTCGTCCTGCACGCTCAGTTCGAACAGGATGTACGACAAGGTATCCATGAAGGCCGGATGCTCGATGAACAGCCCGTCGAGCTGCTTCAGCGGGCTTGGCGCGGGCTGTCCCGTCACCGCATCTTCCTGCGACATGATGCGAGGCTCCTAACGAACGCGGCGGGGAAGGGACCCGGTGCCGAACCTGGCGACGGTCGGCGTGGCGGTGACGGGCTTGGTGCCGGTCGGGGGAGTGGGCGTCGGCTCCGTCGGCCCTGGTGGCAGGGCCGGGGTGGATGGCGGCGCCCGGACGCCGGAGGGCGTCCGGTCCGGCGGCGGCGTCAGCTGGCGCATCGCGGCATCGGGCTGGGCTGAGGAGAAGTCCTGGAGGTAAGGCAACTGGCGACCCAGGCCGAGCTGGCCGAAGACCACGTGCGTGCCGATGCCGAGCGCGCGGGCGAGCAGGCCCGAGACCCTCGTGCCGTGGTCCTCCAGCACCGCCCCGCGCATGAGGCCTCGCAGGTGGACCTCGGCCTTGATGCGGCTCTCCCAGTCCGCCTTGCCGAAGAGGCGTTCCGAGTGACGCTGCCTGAGCTTGTGCACGTGGAGGGAGACTTGCGCCTCCGTCTTGTTCAAGGCGTGGCAGGTCACCCAGGCGCCATCGCCGTAACGGGCCTGGATCCGCGACAGGTTCACGGGATTGACCTTCAGCGAAACCTTGACGTTGGCGCCGTTCCAATAGCGGATGCCGTCCACCCCCTCGCTGTAGTAGCGGATGCCCTCGTACAGCACGCCTCGGTGATCGAGCGTCACCCCCTCCCGGACGATGCCGAAGAGGAAATCGAGGTCCTGCCCGGTGCGAGGGTAACGGGGCTTGACGATCCGCGTGCCCTCCTGCCACCGGACGTTCGGGCTGGGGCCGCCAATCGTGGGTGGGTTGGGGTGATACACCTCCAGAAGGTAGCGGTGCACGATCCAGAGCAGGTGGAGGAATCCGATGAGCCCGTTCTCCTTCGGGTCGTAGTCGGAGCGGTCGACGTCCTGGGGCAGGACGAAGCCGGGGAGCTCGCTGAGCAAGCCCAGGTTGAGTAGGTGAAAGCTGTTCTCGACCGCTCCCTTCAGCCAGGGCATCCTCGCCAGCGTGAAGTCCCACGGCACGTCCAGGTCGCCGAGAAGGCGCTCGATGGAATTGCCATGGGCGCTCAGGCTGTTGTCGAACGTGACGAACCGGGGAATCCCGGACATGGGGTAGGGCTGCGCGATGTCCGGATAGGCACCGGACACATACGACTTCGGCATGGCGGCGTGGCGGAAGACGCTCGCGAAAACCGCATCCCCGGGAGGTTCGAATCCCAGGTAAAATCCGATGATGGCATTGCTATAGACGTCCACGAGCCAAGCAAGCCAAGGACGGCCGAGGGGGATCTTCAGCACGTCGCAATAACAGTAGAGCGGAAGAAGGGTCTCGTCGTACTGCACCTGGCTCAAGGCGAAGTCCGGTTCCTCATGCCCCCATGGCCGTCGGAAATCGCGGGCGGTGGCGACGCTCTTCCGAACGGCCAGCACGCGAAGCCGCGCCGGGGCTTGCCCCACGGTGTCGTAGAAGGTGGTCTTCGACGGCAGCTTAATCTTGTCGGCGAGCTCGGGCCGTTGCGCCTTCAGTTCCTCCAGCCGGTCGTACACGGTCGCCGCGATGTCCTTCACGGAAGTGGCCGGCTTGTCCCCCTTGCGCGGCGCGTGCCGGGCCGCCTCCAGCTTTTCCGCGACGGTGTCGCGGAGCACGCGCTTCACCTCCGGCAGCAGCTGGTTGCGGTTCCCCCTGGCGGACGTGTTCGGCTCCATGTCCCTGTCGTCGCCTTCGCGGCGCTTGGCCAGTACCCGGTAGTACTGGGAGACGCTGACCGAGCGCGTCTTGCCGAAGTACATCAGCCCATACTTCTCGCCGAGCTCGGTCAGCACGTCCTGCAGCACGAGCCGCTTCGTCCGCACGCCGTCGACCACCACCCGGGCCGTCTTCAGGCCAGGAGGAAGCCGCCTGTCCACGTCGCGCAGGATCGCTCGCCAGAATCTGATGTAGAGCTGGTGTCTATCGGGCTTGTCCGAAAGCAGGCGGTCCCGGTGCTTTCTCCGCCGCTCAAGCTCCTCCGGCGTATCGTCGTCGCGCTCGTCATCGAATTCGACCAGGCCCGTCGAAAGGCCGGCGACGAGCTCGGCCGTCACCCTGTGGGCGATGACCGCCCCGGTGGCCTCGCCGATACGTGCCGCGCCCTGCATGGGCAGGAGCTGTGCGTGCGCCACGCCGTCGATGGTCACTTCGGACAAGAGGCGATAGCGCCGGAAGGGGGCGAGCAAGTCTTCGCGGATCAGAAGACGGCATCCGGGCTCGAAGGCGAAGCTTTGCACGGTCAGTCCTCCGAATATTGGGTCAGGCTCGGCTCCTCCCGGCCCCGGCTGAATCGCATGCCGTCGCCGACCGGCTGGTTCAGGTCGACGGCGAGGACACCCTGTCTGACCAGGGCATGGGCCTGCTCCCGCGTGAGCGTCGGGAGGATCAGCCTCATCTGCGCCAGCGTCCGCCCCTCCCCGCCGCCGAGCCCGCGCAGCAGGGGCCACAGGACATCCGGTGCCGGGGTCGGGGTGTGCCGGTCCTCGAAGATTCGCCAGACCGTCGCGTGACGCACGGGATGGCGGATGTGCCGCTCGGTGACGACGCGATAGGAATACCCAAGGCTGTTCAGCGCCGCACCGATCAGGGGCCAGCGTGCCTCGTTCTCGGGTTCGGCCGCCTCCTCCTCGAATTTCACCTCCGTGAACTCCCAACCGGCTGCCCGCACCAGGAGCAGGTCGGGCCGGTGGCGCCTTGCACGCTCGGAGGTGACGAAGCGCAGCCAAATCGGCTGCTCGACCATGCGCTCGACGGACCCATCGAGCTCTCCGTCGAGCGCGTGGTCGAATTCGAGGCCGGACGTCAGGCGAAGCACGCGACCGCCCTTCCGGCTCCTCAGACGGCTTGGCCGGCCACGACGGGCGCCCCTGGGGGAGCGTCCGATCCGGATCGTCTCCACCCCCGGCAGATCCTCCGCAAGCGCGGGGTGACATGACTCGATGCGACAGCCCGGCACCGGCACCGGCGCTACGGGGGCAGGCCAGAACCGCTCCACGGCACGGGGCGGCGTCGCCGGCAGGGGTTCCGGCGGACGCTCCCGGATGCGCGACAGCATCCAGTTGGCCAGCGCCTCGTCCGCTGGCAGAAGCGTGCCTTCGGGCTGCGGGACCCGGACATTTGGTGGCTTCGTCACGCGATGTCCTTTCAGGGGTGCGCACGGTCGCCGGCGTCGGCGCGAGCGGCCGATTCCAACACCCTAGGCGCCCGGGACGGGACCAGCGCCCGACCCGGGATGAGCGCCGAGACGCGATCCGCTATTTCCATAATTCCGGAATTATAGTGGATCGTGCCGTCGGCTGTCGATGCGCTCGGCCGGAAATCCGGCGACGAGGTGAACGGACCTGGTCGTCCGGACTCCGGATCGGGACGTGCTAGGAGGCCGCCCCTGTCGACTCCGCGATCCAAGGGACGACCGGGTACGCCGCGAAGGCCGTCGCCAGGCGCGACAGCCAGTCCCCTGGTTCGCAGTAGCCGATGCTTACGGAACGGCTGGGCCCGTCGAGCGCGACGCCGGCGCAGAAAAGATCGACATGACCGTGCTCGCCATCGCTGGACACGGTGACGACCCACTCCCGCGCCGCGGTCCACGTCGCATCGACGAGGAGGTCGTGGAAACGGCAAGCCTGCGTCCGGTTATCGTCGCAGTCGCACGTCCCGTAGGCGGCGACGAGGGTCAGGAGCCAGGCTGCGATCTGATCGGGATCCCATGGGGGTCTGGGGGCGCGGGCACGTCGGGCCGAAGGCAGGTAGATGACGGTCATGGGTGTCCTCCTTGCGGAAGAACCGATGGAAGGCCTTGCGTGGCGGCTTGACAGGGTGGTCCGGACTCCGCAGAATCCGGATTCGCCTGGATTGGCCTGCGGCTTTCCTCCGCGGACCGGCGCACACAAGTCCTGGATCGATGTCTTCCGAAATGGTGGTTCCGGGTTCGTAGGCGATGCTGGTAACGTCGCCTGATTGGATGTGCATCTTGGCTGGGCCGTGGGTCGGGGCGGCGGCTTAGGCCGACCCGATCCACGGCCGTTTCGTTCCGCGACTGGCAGGGGCCGCGCTACTCTTCCAGTGGGTCGCAGGCCGTAGGCGGGGCGCGGGACTGCGGCCTCCTGAGCTTCGTGTGCGTTGCTCTCATCGAAAGCTCCAAGTTCTCTCTCGTAAAGGTGCTTAGGGATTGTCCTCGGGCTCGGGCGGGACGCCCGCGTCGAGGGCGTACCATCTCTGGGCGATTTTCCTGTGAATTACTAGGAAATGTTTCTTAAGGCGATTTTTGGATTTCTCAGCCGCATCGATCGTATGGCCGGCGGCGATCACCACCCTGTTGATCTCGCCCCCCGACAAGCCTGTCGGTCCCGCTTCCTCAAGGGCCTTCACGATCAGCCCGGCGACACCCTTCGTCGTGTCGGGAGCCGGTAACGACTTGGTTTTGTTGCGAGGTGCCTGGCTGGGCGCAGCCGGCGTTCCGGCCGCCGATGCGGACGGCTGCTTCCAGGCCGCCAACATCGCGTCCAGCTGAGCGACCCGCACCGTCAGGGTAGCGATCTCGTCTGCGATTTTCGGCAGCTCACGTGCGCTCTCAAGGATCGCATCGAGCTTCTGCTTCTTCCGTCGCAACGCGCGAGCGTTCCTGTCCCGCTGCTGCTGAACCTCGGCGACCATGCCGTGTGCGCTCCTGGCATCATGCCTGCGGAGACCGCAGGGTCGATGAGCCGGCATAACCTGGCCGACCATGCCGGCGCAAGAACAAAGTTTCCGGTCAACCGGACTTGGTTAAGAGAGATCGGCCTGCGTTGTCGTAGTCCGGAGGACCAGGCGGCGCGAGGGGCCGTAGCCCCTGACGCGGAGGCCACATGCGCCTCATGGCATCCCTCCGGCTCCGGGCAGCCCACTTTCGCGAGGCGGCGGGCACGCGTGGTGAACGGCATGCGCCGTCCCCTCCCCGGCCCGTCGCCGCGTCCGGCGGACATCCGGCGTATCCAGACCGGACGGGTCGCGATTGTACCGGCGCCCAGGCCGGCCGATGGTGGCTAGGTCCATCCCTATGCCGCCCCTCAATTCCGTGGCTCTACGGACCCAACGCTGCGGCGGGTGCGGCTGGCGCCCGTCGCAGGATGCCGCGGCTCCGATCATCGGGCCGCGTGAAGCCGCTGTCGATGAGCGCGGTGGCAAGTGCCGTATCCCGTAGCGCCATGAAGCGGACAGCGACCCCTTCCTCGTCGGCGATCCCTACCAGCATCCCGACGAGGTCCGCGTCGATGGGTGCCCTGGAGCGCTCCGCCACGACGAGCTCGCCGTCTTCCGACCTCGACATGCTGAACGATTCCCGGCATGCGGCCGCAAGCCGGCGCATGGCCCGATGGGCGGGCGTATCGAGATAGGCGGGCGTTGAATCGTCGAGGATGGCGTCGACCTCCGCTGCGCCCGCCCGTCTGCTGGCGGCGTCGGGCCCGACCGCGTGGACAAGGTCCATCCTGCCGGTCATGACGGCGAAACCGACCGCCAGCCTCAGCGTGACCGCTCCCCGGGTCATGCATAGCCCGAGTGCGCCCTCATGGTCGTGTCCGAGGCTGCACGATGCCCGGCCAACCACCAACCCGTGATGGCGGCGGAGCAGGCGGGCGAGTTCCGGGCGGAGCCCTCCGTCGACGATGTCATGAAGGAGAGCCTCGGACAGGCGGCGCCTCCATCCTGTCCGCTCCGGATCGGCTGCCCGGCCCCCGTGGACCGGACGGGCGCAGAGGATTCCGGCCACGGTCGGCATGGAGCCTTGCTGGAAGTCGGCGGGGGGCAATCGATGGGCGGCCTCCGCCAAGCCCCCCACAAGGAGGGGGAGGACCTTCGCGAATTCGGCCCGGAGCCTGCGCGTCGCCGTGGCCAGCGCCTGCACGTGGTCCTCTTCCTCCTTGCCCGGCGGCGTCGCGGTTCGCGGCGGCGCCTCACCGACGAAGGTGTCGAGGTCGTCGAGCGCCCCCAGGATGACGGGAAGGTTGCGAAGGTAACGAAGCCCCAGGTCGACATGGCGGCGCGTCCCGTGCGCCTGCTCGGGAAGCATGCCGGCGACGCTCACGAGGACATCCGTGACGCTTCGATGGGCTTTCAGGTCAAGGTCCATGGGAAGCCTCTGGAGGACGGCCCGGTCGGCGGGGTCGCGGGACCTCGCCAGCGGGACGACGACGCCGTCCGTCCAGGCCGCACGCACGTGCTTGCGGATGGATTGGCGCAAGCCCTTCACCGTCGACGTGCGGATGCTGCGCGTCGCGACGGCGACCCGGAGGGCCTGCAGGGCTGCTTCGGCGATGGGCCTGGTGTCCGGGTGCGAGAGCATCGAGACCACTTGGCAGGCCTTCGTGAACTCTCGGAGGCGGGGATCGGCGCTCGGTTCATCGGGGCTCGGGTGCATGGCCGGAGGGACGCCTGGGATCGCTTGCGCCCGACCGTGCGGCGGCACCCGGAGGCCGGGTGCCCTGTCCATTGTGGGAGGTCGGGGGCAAGGCACAAACGTAGCGCCCCCGACCCGGGACGCCTCTTGGCGGCATTCGCCGGACGGCGGCGGTAGAAGGGACCGCCATCGTATCGGCTCAGGCCTCGGCGTCCGAACCGCAGGCGGCGCGCCATGTGTGGGCGGCTTCCATCGCGGCTTGGCGGGTGACGAGCGCCCTCCGCTCCGGGTCGCTGGCGTGACGGCGACCCCTCACGTGCTTGCAGAGCGAGGTCAAGGTCCGCGCGAAGGGCCGCTCCGCCCTTTCGTCGGCCGCCGGTCCGGGCGGAACCGCGGCCCGCAGCTCGATGCCACGGCGAGAGAGCCAGTCCGCCGTTTCCGGCGTCGACCAAAGCAGGGCGCGGTCTGTGATCACGGCGGTGCAGGCGCATGCCCATACCGTGCCCAAGGGGCCCTCCTCGACGAGCGCCGCGTCGAGCAGCGCGAGGAGATGCCCATCGCTTGGTAGGGCGTCGTACAGGCCGAGGCCTGCTGCGCGGCCGTTGGCGACATCCATCGCGACGGCCACCCACATGCTTCGTGGGCTTGACCCGTCGTCGAGAACGATCCTGGGGACTTCGCCCACGAAGAGGCGAACGGTGAGCGGGACCTGATCGGGCTGCGGCGGGAGTTCTTCTGGAGGCATCTGGCTTCTCGCGATTGCGCTCGCCCTTGCCGGGGTGGTTTGCCCGAAACCTCGCGCTCGAAGCCCCTTGCCAGGTCGTCTCGTATCTGGCAGAAAGGCGATTCGGATCGGGCTTCGGGCGCTCCACGGCGCTCTGTTGTCGGGGCCGTCGATGGCTATCTCTACGCGCTTGGCATCGGCGGCGGTTCGGTCGGGGCGCGCGATCCTGCCAGAACGCGCGTCCCCTTTTCCTGCACGTCTCGTGCGCCGGACGATGTCCAGGCGGCGTTTGGCGTGGGCGGGCCTTATCCCTTTTCATCAACTGTTCGTCAAGAACATTCGTGCAGCGGCCAGTCTTGGGTTCCTGCTTCGAGAGTTCAGGGCGTGGCGCGTCAAGGGTCATGCGACGTCAAAGGCGGAGGAAGGCACGCGCGATACTGAAGGATTGCTTCTCTTATTCTTCCAGGATCACCTATCCAGTCCTTTGGGTCTCATCAGCCCTTCACAAGGATAGCAACGTCTTTCCTTTGGTCGTGGCGGAAAAAGAATTTTTTTTCAATGGCTTGGGCGATGCGCGTCAGCCCGGTCCCACCTGCGTCCCCCCAAACATGGATCGCAGCCTGACCTTGCCCCGGTCGCCGCGGCGTTCCTCGGCGACCAGCGAGCGTCGAAGAGATCCGACCTGGCCCGGCACCGGTCTCGGAGCTATGCCGCTCGCAAGGCTTCGTCTTACTCTGGGTTCGCCGGCTTGGCGCGGAGAGCAATCCGACACCTCGCTTCCTTGCCTGCGCCGTCAGCTTCCGGCGCACGGTGCGCAGCATCGGGCAACGCTGAAGCCGGGCGCGAGGCTGGCGGATGCCCCCTTCGGCATTGCCAGGCAGGGCTGACCGGCATCAAGCCGTCGCTCGCGTTGACCGCCTCGCAACCGTCCCGCTAGATGGCTCGATGGACATCGAATTGGCGGCAAGGCGCCTCGACGCGCTTGGCAATACGACCCGGTTGCTGATCCTCCATGCGCTGCTGCGGGCCGGGGACGACGGCGTTCCGGTTCGACGATTGCAGGCGCAGGTCGGAGTGGTCCCGGCCTCGACGATGTCTCATCATCTCCGGTGCCTCGTCGCGGCCGGCCTCGTCGCCCAGGAGCGTCGGGCCACGAACTTGCTCTGTCGGGCGGACCCCGCCGCGATCCGCGGCCTTGCCGCCTTTCTCCTCTCGGGGCACGATGCCGCCGGCGGTACGCGCACCCGCTCGGCGCCTGACGAGGGCGAGCTCGCGCTACCGCCTGGCTGACGACCTGCCGGAATAGGCCCGCGGCGGCATCGGCAACGCCATTTCGTCGCGCCAAACCTACTGCACTGGGACGGGAGCGCAGCGGAACCCTGCCATGGCGCGAGTTCCAGGCCTCCGCAACCTCGTCGTGCCGATGCGCGAGGGTGCGGGGCGGCTCCGGTCCCGCGGAGCCCTCCCCCAAGAGTCCAATTGCAGGCGATCCAAGCTCGACGCTACGCGCTGGGTATGGATCCGGTCTCGTGTTCGCCCATGTTCTCGCACCGGAACCCTGTGCTGCAGGCCCGGGACGCCTCTAGTGGATGCATTCGCAGCCGTCGCCTGCTCAACCCTGCCCATGTCCCGCCTGCGTTTGGCCAGCGATGCGCACAGGTCTCCATTCAAAACGGGACGCTCCGTTCCCGCGGCCTTGGCAACGCCCCGGATCACGTTTCCCGGCGCGATCCAATCGAACCGTCCCCGAACGCCGGCGACGCGAACTGGATCGGGGAAAGCGGCGCATCCCGGGCACGGCGGCGTGCACCGTGGCGGTTCGAGGCTGCGCGGCGGCCGGTTCGTTCGGAGCGGTGCGCCCGGCGCCGCGCCATGGCCTGCGTCCCCCGGCGATGATGTGCCATGTGACGCTCACGCTCGCCCCGGGAGGCGCCCACCCCGATGGGTGTTCCGAGCGCGGCTACAGGATGGAGGCGCCGCTCGGGGACGGCGGACGCCTCGATCCCGTCCTCTGGCGCCTTGAGCGCGAACGGTGCAGGGTATGGCGCTTCTGGGCCGACGAGCCCATTCGGACCGGACGGCTCGTGTACGAGGCGGGCGCGGTGCCGATGTGGGTGATCGCGTTCGATGGGGTGACCATCGAAAGAGAGATTCGTCACCGGCTCGGGGCCTACCTGTTCGTCCTGGGCGCGCCCGTCGCGATACGCGACAGCCTGGATGGCGGGATGCGGACCTTCGTGGTGGCCGAAATCGAGCCGGGGTCCTGAGAAACCCGTGTCCCGCCGCGGTTAGCTAAGGACATCGAGGCGCGGGGCCTTGCGGTCATGCGGATGTCCGGGTCGCTTCCGTCGAAGGCGCGGAAGGATGCTCGCCGGGCGACCTCGTCCGTCATCCGGCTATCTGGAGCAACCTACGAGGTTCGAGGATGAGGATGCGGCCCCGGGCGACCCGCACGATCCCGCTCGCCTGCCAAGCGCCGAGCATCCGGCTTACCGTGAAGTAGTTGAGGTTCGTCATCTCGGCGATGTCCCTCCTCATCCCCGGCGTGGCGACCTCGATCCCGGATGCCGAGCGGCGGCCGATCTGGTCGGCGAGCTTCAGGAGGACGCTCGCGATCCGCGCCTCGGTTCCCTTGTCGGTCAGGTCCGAGACGCGGTCGACCATCTCCCTCGCGCGGTCTCCCACGATGCCGAGTGCATTCGCCGAGATGGCAGGGTACCGCTGCATCAGTTCGAGGATCCGCTGGGCTCCCCAACCCAGCGCCGTCGTCGGCCGAACGGTGCTGGCCGTGGCCGGGTACGGGGTCCGCCGGAAGACCGCGACGCAGCCGATCAGGTCACCGGGACCCATGTACCTGAGCATGGTCTGGGCGCCATCGGGATTGACCCGGGACATCTTCACCAAGCCCGTGCGAACCTGGAAGAGCTGGTCCGGCGCGTCCCCTTGGTGGAACAGCGTCGTACCCGCCTCGAACCGCCGCTGGGACGCGGCATCCAGCAGGGCGTCCGCCGCTTCCCGCTCAAGTCCCATGAACAGCGCGCCGGCCGCCTGCTTCGTCCATTGGGCCGCATGATCCATCGATTCCTCGCCTTTCCGTCCCCGTGCAAGCACACTCGAACCTTGCGCGCCGAGTTGCATCGGCTGGAGTTCTCGATGCCAACCCAAGCCACGCGATATCCTACCTTTAATTCGATGGGTCCGGGACGATCTTCGAGCACATGGGACGTGGGGCGCGGGATGGCCAGGCACCGGCACCTGTCGCAAGCCGTCACGGCCGACAGCCCTGGCCCCCGGAGGCAGCAGGGCTTCGACGATGCCGGACCTGGAACGTCGCACCTGCCCGCGACCGGGATCAGGTCATCATCCATGAACTTGGAAGCCGAGTCGCCGTACGCTCCGCCTCCGAGGGGCCCAAAGGCGATCCGGTAGCGGTAGGAAGCCGTTGACCTTGCCACCGCGGGTGCAGCTTCGACGCAGGACGATCCTAAGCGGCGAGGGCCTGCCTCCACGGGTCATGCGCCCGCTTGGATGATGCCGGGACGGGAACCCGCATTCGGTACACCCAGCACGCTCACTTGCTGCGTCCGGCCCCGGGCATCGCCGGACCATGCGGCATCGGGTTCGGCCCCGGGCGATCCTAGGCCATGGCCTGGGCGTCACGGCCGCGCAGGAGGGCGTGGACGTCGGCTTCGGGTACCGGCCGTCCGAACAGATATCCCTGGACCTCCGTGCAGCCCTCGTTGCGGACCTGTTCCAGCTGCTCCGCCGTCTCGACGCCCTCGGCGGTGACGACCGTGCCGAGGCGCGCGCCGAGGCCGACGACGGCGCGGACGATGGCCGCCGCGACCGGGTCGCCGATCTCACGGATGAAGGAGCGATCGATCTTGATCTTGTCGAACGGAAAACGCCGCAGGTAGCTCAACGACGAATACCCCGTGCCGAAATCGTCGAGGGCGATGCGTACGCCGAGCGCGCGCAACCTGTGCAGGGAGGCGACCACGGCCTCGGCGTCGGCCAGGAGGACGCTCTCGGTGATCTCAAGCTCAAGCCGGCACGGGGACAGCCCGGTGGCGGCGAGCGCCTTCACGACGCTTTGCTCAAGGCCGGGCTGGCGGAACTGGACGGCCGAGACGTTCACCGCGACCCGGCATCGCCCCGGCCATCCGGCCGCGGCGGCGCATGCCGACCTCAGGGCCCAATCCCCGAGCGGCACGATCATGCCGCTGTCCTCGGCGATGGGGATGAAGTCGGCGGGCGAGATCATCCCGCGGGTCGGGTGCCGCCAGCGCATCAAGGCCTCGAAGCCGGCGATCTCGTCGCGCGCCAGGTCGACCACCGGTTGGTAGTGCAGCGTGAACCCGCCGCGGGCCACCGCATCCCGGAGATCGATCTGGAGCAGGTTGCGCACTGCGATGGCCGCGTCCATGCCGCTGTCATGGAAGCGATAGGTGTTCCGCCCGGCCGCCTTCGCCCGGTAGAGCGCGATGTCGGCGTTCTTGAAGAGTTGGTCCGCATCCGCGCCGGCCCCTTCCCCCACGGCGATGCCGACGCTGACCCCGATGCTGGTGAGGTGCCCGTCAAGGTCGACGGGTTCGCCGACCGCATCGATCATCCGCTGCGCCACGCGGCTCGCCTCCGCGGCATCGTCGAGCCGAGCCAGGATGAGCGCGAACTCGTCGCCGCCCAGCCGGGCGACCGTATCCCCCTCACGGACCACGGACCGGAGCCGGTCGGAGACGATGCGCAGGAGTCCGTCGCCCGCCGGGTGCCCGAGCGCATCGTTGACCGCCTTGAAGGCGTCGAGATCCGCGACCAGCACGGCGAAGGGGCTGCCCTGCCCCGCCGAATGCCGGATCTCCTGGTCGAGCCGGGAGCGGAACAGGGCGCGGTTCGGCAGCCCGGTGAGCGCGTCGTGCAGCGCCATGTGCTCGATGCGACGTTCCGCATCCTTGCGGCGCGTGATGTCGATCTGGGTACCCACCACGCGAAGCGGGCGACCGTCCCCCGCGTCGTGGACGACGCGACCGCGCGCCAGCACCCAGAGGAAGGTGCCGTCGCGTTTCCGGAGGCGGTACTCGCACTCGTAGAGGGGAGCTAGGCCAGCCAGGTGGTCCCGCATCAGACCGGCGGCGAGCCGCACGTCGTCGGGATGGACGATCCGGCGCCAGCTCCTCAGGTCCACGCGAGGCCGCTCCGCCCCGTGCCCGAGCATCTTGTGCCAACGGTTGGAGACCCACGCTTCGCCCGTGGCGAGGTTCCAGTCCCACAGGACGTCGTCACCGCTGTCGAGGGCGAGTGCTAGCCGCTCCTCGCTGACGCGAAGCCGAGCCTCGCTTCGACGCAGCGCCTCCTCGGATTCCCGGCGCGCCGTCACGTCGAGGTGCAGCCCGACGATGCGTGTCGGCTCACCGGACGCCGGGTCGGTCACCACGTGCCCGAAGGCCTGTATCCACCGGTGACCGCCTCCGTCGCCGAGTGGGCGGAGAACCCTGAACTCGGTCGTGAACGTCTGCCGCCGCTCAAGCGCCCGGGCGACCGCCGCCCAGACGGCGGGCAGGTCGTCCGGGTGCACGCCCCGTTCCCATTCCTCGGCCGTTACCTCGACGGCGCCGTCGTCGAGGCTCGCGAACCCGTACAGGCTGGCGGACCTCGGGGAATGCCGCGCCACGCGGCGGTGCACGTCCCAGTCCCAGATCGCGGCGCCCGCCGAGTCCTGCGCCAGGCGCAGCAGCTCGGTCGTCTCCTCCAGCTTGGCGCGGGCAGTGACGATGTCGTCAATGTCCAGCGCCGTGCCAAGCCACTCGGTCACCGCACCGTCCCGGCGGATGGGGATGACGACGACCTTGTGCCAGCGGAAGGTTCCGTCATGGCGCCTCAGCCGGCCCTCGACGTCGTAGGCACGCTCCTCCGCCACCGCCCTTTCCCACGCCTCCGCCATGCGGGCGGCGTCGTCGGGATGGTTCCGCGCGACCCGCTCCGCCTGCCCTGATCCTATCGGACCGTAGAAGCTGCGGAACTGCAGGTTGGAATACAGCGCGCGGCGGTCGGTCGCGTTCGTCACCCACACCATCTGCGGCAGCGCATCGGCCAAGGCCCGGTAACGGGCCTCGCTCTCCGCGAGCCGTTCGCCTGCGCTGCGGCGGGCCTCCATCTCCGACTCGTGCCCGATCCGCGCCTCATGGAGCCTGATGAGGGAGGTCACGACGTCGGCGAGGTCGCGCAGCTGCGCGACCTGTGCCGGGACAAGGGAGCGGGGTTCGGTGTCGATGACGCAGAGGGTGCCGATACGGATGTCATCGCTGAGGATGAGTGGCGCGCCCGCGTAGAACCGGATGCCGGGATGGCCCGTCACGAGGGGATTGGCGGAAAAGCGCGCGTCCCGCGTGGCGTCCTCGACCAGCAGCACCTCGTCCGCCAGGATGGCATGCGAGCAGAAGGACACGTCGCGGGTGGTCTCCCGGGCCTCCAGTCCGCAGGACGCCTTGAACCATTGACGGTCGTCGTCCACGAGCGACACCAGGGCCATGGGAGCCGAGAACAGGGCTGCCGCCGTTCGGCAGATGGTATCGAACTGGGCTTCGGGCGGGGTGTCCAGGATGCGCAGCTCGCGCAACGCGGCCAAGCGTTCCTTCTCCCTTGGATGGGGCGAGATCATCACGTTCCTCGGTCTCGGAAGCTGAGCGCAGTGCCGGACGCGCGACGCTAAGATGCAATGGTTAACCGGTAACGACGCCGTGATCCGAATTCATGGTCCGACCGTGCCCCTGAATGGATTCGGAAACATGGGCAGGTCACCGACACGGGCATCCGCGGTCACTGAACGCACGACGGTGGATCCCTGTACGGTCGCGCGGTCTCGGTTAAGGGCTACCCTGGGGCGCCCCGGCGTCAGGTCAGATGTCGGCCCCCGGGAACGTAGGCTCATACGTCATCTTCATCGTCGGCAGGGCGAACCGATCTTCGTCGGCTGCGCCGAGGGACCAAGCCGCTTCGCGATCCACGAGCGCACCCATGCCTTCGTGACACCCTGGCCCTCCCCGGGAGCCGCGACCGTCGGGATATTACATCGGCGTCGCGGGAGCGCCGGCCGGACCGGTCGACACCGCATCGCCGAAGGCGTCGCGCTTCCGCCCAGGGCGGCACGAGGCGCCCCGCATTTCCGTGCACCGATTGCTCGGTCCCACGGATCCGACGGCAACGAACCGTGGCCGTCGGCGTTGAGGGAGCCAACCTCGATGGGAAACCCATGACCCTGCTCGCCTTCCTCCTCGCCGGCAACCTTGCCATCGCGGCAGCCTTCTCCCTCGTGGCGGTGGTGACGGACTGAAACCCCATCCGGCGTTCGGAGGTCCCATGCCCCTACCGACCGATGCCACGGCGCTGCCCGGCCTTCTCTGGGCCATGTCCTTCGATGACCAGGGCCGCGGCAGCGCCATCCCCTCCGGCGAGGTGCCGGTGGACCTCGATGCCTTCGGCGGGAGCTTCGTCTGGCTGCATTTCGACCTCGGTGCGGCGGACATCGCGTCCCTGATCGACCAGGGTCGAATCGCGCCGCGGGCCCTCGCTGCGGCGGCCTTCGGGCAGGACGAACACCAGCGCGTCACGGTCGAGGACGGCCATGTGGCCGGCGTCGTGGCCGACCTTACACGCGCCGGAGCCAAACCGGACGCCTCCGGGCGGCTGCACTTCGTCATGGGTCCGCGTTCCCTCGTGAGCGGACGTCGCCGCCCGGTCGAGAGCCCGGACGCCACGCGCACCAAGGCCGAGAACGGCGCGCCGATCCCCTCGCCCGTGCTCCTTCTGGAGACGATGGTCGGCTGCGTGGCGGCTTCGATGGCCGCGACCGGACAGCGGCTTTCCGACGACCTGGATGCCATCGAGGATCACGTCCTCGACGGCCGTTCGGGAGACGACCGGCGTCGCCTCGGTCCGATTCGGCGTAGCGCGGTCCGCCTCCATCGGCAGCTCGTCGGGCTAGCGGCGGTCTTCCACCGGATGGAGGCCGACGATGCGACGCAGCACCTCCACGGCCCCGCCGTCGCCGTCGCGGCGCGCATCGCCCAGCGCCTCGACGCGCTGGACCGCGACGTCGGCCTGCTCGCCGACCGTGCAAGGCTCCTGCAGGACGAGGTCGCGGCGCATCTGGCCGAGGAAAGCAACCGCCAGCTCTACGTGCTCTCAGTTCTCTCGGCCCTGTTCCTACCGCCCACCTTCCTCACGGGCGTGTTCGGCATGAACGTGAAGGGATTGCCGCTGTCCGACGATCCGAACGGTTTCCTGACGGTGATGGGCCTGTCGCTCGCCTCGGCGGCCGGCACCTACGGGATCATGCGGTTCCTCGGCATCCGGTCACCCGGTGGGTAGGCGTGCCCCTTCCCGGATCGAAGGCCGCGTGCCCATCTCCGACCATCAGAGGCGACCGTCAACGTCCATCCTGCGCTCCGCAGGACCGAACTGCCGGCGCGGGTGTCAGGCTCGTACGTGATGTCGCCGATGGCGAACCCATCGCCGGACATGGCTCTGCCCAACTCGCCGGGTTAGCTCTGAGTCAGGAAGCCATGTCCTGCTCCGGCACGGCCGCCGCCGGCAGTCCGAGGCTGAAGGTGGTGCCAAGCCCGGGAACGCTTTCCACCGCGAGGGTGCCTCCCTGGCGCTCCACGAGGTCGCGGCAGAGCAGGAGTCCCAGGCCGCTGCCGCGCTCGCCCGCCGTGCCGTTCGTGGTGACGCGTCGGTCGAGCCTGAACAGGTCCGCCACCTTGTCGGCCGGCATGCCGACGCCGGTGTCCGAAACGACGACGCTGACCTGACCGCCCGAGCGAAGCGCCGTCACCGTCACGGCTCCGCCCGGTCGGGTGAACTTCACGGCGTTGCCGACGAGGTTGCGAAGGACCGCCGCCAACATGTCGCAGTGGGCTTCCACGTAGGCTCCGGCGCAATCCGACGTGAGGGCGATGCCCTTGCCGGCTGCCGCTTCCGCCGCGCCTCCCAGGACGCCATCCACGACGGCGCACAGGTCGACCCGGCGGATCGTCACCGCGACGGTGTCCATCTGCAGGCTCGCCCAGGCAAACAGGCCCTCCATCAGGTCGTAGGCCTGGCTCGCCGCCTCCTGGATGCCCTGTGCGCGCCGCTCGACGGTGACGTGATCACGCTCGGCCACGGCTTGGCTCAGGACGGTCGACAAGCCCAGGAGCGCCTGGAAGGGATTGCGCAGGTCGTGGGCGATGATCGAGAACAGGAGTGACTTCTGCTTGTTCAGCGTGTCGAGTTCCTGCGACTTCGCCTCGGCCTCGCGCCGGGCGGTGCTCAGTTCGGCCAGGAACTCGCGGCGTGCCTTGGCATAGCGGATCGCCCGCGCAAGGCTCGAAGGGGTCGCCTCGGCCTTGGCGAGGTAATCGAGGGCGCCCGCCCGCATCAGCCGGAAGGCGACGTCCGGGTCGTCCTCGCCCGTCAGCATCAGCACCGCCTGGTTGCCGCCGGCCTGCGAGAGGAGCGAGGCCAGGAGCTCGAAGGTGTCGACGTCGGGTAGGCGGTAATCCAGCAGCACGCAGTCGAACGCCCGCTCCTCCGCAATCCTGAGCCCGGTGGTGCCGTCAGACGCCTCCGTGAGCTCGTGGGCAAGCCCTGACTTCGCCAGCGCCCGGCGCACGGCGGTACGGTCGACCTGGTCGTCGTCGATGAGAAGGATGCGGGTCGGCATCGGCAGTCCGGTTCCGAAAAAAGGCTACTCGGGGAACTCGACGATCTTCCAGTAGTGCTCCAGCAGCGACACCGCCTGCATGAAGGTGTTGGCCGGGTCCTGCTTGACGATGTAGCCGGCCACGTGGTGCCCGTAGGCCCGTGCCTTGTCCTCCTCGGCCTTCGAGGTGGTGACCATGAACACGAGCGCGCTCTTCAGGTCCTCGTCGGCCCGCAGCGCCTCCAGGAACTCGATGCCGTTCATGCGCGGCATGTTGAGGTCGAGCAGGATCAGGTGCGGCTTGGCGAGCTTGGTCCTGCCGTTCTCGCCGCGCAGGATCTCCAGCGCCTCGATCCCGTCGCGCGCCACCGTGATGGGGTTGGCGATCTTGCTCTTGTTGAAGGCGCGCCTGAGTCCCTGCACGTCGACCTCGTCGTCGTCGACGAGGAGCAGGTTAACGGTCGGTGCCATCGGCGATTTCCTTCGTGCCATCGGGCCAGGTGAAATGGACCGAGAGGCCTCGCCCGTCCCTGCCGTCGCTCAGCCATATCCTGCCGCCCTGGCGCTCGACCAGCTTCTTGACGATGGCAAGGCCCATGCCGCTGCCCTCGACCTCGTCGCGGGGCTTCAGCGTCTGGAACATGCCGAATACCCGTTCACGGAACTGCTCGGGAATGCCGGCGCCATCGTCGGTGACGGTGAACTCCACCATATCGTCCGCTGGGTGAGCATCGACCCGGACATGTCCATCGGCTGGATGGTCGTGATGTTTGATCGCGTTGCCGATGAGGTTCTGGAACGCCTGGGTCAAGGGTGCACGGGCGGCATCCAGGGTCGGCAGGCGCTCCGATGCCTCGATGACGAAGCCGTCGGGTGGGCTGACGAGGGCGGCGAGCTCCTCGACCAGCGCCTTGGTGTCCACCGGCTCGGTGGCGACGTCGCCGCGTCCTGCCCGCGAGTACGCCAAAAGATCGTCGAGCAGGCTCTCAAGGCGCCGGACCCGGCTCTTGAGCAGGTCCATGTTCGTCCGGGTGTCGGCGTTGAGGACCTCCTCCAGGTCTTCCTCGATCCAGGTCACCAGGTTCTCGATCCCGCGCAGCGGCGCCTTGAGGTCGTGGGAGGCCACGTAGGCGAACTGCTCCAGTTCCTCGTTGGTACGGCGAAGGTCGCGGGCGTGCAGGGCGAGGCGCCGTTCCAAGCCCTTGCGCTCGGTGATGTCGGTCAGGAGCGTGACGACCCCGAGCACGGCGCCATCGGGTCCGAGGTGAGGCCGATAGAACCCTTCCACGACCCGCCGGTCGGCGCCGCGTCGGGCGAGGCGATGCTCGAAGCGGGTCTCGGTCCCGGCGAAGGCGGTCTCCAGTTCGCGCCCCGTGCCCGGGAAGGGCTCGCTCGCGAAGACCTGGGCCAGGGGACGGCCGTCGACCTGGGTCACGTCCTCGACCTGAAGGTCGAACCAGCGCTCGAACTCGCCGTTCAGGAAGCCGACCCGCCGTTGCGCATCGATATAGCCGACCATGGCAGGGAGCGTATCGGCGGTCGCACGCAGGAGAGAGGTCCGATTGACTTCGATCAGGCCGTCCTTGAACACGAGGACCGCACGCGCCATAGCCCCGACCTCGTCGCGCTGGCGGGTGCCTGGCACCTCGGTCGAAAGGTCGTGCCGGGCGAGGCGACGCATCGCTTCCGCGAGCCGAACGAGAGGAGCCACGATCCTGCGCCGGATGGCGAGGCCGACGATGGCGCAGATCAGGAGGGTCAGAATGGCACCGCCCCACGAAACGGTGGCGGCGTTTCGCCGTGCTCCGTCGAGCCTGCCGCCCTGGATCTCGCGAAGCCGTTCCTCCCCCCCCTGGATGGAGTCGAGCTTGGTCCGGAAGGTATCGAAGTAGGCCTTGCCGGTGCCGCTGGCCTCGATTCCGGCCGCGTCCGAACGGCGCGCCGGATCGGCCATGCCGCGGACGACGGCCTCGCCGACCTCGTCCTGCCAGGCCCGCGCCGCCTGTTCCGCCTCGGCGAGCCAACCGAGGCGCATGGGGTCGTCGCCTATCAGGGCGCGAAGCTCCCGGCTGGCTGCCTCGAAGGCCGGCCTTCCCTGGCGATAGGGGTCGAGGCTGTCCTCGCGCCCGGTGAGCAGGTAGCCGCGCAGCCCGGTCTCCTGGTTCAGCATGGCGATGCGCAGCGCGTAGAGCGAGCGAAGGACGAGGTTGGAGCGCCCACGGGCGTCGATGGCGGCCTGGAGCTGGGCCAGGGAAACGAGGACGGCGCCGCTGCCGAGCACCGCAACGAGCGCGATGATGCCGATGGCTCCGCCGAGCGAGCGGTTCAGGCCGAAGGTCTTCGTCATGCCGCGAGGGTTCCGGGGGGCAGCGCGAAAGGATGGCGCGGGAAATACCACGGAAACCATCATCCGTGTCCGGCCCGAGCCCGAATGGCCCAGCTGAAACCATTCCGCGTCGGCTGGATTGACGCTTCGCTCCTGTCACAGATCAATCGGCGGGCGAGGCGCCGAAAAGGCTCCCGTCCCGGAGATGCCCCATGCGCGATTGCAACGTCCGCCCTCCGGCCGACCCCGAGGCTCTCGGCGGCCCCGCCATGCACGGGATCGCGCAGGGCTTCGCCGAACTCTACGACGACTTCGGCACAGCGCAGATCCCGGAACGGTGGGAGCGCCTGGTCGATGCCATCGCGGGTCGCCTTGGCGAGGCCAGGGCCGACGAACGGGATTGATGGGGGTCCGCCCTGCCCGATGAGCGTCGGATCGCATGGCGTCGGCGGATGCCAATGCGTGCGAAGGACGTTATGCAGGGGTTAGGATGTCGACGGTTCCGAATCGGGCGGCGGGAAGGTCCCGGTGCACGGTCCCGTTTTCCCGCGCATGGAGGTTCGACGGCACGGCGTGGAAAGCGTCCGTGTCGCGGGCAGGGAGACAAGGGCTGGTGTTGATCCCTGAATGTCGCTGACCAAAAGGATCGTGGGCCTCGTCGCGCTGGCGCTTGTGCCCGCCCTCGCCATCCAGGGCTACAACGAGTACGCGCTCCGGAGCGCTCGCACCGACGCCGTGCGCGGCGAGGCGATGCGCGCCGCCCGAGGCGTCGCCGCGGACCTCGCCCAGTTCGGGCGCGGCACCCGCCAAGTCCTCGGCATCCTCTCCGAAGTCCCCGAGATCCGCGACAAGGACACCCCGTCCTGCACCGCCTACCTCAAGACCCTGCTCGGCAAGGTGCCGGGTGCCTTCTTCTTCGGGGTGGCGGATGCGGACGGGAGCATCGTCTGCAACACGCTCGGCTCCCCACGCGGCGCCTACTCCCTGGGCGACCGGGAATACTTCCGGGACGCGATGAGAACCGGCGGGTTCGCGGTCGGGAGGCTCGTCACCGGACGGATCACCGGCATACCGACCGTGCAGTTCGCCCAAGCCGTGCCGGGCACGGCGGGCCGTCCGGAGGGCGTGGTCGTGGCAAGCATCGACCTCGCCTACCTCGCCGAACAGCAAGCGCGGGTCGGGTTGCCGCCGGACGCCACCCTGACCGTCGCCGACCGGCATGGGACCATCATGATCAGGGTTCCGGACCATGGGGACTGGGTCGGCAAGCCCATCCCGGCGGACCTTTGGTCGACCTGGTCGGCGAATCGAGGGAAGGTCACCGACCTGCCGGGCCTGCGGGGCAACCTGCGCATCACCGGCATCGCGCCCGCGACGCCGGACGATCTCGATTCCGTCACGGTCGCCGTCGGCCTCCTACCCGAAACGGCGTTCGCTGACATCGATGCGGCGACCCGGCGCGGCGTGGTCTTGATCGGCCTCGGTGCCTTGCTGGCCTTGGTGGCGGCCCTGCTGGCGGGGCGCGCCTTCATCCGCAGGCCGGTGCGTCGCCTGCTGCAGGCGGCTTCGGCCTGGCGGATGGGGGACCTCGGCGCCCGGACCGGCATCTCGGGGTCGTCCGAGTTCGGCCAGCTCGGCGAGGCCTTCGACGCCATGGCGGTCGCGTTGCTGAAGCACGAAGGCGAGTTGCGGGCCGAGATCTCGCGCAGCCACGTCCTCCAGGAGCGTCAGACCATGATGCTGCATGAGCTCAACCACAGGGTCCGCAACACCCTCGCCACCGTGCAATCGCTGGCCCGGCAGGCGCATCGAAGCGACGGGACGGGCGGGCGGCTGGAGGGGCGCATCATCTCCCTGTCCAAGAGCCACGACCTGCTCTCGCGGGACGACTGGACCGGCGCCCCGCTTCGCACGGTGCTGGAGAACGAACTGGCGCCCTTCCGGGACGACCGGCACGACCGCTTCCGGCTGGACGGCCCCGACATGGAACTGCCGCCCCGGTATGTCCTGGCACTCGGCATGACGCTGCATGAGCTCACGACGAACGCCGCCAAGTACGGCGCGCTCTCCGTCGGTACCGGACGCGTGGACATCGCCTGGCGCATCACGACGGGCGAGAGCGGCTCGCGGCGGCTCTCGATGGAATGGCGGGAAAGCGGGGGGCCCGCAATCGTCGAGCCATTCCGGCGTGGCTATGGCACGCGGCTGATCCAGGGAGGCGTCGGCCACGAGCTCGGCGGCACGGTGCGCCTCGACTTCGATGCCGCCGGGCTGCACTGCATCCTGGACGTGCCCCTCGACGAACAGGACCGCTTCACCTCGTTCCATCAGGCCAAGGTCCCGTTCCCCGGGACCCGGCCATCGGCGAACGGCCGGTGAGGCCCGCCGCACCCCGTCGCGCCCGTCACGGACCCGGCCTTGCGGGACAGGACCCGGCCCGAGGGCGGCCGGCGATGGCAGGCCCGGTGCAACCAGCCCGAGGATGGGGCCGCAGTGCCTTGGGCAGCGGGCCTTAAGGCTGCGTGGGAACAGCCCGCCGCTCAGGACTCGATCATCTCGCGGATGCGCGCGGCCAGCGTCTCGACCGGGAAGGGTTTAGTGATCATCTGCATGCCGGGATCGAGGTGCCCGTTGCCGAACATCGCATTCTCGGCATAGCCGGTGATGAAGAGCACCTTGAGGTGCGGACGGCTCTCACGAGCCTGGTCGGCGAGCTGGCGCCCGTTCATGCCAGGCAGTCCGACGTCGGTGACGAGGAGGTCGACGCGCTCGCCGGATTGGAGCGCCTTGAGGCCGGAGGGGCCGTCCTGCGCCTCCAACGCGCGATAGCCGAGATCGGCGAGCACCTCGACGATGAGGTCGCGGACGACCGGCTCGTCCTCGACGACGAGCACCGTCTCGCCGGCCTCCGCCCGGTGGGCTTCCGTGAGCCCCGTGGCTTCGGCATCCTCCTCCGCCAACACCCCGCGATGACGGGGCAGGTAGATCTTGACCGTCGTGCCCTTGCCGACCTCCGAATAGATCTTGGCATGGCCTTCTGACTGGCGCGCGAAGCCGTAGATCATGCTGAGACCGAGCCCCGTACCCTGTCCGATGGGCTTGGTCGTGAAGAACGGGTCGAAGGCCCGGGCGATCACGTCCGGCGGCATGCCGGTGCCGGTGTCGGTCACGCAGATGCAGATGTACTGGCCCGGCTCCACGCCCGGGTGCAGCTTGGCGTAGGCGCGGTCGAGGTGCGTGTTGCAGGTCTCGATGGTGAGCTTGCCGCCGTCCGGCATCGCGTCCCGGGCGTTGATGGCGAGGTTCAGGATTGCGCTCTCCAGCTGGTGCGGATCGCACAAGGTCGGCCACAGCCCACCCGAGGTGACGATCTCCAGTCCGATGGCCTCCCCGATGGTTCGGCGCAGCAGGTCCTCCAGCGAGGTCACCAGCGCGTTGGCATTCACCGGCTTCGGATCGAGGGGCTGACGGCGCGCGAAGGCCAGGAGCCGGTGCGTGAGCGCGGCGGCTCGGTTGGCCGAGGACATGGCCGCCTTGGCGTACTTCTCGATGGTGTCCGTGCGCCCCTGCGCGATGCGGGTCTGCATCAGGTCGAGCGAGCCGACGATGCCGGTGAGCAGGTTGTTGAAGTCGTGCGCGATGCCCCCGGTCAACTGCCCGACGGCCTCCATCTTCTGAGCCTGGCGCAGTGCCTCCTCTGTTTGCGCGAGGGCTTGTGCCGCCTCCTTCTCGCCGGTGACATCGCGGCCGACGGCATGGATGCGGTCCTCGTCGGGGACCGCCGTCCAGGAGAGCCAACGGTACCCACCGTCCTTCCCCAGATAGCGGTTCTCGAAGCGCAGCGTCGTCACTCCTTCCGACAGCTTGCCCACTTCGGCCAGGGTGGCGGCGACGTCGTCTGCGTGTACGAGATCCATGAACGCGCGCCCGAGGAGATCCCGCTCCTCCCAGCCCAGCAGGGTCGTCCAGGCCGGGTTCACGGCCTCGATGGTGGCGTCGTAGCGCGCGACGAGCATGACGTCGGTCGAGAGCCGCCACATGCGGTCTCGGTCGGCGGTACGCTCGGCCACCAACCTTTCGAGGTCCTCGCGCGAGCGTGCCAGGACATCGCGGGCCTCGACGATGTCCTGGACGTCGGTGCAGGTGCCGAACCAGCGCGTGATCCGGCCGGCCCCGTCGCGCATCGGAAGGGCACGTCCCAGCGTCCAGCGGTACCGTCCCGTGTGGTGCCGCAGGCGGTACTCGATCCGATAGGGCTCGCCCGTCGCGAGCGACCCCTTCCAGAGTTCCCAGGTGCGCTCGCGGTCGTCGGGATGGACGATGCCGTCCCAGTCCCCGCCGTCCGTGGAGCCCGCACGGACCCCGGTGAAGTCGTACCAACGCTGGTTGTAGTAGTCGTGATACCCGTCCGCCCGCGTCGACCAAACCATCTGGTCGATGGAGTTGGCGATGGTCTGGAACGTGGCCTCGCTCTGGCGCAGCCGCTCCTCGACCTGCTTGCGCGCGGTGTCGTCGAGTTGAATGCCGTCCCAGACGAGCGAGCCGTCCTGCATCTGGCGTGGTGCCGAGATGATGCGGCTCCAACGGACCTCGCCATCGGTACGCCGGAACGGCGCCTCGAAGTCGAACGGTGCCAGGTCGCGAATGGCGACCTGCTCGGCTGCCGCCAAGCGCTCGCGGTACTCGGGGAGGATCAGGTCGTAGGCCACGGCCGGGTCGGCGAGAACTGCCTCGGCCGGGTCGCCGGTCATGCGCTCGAAGCCGCGGGACACATAGAGGAATCGTCGACCGCTACCGTCGCGGTCCATGCAGATCTGGTAGACCATCCCGCCGGGCAGATTGTCGGCGAGCGCCCGCAGGCGGGCCTCCGCCTCGCCCAAGGCCTGCTCGCGCTCCCTGCGTTCGGTCACGTCGCGGTAGAACAGCGCCAAGCCTTCCGGATGCGGGTAGGCGCGCACCTCCAACCAGGCGCCGTGCCCGTCCGGCCAGACGTAGCGGTGCTCCAGGGTGAGCGAGACGCGCTCGCACATGGCGCGACGGTACATCCGCCCGATGGGCTCGCGTTCGGAACCCGGATAGACGTCCCAATGCGACCGACCCACGACCTGGCTAGGCGGCCTGTCCTCCAGGCGAAGCCCCTCCGCGTTCATCTGCAGGATGCGGAAGTCGCGGTCGAGGAGCATGAAGCCTTCGCCCATGCCCTCCAGCACCCCCGAGGCCCGCGCCTCGCTCGCGCGCAGCGCCTCCTCGGCCTCGACCTTGGCCGTCGTCTCGGTGCAGACGCAGAACAGGCCGCCGACGGCGCCCGCGTCGTCCCGCACCGGCGAGTAGGAGAAGGTGAAGTAGGTGCGCTCGTCGTGGCCGTACCGGTTCATGACGAGCGGCAGGTTCTCCGCCCAGGTCGCCTCGCCGCCCATGGCCATGGTCACCGACGGCTCGATGTCGGGCCAGATATCCGACCAGACCTCGCGGAAGGGCCGTCCCAGGGCCGCCGGGTGCTTGTCGCCAAGGATCGCCGCGTAGGCGTCGTTGTAGAGGAAGCCGAGTTCCGGACCCCAAGCGACGAACATCGGGAACCTTGAGCCGAGCATCAGGCTCACCGCGGAACGCAGGCACGGCGGCCAGGTCCCGGGAACGCCGAGCGGCGACGCGGACCAATCGTGCGTGCGCATGCGTGCGCCCATCCGCTTGCCGCCCGTGAGGAATGTCAGTGCCGAAGCCGGGATGGACTCGAACATGCGCGACGGGAGGGCCTGCGGAAGGAGGGAATGCGAGCCTCTGAGGTCCGCCGAAGCCGGTCATGGTACGCGCAGATGGCAGGTTTGCGGCCAAGGCTCCGACGGGTGCCAGGCGCGCCCGCCGAAGTCGTCCCGGCGCAGCTTTTCGACGCGATCCCTATCCGCCTCGCGAGCGTATGCCTTGATCGGCCGAGCGTGGACATGCGGCGCCCCACACCCGCCCCGGGAAGTCGGTCGTGTGTTCCTCCCGGCCGGGGGCTTTGCTCGGCACGGTCCGCGCAGAAGGACATCCGATGAGGGATGGAGGGCGGCGCGGACCATCCGTCCGCGCCGATCCAAGAGGGCGGGACGGCTGCCGAGGGCGGCGCTACCGACCCATAATGCGCTTGCGTCGTTGCCAGGTCGCCACCTTGCGCAGGAGGCGCGAGAGCTGTTCGACCGAATACGGCTTGTGCAGCAGCTCGAACCCGAAGGTGCCATTCTGCGCCAGGACATGGCTGTAGCCCGAGGCCAGCAGCACAGGCAGGTCGTGGTGGTCCTGCCGGATCCGGTGCGCGAGGTCGATCCCGTTCATCCCCGGCATCACCACGTCGGTGAACACCACGTCGAAGCGATCCGCATCCTTCGCCAGCTCGGCCAGCGCCTCGTCGGCGTTGGTCGTCCACACGGTGACGTAGCCGAGTTCGGCCAGGGTCTGCGTCGCGAAGGTCCCGACGTCCGCGTTGTCCTCGACCACGAGGACGCACATGCCATGTCCGTCGACGAGAGGCTCGGGCTCCGCCTGGGGCGAGTGGGCGCTCGCCTCCACCCTCGGCAGGTACAGGACGAACATCGTGCCCTCGCCGACCGTGCTCTGGACCCGCACCTCTCCTCCGGACTGCTTGGCGAAGCCGAAGACCTGGCTCAATCCGAGGCCCGTTCCCTGGCCGACGTCCTTGGTCGTGAAGAACGGCTCGAAGATGTGCTCGATCTGATCGGGGGCGATGCCGGCCCCCGTGTCCTCGATGCACACCGCGACGAAGTCGCCCCGGACCGCGGGGTGGCTGCGGATCGGCGGGATGACCGGGACGGGATGCACCGTGATGGTGAGGGTGCCCTCGCCGTCCATGGCGTCCCGGGCATTGACGGCCATGTTCACGAGGGCCGTGTCGAACTGGCTCGGGTCGGCGTTGATGAAGCAGGGCTCGTCCGGGAGGTCGGTGACCACCTTGATGCGCGAACCGCTCAGGGTGCCGACCATGTCGCTGATGGTGGCGACGCTTTGGCCAGCGTCGAAGACCTCGGGCTTGAGGGCTTGCCGGCGCGCGAAGGCCAGCAACTGACCCGTGAGCTTGGCGGCGCGGTCGACCGTGTCGGAGATCGCGCCGATGTAGCGCTGGCGGCGCTCCTCCGGCAGGTTCGGCCGCTTGAGGAGGTCGGTGGAGGACTTGATGACGGTCAGCAGGTTGTTGAAGTCATGCGCCACGCCACCGGTGAGCTGGCCGACGGCCTCCATCTTCTGGGCCTGCCGCAGGGCCTCCTGAGCGGTAGCAAGCTCCGCTTCCCGTGCCTTGGTAAGGGTCAGGTCCCGGCCCACGGCGATGAAGTTGGCGCCGTCGGGCTCGGGTGCCACCGTCCACTCGATGGGCTTCCATCCGCCGTCAAGGGTGGCGATGCGGTTCTCGAAGCGTGTCGCCCGTCGCGTCGCAGACATTCGCGCAAGGGCCGCGAGGGAGGGGCCCATATCGTCGGGGTGCATGAAGGTTGCGTACGACCGCGACAGGAGTTCGGCCTCGGTCCAGCCGAGAACCCGGGTCCAGGCCGGGCTGACCCCCGACATCATGCCTTCGTAGTTGGCCCGGGCCAGCATGTCCTCGGACAGCGTCCAGAGCTGGTCCCGCTCGGCCGTGCGCTCGGAGACCTGCAGCGCCAGGGTCGCGTTCAGGACCTGGAGTGCGTCCTCCATGCGCTTGCGCTCGGAGATGTCCGTGAAGAGCACGGCGACCCGGTGTTCGGCCGGATCGCCGATCCGCAGGGCCCGCACGTCGAACCAGCGTCCGAACACGTCGGCCCGGTCCTCGACGTGGGCCGGCTCGCCGGTGATCGCGACGCGCCCGTAGGTGTCGAACCAGCGTCGTTCCAGGTTCGGGGCGAAGTCGCTGACCCAACGGCCGACCACGTTGGCGCCGGTCTGGCGTTCGAAGGCCGGGTTGGCCTCGACGATGCGATAGTCGACGGCCCGGCCCGCCTCGTCGAACCTCAGCTCGATGACGCAGAACCCGACGTCGATGCTCTCGAACAGGGTGCGGTAACGGCTCTCGCTCTCCGCCAGGGCGGCTTGTGAGCGGATCTGGTCCGTGACCTCGTAGCCGCCGACGAAGATGCCGATGACGGCACCCGCCTCGTTCCGGATGGGCTGGTAGATAAAGTCGAGGTGGCGGTCGTGATCCTCGCCGACGAGCCTGATCGGCAGGGCTCGGGCCACGTACGGTTCCCCTGTCGCGTAGACCCGGTCGAGAAGCTCGTAGAACCCCTGACCGGCGAGCTCCGGGAACACCTCCCGTACGTTGCGCCCAATATAGTCGCGCTCGCCTGCCACCGTGACGTAGGCATCGTTGACGTACTCGAAGACGTGACTGGGCTCTCTCAGCACGGCGACGAACCCGGGCATCTGCTGGAGCAGAGCGCGCTGACGCTTACGTTCGGACGCGGCCTTCCGGTCGGTTAGCACCTGGCGGGTCGTCTCGGTGCAGGCGCAGAACAGGCCGACGATGTTGCCGTCGTCCCCGGGCACGGGCGTGTAGGAGAAAGCGAAGTGGGCCTCCTCGGGGTAGCCGTTGCGATGCAGTGTGAGTTCGAGGTCATCCATGTGCACGGGGTCGCCCGCGTACACGCGATCCATCAGGGCCCCTACCTCGCCCTGGATCTCGGGCCAGGTCTCGAAGAATGGTTTGCCGAGGGCGGCCGGATGCCGCTCACCCAACATCGGAGCGTAGGTGTCATTGTAGATCAGGGTGCGGTCGGCTCCCCAAGCGATGAACATCGGCTGGCGTGAGTTCAGCATGACCCGCACGAGGGTCAGGAGTGCCGGGGGCCAACGCTCCGGGAGGCCTAGGGCTGTCGTGGACCAATCGTAGGCCCGCATGCGCGCGCCCATTCCGCCGCCGTCGTGAAAGGCCGAGGTCACGAAGCTCATGGACCTACGCCTGCCCCTCGGTGAGCGGCGTTCGCATGGCAGCGGCGGGCGGGACGGTGACCATGCCTTCATCCTGGATGCGCAGCGTGCGGATGAGGTCGCCGGTCGAGGCGTACCGGCCCTTGGCGATCTGGCCGTCAATCCAGGTCGTGGTCGTCTCGGTCAGCGTGATGTGGCGGGAGTGTCTGACGGGCATGCCCGCCTCCTAGCACATCCCGCGTGCGGGGTGATTCCTCCTGACCCATGAAAAAGCCCGTCCGGGCCCGATGGCCGATCCGGGAAGCGGGGTAGAGCGCCCTGCCTGTCCGGGGTGCGCCGTCGGTTCCCCCGGATGAAACCACCGGCTTCACGCCCGGACGGAGCTTGGGACCCTGATCAGTGTTCCGAAGGAGGTGCGACGACGCGCTGCAGGATGCGGGAAAGCTGGTCCGCCGAGTAGGGCTTATGGAGAAGTTCGAACCCGTGGGTCCCTTCTTGGGCGAGCACGTGGCTGTAGCCCGAGGTCAGCACCACCGCGAGACCGGGGCGCCGACGCCTGATCTCGCGCGCGAGGTCGACCCCGTTCATGCCCGGCATCACCACGTCCGAGAACACGGCGTCGAATCCGGATCCGTCCGCGCCGATCCGTTCGAGTGCCTCCGCCGCATTCGACGCCAGCGTCGCCTCGTAGCCAAGGTCGTCCAGGATGCGGGCGGCGAAGCGTCCCACCTCGACGTTGTCCTCCACCACCAGCACCCGCTGTCCGGTCCCGCCCGTCGCGCCGGTCGTCTCGACGGGTCGGGGCTTCTCGCAGTCCACCGCACCGGTCTCAGGCAGGTACAGGGTGAAGGTCGTGCCCTGTCCGATCTCGCTTTCGACGTCCACGTCCCCGCCGGACTGCTTGGCGAAGCCGAACACCTGGCTGAGGCCCAGGCCCGTGCCCTTGCCGACCTCCTTCGTCGTGTAGAAGGGCTCGAAGATGCGACCGGCCGCCTCCGGTGGGATGCCGCACCCGGTGTCGGCCAGCGAGACGGCCGCGAAGGGGCCGGGTGCCTCGGCGTGGCCACGGATGGCAGGCTTCGCCACGCCGCAGGCGAGACGCAGGGTGAGCGCGCCCTCCCCGTCCATGGCATCGCGCGCGTTGACGGCCATGTTCACGAGCGCCGTCTCGAACTGGCTGCGGTCCGCGTGGACGAAGCAGGCCGCATCGGGCATCTCGGTCACGACGCGGATGCGCGCGCCCGAGATCGAGTCCAGCATCTCGGCCATGCCGCGCAGGCAGTCCACGGCGTCGAAAGTCACCGGCATGAGCGCTTGCCGCCGCGCGAAGGAAAGCAGCTGCCCGGTGAGCTTCGCGGCCCGGTCCACGGTGTCGGACACGGCATCGAGGTAGCGCCGCCTCCGCTCCTCGGCGAGGTCGGGGCGGCGCAGGAAGTCGATGGACGAGCGGATGATGGTGAGGAGGTTGTTGAAGTCGTGCGCAACCCCTCCGGTCAATTGTCCGACCGCTTCCATCTTCTGCGACTGCCTGAGCGCGTCCTCGGCCTGGGCCAACGCGGCCGACTTCTCCTTCTCCGCGGTGACGTCGCGTCCGTAGCCGAAGATCAGGCCCCCCTCGACCGACGAGTGCCAGGAAATCCAGCGCGGCGTCCCGTCCGCATGGCGGTAGCGGTTCTCGAAGCTCGTCAGGTCCCTGGCGGCCGCGGCCGCCTCCACAGCCTCCTGCGTAGGGGCCGCGTCCTCGGGCCAGACGAAGGCGGAGAAATGGTGCCCGACCACCCCCGCCGGATCGTGGCCGAGGATGGCGGACCAAGCCGGATTCACGGCCTGGAAGATGCCTTGGGCGTCCATCACCACCAGAAGGTCGCGCGAGTTGCGCCAGACCCTGTCGTGCTCTGCCGTGCGCTCGGCCACGCGCCGTTCCAGGGTCTCGTTGAACAGGACGAAGTCGACCATCACGCGCTTGCGGTCGTCGATGTCGGTGTTGGTCCCGACCCAGCCGGCGACGCTCCCGTCGGTCCCGCGCACCGGCTTGCCCCGGATGAGGAACCACCGGTACACGCCGTCGGCGCGTCGGATACGGAACTCGGTCTCGTAGTCGGTCCCGGCGTCGAGGGACCGTCGCCAAGCCTCCGCGGCCGCCCCGCGGTCGTCCGGGTGGACGATGTCCGCCCAGGCCCAGCCGTCGAGGTCCCCGGGGCGCGCGCCGCTGTAGGCGTAGACGGGGTCGTTGAACCAGTGCAGATGCCCTTCTGGACGGGCGGCCCACACATGGTTCGGCGTCGCCTGGGCGACTGCGCGGAACTGCTCCTCGCTCGCGCGGAGCGCCTCCTCGCGCGCGCGCTCATCGGTTACGTCCTGTGCGATGCCGCCGAGCCGCAGGAGCCGGCCGCTTTCGTCGCGGATCGGGAAGCCGGTGTCGCGGATGTGGCGCACGCTCCCGTCGTCCGGGCGCACGATCCGGTACTCGACCGTATGGGTCTCACCCGCGAGGAGGCGCGGCATCGCGGCACCGGCTCGCCCGCGGTCATCGGGATGCACGAGCGAGGCCCACCGGCCTAGGTCGTCCATTACCAGCTCGCGCCTATCGCCCCAGACCCGCTCGTAGGCCCGGCTGAGGTACTCCAGCCGGCCACCTTTTGGGTCGGCGATCCAAAGGACATTGGCCGAGTTCTCCGCGAACGAGCGGAACCGTTCCTCGCTCGCCTGGAGCCCGGCCGTCGCAAGCGCCCGGTGCGTCGTGTCCTGCGCGACGTTGAAGACGCCGCCAACCTGCCCATCAATGTCCAGGACGGGGTTGAGGCTGTAGGCGAACCAGGCGTCCTCAAGCACGCCGTTCCGGTCGAGCAGGAGGTGCTGGTCCTGAACCTCGACCGCATCCCCGCCGGACATGACCCGGGCGAACAGGGGGCCGATCTCGTGCCATGCCTCGTGGAAGACTTCGCGTGCGGGCCGGCCGAGGGCACCCGGGTGCTTCGCGCCGACGACAGAGGCCCAGGCGTCGTTGTAGAGGATGATCAGGTCCGGACCCCAGTAGACCGCCATTGGGGACGCGGCCTGGAGCATGATGCCGATAGCTGCCGTCAGGGTGGCAGGCCACGACCCGGTCGGACCAAGGGTGGTCCCGGACCAGTCATGCTCCCGCATCCGGGCGCCCATCCGGCCGCCGCGAAGGAAAACGTGCGGGAATGCGGCGGGCGCGCCTGCCATGCCTTGGATATATCCCGTTCTGCTCCGTTCATCTTGTGGGTGAAGTACCGCGCTTCGTTCAAGCCCGTTCCACCAGGTTTTATAGGCTGCCGCTGTCCCGCGATGCGCCACCCCCCATTACTTGGCCGGACGTGTTCCGGCGGGGAGCCATACAGGGCGCCGCGCCCGCCACGTCAGGGCAATGAACGCTGCTACCTTCGCGGACGATGCGGATTGCCGGTAAGCGCCGCCGCGGGCGGCATGCTCCCGTTCGCGACGCCAACGGCGGAGGGCGGAGGGCGGGTGCCGCATCGCCCGGAGCAGGCACTCGTGCGCATGTCAAAGCGCTTAGGTACCGCACAGGGGACCGGCTCGCATGGTTCCCCGGAGGCGACCAATCGAAGGATCGGAGGCTATCGAGCATGGCGGACGACGGGATCACCATCGAGCGCATTCGGGAACGTGCCTACGACGTTTGGGACCGCAATCACCGTCCGGATGGGTTCGACTTGGAGTTCTGGCTTATTGCGGAACGCGAGCTCAAGGTCGAGGCATCCGGGCAAATCCCGGCACGGGGGAACGGCTGCGGTGGACGCATCGGCCTGGAAGCGAGCTGACAGGGTCCAGGGACGGTCCAGCCCTTGGTCATTTTTCATGCCAGGTCGGATAGCTGGACTGCCGGCTCGGTGGCCGGCATCCTTCGCGTCGGCGAGGGTGTCCGACGCTCGCCCGGGAGCCTTGATGTCGATGCCCGCCGTGCGGGGACTGCGCTTGGGCCCCGGCCGTTTCTCACATGCCATAACGATACCAGTGGAGGACGATGCGAAGGTGCCCATCGGCCCTGAGCTCCACTCCAACATGCATCCCGCACCCTATCCGGCTCTCGTGCGGATCGTGTTGCTTTTCGCATCGCGTGGCTTATTGAGGTCGGACCAGAGGCCGAGGGCGGACCATGGAGCAGCCCCTCTCGGTCAGGATCGATGCGGATCAGCTGGCGGCAGCGCGGGACCGCTCGCGCCTGGATAATCGCACCCTTACCAACCTCATCAAGGCGGCGCTGATCGCCCGCATCGCGGCGACGACGGCAGTTCGGGATGGTATCTGGCCCACGCCTCCGAGCGGGGATCCCAAGGGAATGAATCGTGGCGACTGATCCTACCTCCGCCTCGGCTCCGCCGAAGGCAAGGACCGGCATCGCCGGCTTCGACGATGTCACCTTCGGCGGCCTGCCCGCGGGACGTCCTTCCCTGGTCTGCGGGGCTGCCGGCTGCGGCAAGACCCTGTTCGCGGTCACCACGCTGGTGAACGGGGCCACCCTTTACGGCGAGCCTGGCGTCTTCATGAGCTTCGAGGAGCGGGCGGAGGACCTTGCCGCGAACGTGGCCTCGCTCGGCTACGACCTCGACGGCTTGGTGGCCGAGGGCAAGCTCGCCATCGACCATGTCCGCGTCGAGCGCAGCGAGATCGAGGAGACGGGGGAGTATGACCTCGAAGGCTTGTTCATCCGCCTCGGCTATGCGGTCGACAGCATCGGCGCCAAGCGCGTGGTGCTCGATACCATCGAGACGCTGTTCGCCGGCCTGAGCGATGCCTCGATCCTGAGGGCCGAGCTGCGCCGGCTGTTCGGCTGGCTTCGGGACCGAGGCCTGACCGCCATCATCACCGGCGAGCGCGGCGAGGGGCAGCTCACTCGCCAAGGTCTGGAGGAATACGTCTCGGACTGCGTGATCCTGCTCGACAACCGGGTCGAGGACCAGATCACCACGCGGCGCCTGCGGGTGGTGAAGTATCGCGGCTCCGCGCACGGCACCAACGAGTACCCGTTCCTGATCGACGACCAGGGCATCAGCGTCCTGCCCGTGACCTCGGCCGAACTCGACCATGGCGTCTCCGACGAGATCATGTCCACGGGAATCGCCGGGCTCGATGCCATGCTGGGGCCTGGCGGTTTCTATCGCGGATCTAGCATCCTGATCTCGGGCATCGCAGGGACGGGCAAGACCAGCATCGCTGCTTCGCTCCTGGATGCGGCTTGCGCACGCGGCGAGCGCTGCCTCTCCTTCGTGTTCGAGGAGAGCGGCGAGCAGATCTGCAGGAATGCGCGCTCCATCGGGCTGGACCTTCGGCGGCATGTCGAGAGTGGCCTGCTCCGGTTCGAGGCGGCGCGCCCGAGCCTGTTCGGCCTGGAGATGCACCTGGCGCGGATGCACCGCGACATCGTGCGATTCCAACCGACCGTCGTCGTGCTCGATCCGATCTCCGCCTTGCGCGGGCCGAGCTCCGAAGTGCAGGCCACGCTCCTGCGCATGGTCGACTTCCTGAAGAGCCGCGGGATCACGGCCGTGTTCACCAGCCTTCGGACGGACGGGACCGTCGAGGATGCCGACGACCTTGGCTTGTCCTCCCTGATGGACGCCTGGGTGAAGCTCGTCAGCGTCGAGGCCAACGGCGAGCGCACCAGGACCCTGTACGTCATCAAGGCGCGCGGGATGAGCCACTCCAACCAGGTGCGCGAGTTCCGGATGTCGACTGCCGGCATCACGCTCGTCGAGGCCTATGTCGGTCCCACCGGGGTCCTGACCGGCACCGCGCGCGTCGTGCAGGAAGCCGAGGAGAACGCCGCCGCGCTGCGCCGGCGCCAGGAGAGCGAGCGCCGAAAGCGCGACGTCCTTCGTCGCCGGCACGCCATCGAGCGCCAGATCGCGGAGTTGAGGGCAAGCCTTGAGGTGGCGGAGGAGGAGGAGGCCGTCCTGCTGACGCAGGATGAGGCGCGCGAGGCGGTCATGGGCAACGAGCGGCTCGTGGTCTCGGCCCGCAGCAGCGCCGCCGAATGAGCGATCCGCGTCAATCCGAGGTGGCCGACGAGGATGGCCACTACCGCCTGCGCCTCTACGTGGCCGGTCAGACGGTCAGGTCCATGGCCGCCCTGGCCAACCTCAAGCGCGTGTGCGAGGAGCATCTTGCCGGCCGCTACGACATCGAGGTGATCGACCTCGTCAAGAACCCGCAGCTCGCCGCCGGTGACCAGATCCTGGCCATCCCCACCCTTGTCCGTCGCCTGCCGGAGCCGCTCAAGCGGATGGTGGGCGACCTGTCCAACACCGAGAAGGTCCTAGTCGGCCTCGACATCCGCCCGAAGGTTGTCGTTCCTTGACCATTGACCACGCTGGCGGGGTATCCCAGGATCGATACCTGCTGCGCTTGTTCATCGCGGGGACGTCGCCGCGGTCGCGTCGAACGATCGAGAACCTCAACCGCATCTGCGACGAGCACCTGGCGGGTCGCTTCGACCTTGAGGTGGTCGACATCTACCAGCAGCCGGAACTCGCGGAGGAGAACCAGGTCGTGGCGGCTCCCACTCTCCTGAAGCTGTTGCCACCCCCGCTTCGGCGCATCATCGGCGACCTGTCCGACGAGGGCCGCGTCCTGCGCGCCCTGGAACTGACGCCCGCGCCTCAGCAGGGTGGCGATGGACACTGAGGCTGCGGACATCGACCTCGATCCGCGCCATCTGGCGGATCAGGCGCGTATCCGCGAGCTTGAGGCGCGACTGGAGGAGAGCGAGGAGACCCTGGGGGCCATCCGCCGGGGCGACTTCGACGCCGTCGTGGTTCAGGGCAACGACGGCCGGCGCCAGATCTACACCCTGGAGAACGCGGACCGGCCGTATCGCGTGCTCATCGAGCAGATCCAGGAAGGCGCCCTGACACTGAGCGCCGAGGGGACAGTCCTGTACTGCAACCGCCGCTTGGCCGAGATGCTTTGCGTCCGCCAGGAGCGATTGATCGGCCAGTCCCTGCAGGGCTTCATCGCCGTCGAGGACCAGCCCGAACTGGCACGCCTCCTCGAAGGTGCCCGGCTTGGCGTGGCTCGCGCCGAACTCACGCTTGCCGTCGAGGACCAGGGTCGGGTGCCGGTCTACCTGTCCCTCAGCCTGTTGGTACGGGACGAGGCGACACCTCTCCTATGCGGCGTCCTCACCGACCTGACCGAGCAGAAGTCGCATCTGCGCGAACTCGCCGCCTCTAATCTTCGACTGGAAGCGGAGAGCTTGGAGCGCGAGCGGATCGAGGATGCCCTGCGCCAGGCGCAGAAGATGGAGGCGGTCGGACAGTTGACCGGCGGCATCGCGCACGACTTCAACAACCTCCTGACGGTGATCAAGTCATCCACCGACCTCCTGCGCCGCCCGGATCTGCCCGAGGAGCGTCGCCGCCGTTATGTCGATGCCATCGCCGACACCGTGGACCGCGCCTCCAAGCTGACGGGCCAACTGCTGTCCTTCGCCCGTCGGCAGGCGCTCACGCCGATGTCTTCGACGTCGGCGAGCGGGTCCATGCGATCACGGACATGCTCGCCACCATCGTCGGCGCGCGCATCCGGATCGAGCGGACCGTACCCACGACGCCCTGCTTCATCGAGGCGGACACAAGCCAGTTCGAGACCGCGTTGGTGAACCTGGCCGTGAACGCACGTGACGCCATGGACGGAGAGGGGTTGCTCACGCTTCGCGTGGATTGCGGGACCGTGCTGCCGGCCATCCGCGGGCATGCCGCACCGGGCGGTTCGTTCGTGTCCGTCTCCGTCACCGATACCGGCTGCGGCATCGCCCCTGAACGGATCGGCCGCATCTTCGAGCCCTTCTACACGTCGAAGGAAGTCGGCAAGGGCACGGGCCTGGGCCTCAGCCAGGTGTTCGGCTTCGCCAAGCAGTCGGGCGGCAACGTCGAGGTCGAGAGCACCGTCGGGCTTGGCACCTCCCTGACCCTCTACCTGCCCGAGGCGACGTGCGATCCGGCCGGGCGTCACGAGCCGCTGGGCCCGGCCGCGGCCTCGGAGACGACGCGCGGTGGCGGACGGCGGGTCCTGGTGGTCGAGGACAACGTCGAGGTGGGGACGTTCTCGACCCAGATCCTGCGGGAGCTCGGGTATGAGACGACCTGGGCGTCCAACGCAGACGATGCGTTGCGTTGCCTCGCCGAGGCTTCGAGTCGCCACGACATCGTCTTCTCCGACGTCGTGATGCCGGGCATGAACGGCATCGAACTGGGACGGGCGATCCGAAGCCTCTATCCCGGCCTGCCCATCCTGCTCACCAGCGGCTACAGCCATGCACTGGCGGAGGATGGGCGTCATGGCTTCGAGCTGCTGCGCAAGCCCTATTCCGTCGAGGACCTCTAGCGGGCCCTTCGCCTCCTCATGAGCGCCGAGCCGGGCGTCGCTCGTACGGCATTACGGGGATCGGACCCCGACGCCGCCTGACCGCCGTCCTATGACTGCCCGAAAGGATCGTTGAAGCAATCAGAGCCCGGGACAAGGGGGATCACGGGGTCCGTGCCGAGTGCGCACGGTCGGAATGCCCGTGCGGGGGGGGCTGCCGCGCGACCAGGCTTCCGCCCCGAGGGCGTTGGACAGGGCGCTGCTTTGGTTCCGGGTCTCGCGCGATCCGAAGGCGGGATCAGGAAAGCGCAAGCGGAGCGCGCCAAGACCGTCCAAAGGTCCTGGCTGGTGACAACCACCCTCCGTTCCGCTCAAGGGCGGCTGCCGGCCCTATGCTGATGGGCGGCGAGCGCCTTACGCGCGGCTTACCCGGGTTCCCCCTGACTGGGACGCAGCCCTTGTCGGGCGGCGTCGCGCGATCAGGCGGCTTGGCGGGCCTCGTCGAGCAGCTCGTCAGTCGGACCGAAGAACTCGAATCGGATGCGCTCGGCCGGCACCCCGCGTCGCATCAACCCGTTCACCAGCGCACTGAGGAAGGGCTTCGGGCCGCAAAGATAGTAGGTGGCCGCTGCGTGCGGCGTCTGCGCGACGAGCCATTCGGGCGTGATCAGACCGGCGTCGTCGTAGTGCTCGCCCAGGCGGTCCTGCGCGTCCGGCTGCGCGTAGAAGGTCTGCACCTTGAGCATTTCGTCACCGGCGACAAGCCCTCGGACATGATCGCGCATCGCATGCGTATGGCCGTTCAGGGTCCCATGCACGTACCAAGTCGGCCTGTCGCGGCTCGTCGCCGCGATGGACTCCAGCATGCTGACCATCGGTGTGAGCCCGACGCCCCCGCTCACCAGGACGACGGGAGCGTCCGTCGAGCGGTCGAGGAAGAAGTCGCCGGCCGGAGGAGCCGCGCGGAGCACGGTTCCGGGTCCCGCGTGATCGTGCAACCAGTTCGAGACGGTTCCGCCCGGCTGACCGGGATGCGCCTCGCGCTTCACGGTGATGCGGTAGGATCGGTCGTTCGGGGCACAGGAGATCGAGTAGTTGCGCTTGAGCACCCCATGGCCGGGAAGATCGAGCATGAAGCCGAGGTACTGGCCCGGCTCGTGACGCAGGACCGGACCCCCGTCCGCCGGGACGAGGACGAACGAGCGGATGACGTCGCTTTCCGGCGAGACGCTCTCGACCACCAGATCGCGCCAACCGTTCCAGCCGCCCGGCTTCGCCGCGAGGTCACGGTAGATCGTCGCCTCTCGCCCGATCAGCAACTCGGCCAGGAACCAGTAAGCCTCGCCCCACGCCGCGCAGATCTCGGCCGTCGCCGCGTCCCCGAGAACGTCCCCGATGGCCGCCAGCAGGGCGTCGGCGACGTAGGGGTAATGCTCCGGCAGGATGTTGAGGGCGACGTGCTTCTGGGCGATCCGCTCGACCGCGCCCGAGAGGGCGCCGAGATTGTCGATGTTGCGGGCGTAGGCCAGCACCGCCTGGGCCAGCGCCTTCGGCTGCGAGCCGCTCTCGCCGTGGTGGGACTGGTTGAAGAGGTCGCGGATCTCGGCGTTACGGAACAGGCGCTCGTACATCCGTCGCGTGATCTCCAGTCCATGCGCCTCCAGCGCCGGGACCGTGGCCTTGATGAGTGCGATGGTTTCGGGGCTCAGCGGGGTCGGCATCGGCGTTCCTCGAAGGTTCATGGCGGTGCCGTGTTCTAGGGCCCTGCCTGGATAAGGTTCAATCGGAGGGTACCTTAAGGAGTGTGCCGGGGTTGACATGCGGCAGGCGGGCATTGCAGCCGCGAGAGCAGACCGATCCGCGTGGTCAGGCATCGGGACAGGCTTGGTCGCGTCGACCACGGGCGCAGGGGGCAGCTCCGGAGCTATCCGCAGTGGTGATGCCTAACCACGGTCGGTTGGGCGGCGCTCGAACGAGGCACCGTCGCGGGCACCATTCCCTTCGACGTTGCCCTTCGCCGCCTGGAGGCGAATCCGACCTCGATCCGAATGTCGCGACCCCACTCTCGTCCAGTTCGCAGAAGGCATCCCGAAGGCCTTGTCGGCACTTGCGAAGGCGCTCGACCGTCGCACGGAGATCCGCCTGTTCGCAGGGCGGGTGGCTCGACCTCGCGCTTGGCGGTGGCGACGGGCGTGCCGGTCCGGATGCGGTGTCCGTCCATCGTCCAGGCACGGTGGGGGCCCTATCCTCCCGCCTTGCGGAGAACGACGGCCGGACGAGGGGCGGGCCCGCCGAACGCTGTTCCCCCAGGCGAAGGGCCAGGACGATCCAGCCCGACTGGCCGCGGATGCGGAGACCCTCGCGGCACTTGCACGACCCCGTCCTAGCCGGTCCTGCGCCCGGTGGGCGAACCTGACCGCAAACGCACCGTTGGGCCGTCCTGTTTGCGTCGGCGCAAAGATCGGTCTGCGCATCCGGCTAGGATGCCCCAAGACGCCTTGGAGCAGGCCGTCGGGGAGATGAGATGCCGGGAAAGCGCGACGGCCGGTCATTCGCCTACGGACCCATCCCGCCGTGCTGCATCGGCAAGGTCCCCCTCCCGCTTCCGGACTTGGCTTCGAAGGCCTCCGCAAGGTGCCCGCGAGCGTTTCCGACAACGGGTATGGGCCACATCGCGCCGGCCAGCCTTCCCTGCACGCTCCGCCGCCACGGTCCGGCGGGGCGCGCCACCGTTCCCATGTCGTCCGCCTGGCGATCCGTCTCCGCCTGCTCGGACCTGCCGGTACGACGCCCCGCGTCGGCTGTCTGAGGAGCTGCGCATGCAAGACCTACGCACGCGAGCGGACCTGCCGACATCCAGCCGCGCGAAGGGCCAAGCCCTCTGGCGGGAGTTGTTGGCCTTCCTGATCCTTGCCGTCCTCATCTGGCCCTTCATCGCCGTCGGGGCGGTCGCCGGCTGGGGCTTCCTCGTCTGGATGTACTACGCGTTCACCGGTCCCCCGGGGCCCGTCTAGGAGGGTTCGATGGTTCGCGAACAGGTTGCCTTGTCCCGGCGGGACCTGCTGTCCGGCCGCGCCGCGCCCGGTCAGGCCGAGGGCGAGCACCACGTCACCGGGCTCGTCGTCCATGCACGCCCGGAGCGCCTCGGGGACGTCCTCGGGGTGCTGAGGGCCATGCCGGGGCTCGACGTGCATGGGCAGAGCCCCACGGGGAAGATCGTCGTGACGCTGGAGACCCCGAGCGAGCACGACGTCGTGCAACGCCTGGGCGAGATCGGAGAGCTCCCCGGGGTCCTCTCGACCGCCCTCGTCTATCACCGCTTCGAGTAGGTCCCGGCCCGGCGACGCCGCCGCTTTGAAGGAGACGACCATGGACCTGTCCCGCAGAACCCTGCTGATGGCGCAGGCCGCCGCCGCGGCCGCCGCGGTCGCCGGCGTCGACCTGCCGGCCAAGGCGCAGAACCTGGCCGCCGGCGAGGACGTCGCCCTGAAGTGGTCCAAGGCGCCGTGCCGCTTCTGCGGCACCGGCTGCGGCGTGATGGTCGGGGTGAAGGACGGACGCGTGGTCGCGACGCACGGCGACATGCAGGCGGAGGTCAACCGCGGCCTGAACTGCGTGAAGGGCTACTTCCTCTCGAAGATCATGTACGGGGCGGACCGGCTCACAAGCCCGTTGATGCGCGTCCGGGACGGCAAGTTCGACAAGTCCGCGGAGCTTCGGCCCGTCACCTGGGACCAGGCCTTCGACGAGATGGCGCGGCAGTGGAAGCGCGTCCTGCGCGAGAAGGGGCCGAAGGCGGTCGGCATGTTCGGCTCCGGGCAGTGGACCATCTTCGAGGGATACGCGGCCACGAAGCTGATGCGGGCCGGATTCCGGTCCAACAACCTCGATCCGAACGCGCGCCACTGCATGGCCTCGGCCGCCGTCGGGTTCATCCGCACCTTCGGCATGGACGAGCCGATGGGGTGCTACGACGACTTCGAGCATGCCGACGCCTTCGTGCTTTGGGGCTCGAACATGGCAGAGATGCACCCCATCCTGTGGACGCGGATCATCGACCGGCGCCTGAGCGCGCCGCATGTCCGCATCGCGACGCTGTCGACCTACGAGCACCGAACGACCGACCTCTCTGACCAGTCCCTGATCTTCAAGCCGGGCACGGACCTCGCCGTCCTCAATTTCGTGGCGAATTACATCATCCAGAACGGCGCCGTGAACCGGGACTTCGTCGAGCGCCACGTGAACTTCCGGATGGCCAACACGGACATCGGCTACGGCCTGAGGCCCGAGCACGTGCTGGAGCAGCGCGCGGCCCATGCCAACGAGGCCGCGGTCTCGCAGCCGTCGGACCTCGAAGCCTATTCCAGGATGGTGAGCGACTACACCCTGGAAAAGACGGCCGATCTCACCGGCGTCTCGAAGGAGCGCCTGCTGACGCTCGCCAGGATGTACGCCGATCCCAAGACCAAGGTGATGTCGCTCTGGACGATGGGCTTCAACCAGCACGTACGCGGCGTCTGGGCCAATCACCTCGTCTACAACATCCACCTGCTGACCGGTAAGATCGCGGAACCCGGCAACAGCCCCTTCTCGCTGACGGGCCAGCCTTCGGCGTGCGGCACCGCCCGCGAGGTCGGCACCTTCTCGCATCGGCTGCCCGCCGACATGCAGGTCAACAATCCGGAGCACCGCAGGCACGCCGAGGAGATCTGGAGGTTGCCGCCCGGCTTGCTGAACGGCGAGATCGGCTACCACGCCGTGCAGCAGGACCGCATGCTCAAGGACGGCAAGCTCAATGCCTACTGGATCATGTGCAACAACAACCTGCAGACCGCGCCGAACACCAACAACGAGACCTATCCGGGCTACCGGAACCCCGAGAACTTCGTCGTCTGCTCGGATCCATACCCGACGGTGACGGCCATGGCGGCCGACGTCGTCCTGCCAACGGCCATGTGGGTCGAGAAGGAGGGCGCATACGGAAACGCCGAGCGCCGCACCCACATGTGGCACCAGCTCGTCGATGCGCCGGGCGAGGCCCGCTCGGACCTCTGGCAGCTGATGGAGTTCTCCAAGCGGTTCACGACCGACGACGCGTGGGCGCCGGAAACGCTGACGGCCCACCCCGAGTACAAGGGAAAGTCCCTGTTCGACGTCCTTTGGCGCAACGGCAACGTCGACCGCTTCGGCCTCGGCGAGGCGGCGACGGACTACGGCAACTTCGAATCGAGGCAGTTCGGCTTCTACGTCCAGAAGGGCCTGTTCGAGGAATACGCCGCGTTCGGACGCGGCCACGGGCATGACCTGGCGCCGTTCGAGCGGTACCACGAGGTCCGGGGCCTGCGCTGGCCCGTCGTCGAGGGCAAGGAGACGCGCTGGCGCTATCGCGAAGGGCACGACCCTTACGTCGAGAAGGGAAGCGGCTGGCAGTTCTACGGCAACCCGGACAAGAGGGCCATCGTCATGGCCGCGCCCTACGAGCCTCCCGCCGAATCCCCGGACGAGGAATACGATCTCTGGCTGGTCACCGGCCGGGTCCTCGAACACTGGCACTCGGGTTCCATGACCATGCGGGTTCCCGAGCTCTACCGGGCGTTCACCGGGGCGGTCCTGTTCATGCATCCCGACGACGCGCAGAAGCGTGGCCTGCGCCGCGGGCAGGAGGTGCGCATCGTCTCGCGCCGCGGCGAGATCCGGTCCCGGGTCGAGACGCGCGGACGCAACAAGATGCCCGTCGGGCGCGTCTTCGTGCCCTTCTTCGACGCCAGCCAATTGATCAACAAGGCCACCCTGGACGCGACGGACCCGATCTCGAAGCAGACCGACTTCAAGAAGTGCGCCGTCAAGGTCGTCGGCGTCGCCACCGCCGACCGGGGTGCGGAATGATGCGCCCCCTCGCGCTCTCGGCCCTCGCGGCCCTCACATGCCTCGTCGCGGGTGCGTTGCTCGCCCAGGAGGCTCCGCGGCTCACCGGTCCAGAACCCTTCACGAAGGAGGCGCCGGCCCCGCCCATGCAGCGTCAGGTCACCGACGACGTGCGCCGCAAGCGGAACTACCCGGACCAGCCTCCGCTGATCCCGCATGCCATCGAGGGGTACGCGCTCGACCTCAACGCGAACAAGTGCCTGTCCTGCCACGCGAGGAAGTTCACCGAGCAATCGCAGGCGCCGATGATCAGCGTCACCCACTACCAGGACCGAGAGGGCAACACGCTCGGCGGGGTCTCGCCGCGACGCTACTCCTGCCTGTCCTGCCACGTGCCGCAGACCGGGGCCCGGCCGCTCGTGCCCAACACCTTCGTCGACATGGACGCGCTCGTCGAGCGCGAGCCGCGGGGGCGCTGAGATGGCGGCGATCGCACGGGCGTGGTCCTGGTTCTGGCTGAACCCTTGGGTGCGCACCGCCACGCGCCCACCCGTAACCCTACCGCTCGCCTTCCTGACGCTCGGCGGCTTCGTCGCAGGCGTGCTCTTCTGGGGAGGCTTCAACACGGCCCTGGAGACCACCAACACGGAGAAGTTCTGCGTCTCCTGCCACGAGATGCGGGCGAACGTCTTCGAGGAGCTCAAGGGCACGGTGCACTACGCCAACAGGTCGGGCGTACGCGCCACCTGCCCGGACTGCCACGTGCCCCATCGATGGACCGACAAGATCGCCCGCAAGATGCAGGCCTCCAAGGAGGTCTGGGGCCACCTCTTCGGCTCCATCGACACCCGGGACAAGTTCCTGGACCTGCGCCGCCACCTCGCGGAGCACGAATGGGGGCGCATGAAGGCGAACGACTCGCTGGAATGCCGCAACTGCCACAGCGCGCAATCGATGGACGTGGCGAAGCAGAACCCCCGGGCGGCGACCGCCCACGAGACGTTCCTCTTCACGGGCGAGAAGACCTGCATCGATTGCCACAAGGGCATCGCCCACAAGCTACCCAACATGCAGGGAGTGCCGGGATGGCAATGATCGGGCGTCGTACGGTCCTCGCGGTTCTGTTCCTTTGCGCGGGCGCACCCGCACGGTCCGAGACGCACGACGCCGCGCGGCGGTTCGTCGAGGCGGCCTACGCCTCGGCCGTGTTCCAGGCGCGCATCTCCGCCATCGCGGCCGGCAAGGACACCCGTCCCGAGATCAAGGCCCTGGCCGGACGCGTACGCGATTATCGCGCGGCGCAATTGCCGGGGCTCGCCCGCCTTGCCCAGGCATCCGGGATCGAGGTGCGTGACACGCTTGACCTTGAGCTGCGAAGCATCGTCGAGAACATGGAGCCCTTGGATTACCTGGCGCTGTCACGACGCTACGCCGAGACCGAGACGCAGGCCCTCGACAAGGAGATCCCGGCCTACGAGGAAGCCGTCCGTTCCGGCCCTCCGTCAATCCGCGACTATGCCGCGAAGGTGTTGGGAGACCTGCGCGACCTCGGTGAAAGCGCTCGGGAGGCACGCGGCACCATCGGCCCCTAGGCCGGCCGACCACCGTCTCGCCGGGCGGACCCTTGGCCCCGTCCCCTCCCGCCGGCGCTACCGTTCGTGGGCCGTACCAATGGCCGACGGAAGGAACGTGCGAGGCACGGGGATTGCCTCGCCTGGGCATAACCCAGGTAGGTGCCCATGCGAGAATCCCTCAATCCCTTCTGGCGTGGCTTGTACGCCTTCAATGACGGATCGAGCCTGGATGATTGTCCGTACCCTCGCGGTTCGACCGAAGCTCGCTTCTGGTGCGAAGGATATGCCCTTGCCCACGCCCTCGCGAACGGCAGGAACGGTGTGGCGGACTGGTAACCGATGGTTCGACAAGACAAGTTATCTCCGTCCCGCCGTGAAGACACCTGTCGCAGAAAGACCAGGGGAAAGGCTGTCGAACCTGGATCTGACCAGATCGGCCGTATGAGGCGCCGATTAGCGGAACGACCGGCCACTTTTCTCTCGGCTCGAAGTGGGCGTTCCACGCCCGACCCCGGTCAGCCGTTTTGACAACCGCCAGCCCTTCCCTAACACGTCCATCCGTCAACCAGATGCCGATTTCGACCTTGAGCGGCAATCGGACCCCGGTCGTTCGCCTCGAAGCGGACCTCCGCGGCCCGGGCATCAGGCAATCGGCACTGCATGAATGACTGAGCCTGGTTTCAGGATGCGAGCCGGTTTGCGATCCACGCCTGGGCCTCGTCTACGTCAGCGAACACGGGCGGATGAGGATCGTCGACACGCCCAAAGCCGGCTTCCAGGTACCATCGACCCGCATCCGCCTCGTGCTCGTCGGAAAGGCGCACCAACACCGCGACGAGGAAGCCATTGGCAAACACGAGATGGCTCTCGGTATCCGAGCTACCCGTCGCGACCTGCACGGGCTGGAGGCGGAGGTTCATGCCGCAGCTCGGTTTCCCAGATGCAGGTAGTTCGACCGAAACTCGGCGACCACTCTCAGCCGAGGTAGGTTGAGGATCGTCAAACGCCGACCCTTGAGCTCAATCAGGCCTCGCCGCCGGAGTTCTTGCAAAGAGCGGTTCACATGGACGCTTGAGAGCCCCGTCGTGTCGCCCAACTCGCTCTGCGTCACGGGGAGTTCAAAGCTGTCGCCCCGGGTTCGGTCAACCGCGCGGAACCGGACGAGAAGCTCGCAGAACAAGTGAGCGAGCCGCTCCAGGGCCGAGCGGCAACCGACGTTCACCAGCCACTCGCGCAAGGTCGCCTCGTCCACGAGCGTGCTCATGCGAAGCGCCCGGGCGATCTGCGGATGATGCTGCATCAGCTCGGCGATGGTCTCCGGGGCAAGGCGGACGACCCGGCAGGCCGAGGCCGTCGTGATGGTGTGATCCATCGTGGTCAGGAGCGCCACGTCGAGGTCGCCGAGATCCCCCGGCAACAGGTAGGCCATGATCTGCCGGGCACCGTTCCCCCGCGCCTTATGCCGGAAGGCCATGCCTTCCATGACCAGGAACACGCCATCGGGTGCGTCGCCCTCGCGGGCCAGGTCCACGCGCGGTCCAAGTAGGTGCGAACCGGCGCTGACCCGTCCCAGGATCGCTCGGTCGGCCTCCGAGAGCGCAACAAAGCCCTCCAGCTTGCGGACGAGGGAGTTGCCCTTAGGCTCCTCCCCTGGATCCAGTGAGGCAGGTGCCGCAGCCTCTGCAGCCACCCGTGCAGGCGAAGCGGACAATTCGTCCAGGAGCGAGACGACATCCCTCGGCAAGGCCGGCTTGCTCAGCCAGGACAGGCCCCGAAAACCCAGCGTGCGGGGGTCGTCCTGCGGCAGATCGGAATGGACGAGGATCGGGATGTGGCGTTGGCGCAGATCATGTCCCAGCGCCGTGCAGAAGCCATCCCTGAGCTTGACGTCCACGACCGCGAGCGCGGGGCTCTCCCACTTGATGGCTGCCAGCGACTCGGCCGTCGTCGCGAAGGGACCGAGCACGCGGTAGCCTGCTTCGCTCAGGGCGTCGCCAAGATCCTCTGCCACTAGGGAGTCGGCTTCGGCAAGGAGGACGAGGGGCTGCTGAGCGGTGGCGTTCATGACGGCTCCAGGTGGAGAAACGACCTGTCACCACGGCGGCGCCAGCTGCATGTCATAGGTCATTGACACAAAATATTCCTGGCCAAAACCAGCAAAAGCTCTCCGTTCGAAATCACACGGCTGATATGTTCGATTCAACACAAATATAAATTGATCAACTTGCAGCCCTATGGGTTGCTATGTACTTTCTTGTCCACATCTATCGGTTCATCATCCGCATGCTGATCCGAGCGTGGGTGGCTGGGAGACGCTGCGCGCTCTTGCTTCAACGAGGAGACAAGAGCGCATGCCTCAGGTTCGACAAGCCGCCGTGCGCAACCGCCTGCTGAAGGCGTTGTGCGAAGACGACTTCGCGCTGCTGCAGCCGCACCTTCAGCCGCTGCGGACCACGATGCGCCAGACGCTCATCCATCCCCACGAGCCGGTCACCCATCTGCTGTTTCCCGAGATCGGCTACGCCTCGGTCGTGGCGGACGTCGCAGGCAATCGCATCGAGGTCGGGATCATCGGACGCGAGGGGCTGGTCGGCGCCTCACCCGTGCTGCTCGATGGCGGGACCGCGCCCTACCACGAGTTCGTGCAGAGTCCCGGTGAGATGCTCGCCATCGGCACGGCCGATTTCCGCGCTGCCGTCGACCGGAGCCCGACCTTCCGCACGCAGATGCTTCGCTACCTTCAAACCGTGCTGATCCAAGCTCGGCAGACGGCCTACGCGAACGCCGCCTACACCATGGACGTACGTCTCGCCCGGTGGCTCCTGATCTGCCAGGACCGCCTGGACGGCGACATCCCGGTCACCCACGACTTCCTTGCGGTCATGCTCGGTGTCCAGCGCTCCGGGGCGACGCTGGCGGTGCAGTCGCTGGAGGGTAGCCGTCTCATCAAGGCGCGGCGCGGATGCATCACGGTGCTGAACCGCGAAGCCCTGGTCGAGCTTGCCAACGGGAGTTACGGGGTGTCCGAAGCCGAGTACGCCCGCTTGATCGAGGGCGTGTGAGATGCCGCGCTACTACTTCAACCTGCGGCACCGCCCAGGACCCGCTGGCCTGGCCGTGGACCCGGAAGGCGAGGAGTTCCCGGATCTTGATGCCGCGCGCAAGCGCGCCCTGGATGCGACGCGCGATCATATCGCTCGCACGCGGACGGACATCGTCCGGGATTGGTTCGTCTGCTCCTTCGAGATCGAGGACGAGGACGCCCAGCTTCTGCTCACGGTGCGGTTCAGCGAAACCGTTCCGGAGGTGGACTACGGGGACTGAGGCGGCTGACCTGCACGGTCAGCTTCATCGATGATGATGTGGATCGCGGACGCATGGGAACCCGCCCGACCCGTTCGTGGACCGAACCGGTAGATCCGAACTCAATCGTGGAACGCGCCGGCGGCTCCTGACCCCATGGGAGAATGGCCGGGCTTCGGCCGCGTGGCCCAAAGCAGACCCCCCCTCCGGGGAAGGCGCGTTCGCTTCCATCGTCGCGCAGCCTGTGCCGTCATCCGGCATGGCGCCGAAGATCGAATATGAGCCGCGAAGTCGCTCTTCAGGCGTCCCTGGCCGGCAGGGCGAAAAGATCGACGAAGGACCGTGCGAGAGCGGCCTCGCCAACGAAAGCGAGCGTGCCCTCTGCACCGTCCCTGGCCAGGGGCGCCTTGCCATAGATCGTGCGGCGCATCGCCATCGTATCTCCGGTGAACGCGAGGTCGGATGCCTCCATGTCACCACGTCTCACCAGGATCTCGCCGCCGGTCACCGTCGCGCCGAAGTCCTCGCCGGGGAAGTGGAAGGCGACCGACACCGGTAGTTCCGCAGCGCGCTTTGGATCGATGAGGGCCTGGAGCGACATCATGGCTGAAGCCGCCGACATGAACAGGCTCCGATCATGCCGCGGCGAGCGAGCCGCCCAGCGACCGAGGTCGCGCATCAGCGGTGCGGCCTCGCGGCCCCAATCCGTCAGGTCGTAGACCTGCACGTTGGCCGGTGATGGCAATCGGTAGCGCATCAGGATGCCCACCTCTTCCAGGCTCTCCAGGCGCTGGGTCAACACATTCGCGCTGATGCCCGGAAGGTTCGCCCGGATCTCACCGAAGCGGCGTGCGCCGAAGACCAATTCGCGCATGATCAGCAGCGACCAGCGCTCCCCGATGAACTCCAGGGCGAGCGCAGTGCCGCAAGCGTCGTCGTACCGACGTTCCCGTGGCGCCGAAACCTCGGCGGTTAATTTTTCTAACTTCATGGTTGTCTTGCGTAACCGAGAATGCCAGCCTGGGCAAAGCGGAGCCGTAAGTGGCGCCGTTGCGCGGCCGACGCGCCCGGGTCCTGGAGGAATGCGCCCAATGGCAACTGTCGATGGTACACCGATCTGGTTCGAACTGAACGCGACAGATCCTGCTGCGGCCCAGGCCTTCTATGAGGGGGTTGCCGACTGGCGTGTCGCGCCGTCTTCCATGCCTGAGCACGGCGGCTACCGGATCGCAGAGGCCGACGGCAGGCCCGTGGCCGGGATCCGGCAGACGATGCCGGAAGCGCCAGGCTTGCCCGGGTGGGCCGTCTATCTCGCGACCCTGGACGTCGACGCCACTGCGGCCCAGGTGGTGGACCTCGGCGGCAAGGTCCGGTTCGGGCCCGTCGACATCCCCCATGTCGGCCGCTTCGCCATGGTCAGCGACCCGCAGGACGTGGTCTTCGCCCTCATGACGCCGGAGAACTCCGCAGTGAGCCGCGCCTTCGGACCGGTGCCGCTTGGGACGGAGCACACCCTCGGCCACGGCGTGTGGATCGAGCTCGCGACCCCTGATCCCGAGGCTGCCCTTGCGTTCTACGGGACGCTGTTCGGCTGGGAGAAGCTCGGGGCCATGCCGATGGGCGGGATGGGCGAGTACGCCTTCATCGGCCGGGGCGACCTGCGTCCGGGCGCGATGATGTCGAGCGCCGCCACCGGCGCACCGCCTCGGTGGAGCTGGTACGTCCACGTGGCCGATATCGATTGTGCCCTTGCGATGGTTCGAGAGAGGGGTGGCACGGTGCTCCAGGGGCCCGATCCGATCCCAGGCGGCAGCTACTCGGCCAAGATCGCCGACCCTTTGGGCAACACGCTCGGCCTTGCCGGCCGACGTCGGACGTCGTGAGGGGAGACCGGTGATGACGAGCGAGAAGCTGACGACCTGCCTGTGGTTCGACCACGGCCAAGCCCGCAAGGCCGCGGAGTTCTATGCCAAAACTTTCCCCGACAGCCGTGTCGGTGCCCCCATGCACGCTCCGTCGGATTTCCCGGGCGGCGTTCAGGGCACGGAACTCACCGTTACGTTCACCGTGCTCGGTCGTCCGTTCGTCGGGTTGAATGGCGGCCCCAACTTCAAGGCCAATCAGGCGGTCAGCTTCATGGTGCTGACCGACGACCAGGCGGAGACCGACCGCTACTGGGATGCCATCGTGGGCACCGGTGGAGCGGAGAGCCAGTGCGGCTGGTGCACGGATCGCTGGGGCTTCTCCTGGCAGATCACGCCGCGCGCTCTCCTGCGCGCCAACAGCAATCCCGACAGAGCCGCGGCCCGGCGCGCGTTCGAGGCGATGATGACCATGCGCAAGATCGACATCGCCCGGATCGAGGCCGCCGTCCGAGGAGACCCCGCCGATGCGTAAGATCACCGGCTCCCTCTTCCAGTCGCTCGACGGCGTGATCCAGGCACCGGGTGGACCGGAGGAGGACCAGACCGGGTTCCGCCATGGCGGCTGGACATTCCCATACTTCGACGACTCGCTTGATGGGCCGATGGAACGGCTGCTCGGGGGAGACTACGAGTTGCTGCTCGGACGTCGGACCTACGAGATCTTCGCCGCCTACTGGCCGCACAACGACGATCAGCCGATTGGGGCGGCCTTCAATTCCGTGCGCAAGCATGTCGTGACGTCATCCGACAGGGCGCTTGGTTGGAACAACAGCCAACGTCTCGTCGGCGATCCCGTTGCGGCGGTCACACGCCTCAAGGACAGCGACGGACCCGATCTCCTCATCCAGGGGAGCAGCGTACTCTATCGAGCCTTGCTCCCGGCGGGTCTCATCGACCAGCTCGTGCTGATCACCTTCCCGGTCATGCTCGGTCACGGCAAGCGCTGGTACGCCGACCATCCGACGACAGCCGGTGCGTGGACGCTGATCGAGCAGGCTCACTCGCCGAAAGGCGTCCACTTTGCGTCGTTCGCACGGGATGGAGCCGTTCGGACCGGCAGTTTCGCCACCAAGCCTCCGAGCGAGGACGAACTCGCGCTTCGTCAACGCCAAGCGGAAGGCCATTGGTAGGAAAGCACCGCAAATCGGCATCCTGGAAGCTCAAGTGCATCTGCGATGCCGCTTGCCCGAAACAAGCCGGGCGGCTTCGATCTGTCAACGTCCTCTTGTTCCACCTTCTTGTTGGATGTAGCCCAGCTCGTATCTGCGCCGGAGCGGGCATTCGGCTCACGACCGCACCTAGCCGTACTATTTAGTCCGCACCGTAATCGAAAGCGGAAGTTCGCTGTTGGGCTTTACGGCCCTTGCCGAGAGAGCCGTTGGAGGAGCCACCCAGCTCAGAGCGTGACCGTGCTGAATCTGGGATTGCCGATTGCCATGAGGTCGGCGATGGTCACGGAGCTGCCGACATACGGCGGACCAGAGGGATGAAGCGAACCTTTGGCGGCCGTGACTCAGGTTGACTCAGAGCCAAGCCAGATGCCTTCCGGTAAGCCTCATGTGGCCCATAGCTTGGCCGTTGGCCTGATGTTGTGGCTCCTCGACAGCTCAGCCCAGGCCCAGCAGCTCGCCCTCACGCGCTTTCGCGGGGCCGGTGGGGATCCACGCACGTCCATCGCCCAACCGGAGACGACGAGCCAAGCATCGGGGGGCTACGTCAGCTCCGTCGAACCTTATCTCGGTCCCTTCGGTGACCCGCTTGGCATCCGCCCTGTGCTCAAGGAGCAGGGCATCGAGTACAGCCTGACCTACATCGCGGACGTCCGCGGCAATCCGTTCGGCGGCATTCGACAAGGGGCGGCCGTCGAGGACCGCCTGAACCTGCGGCTCAACCTCGACCTGCAGAAGCTTGTCGGCTGGGAAGGTGCGACAGCTCACGCCAACGCCTACTTCATCCATGGCACCGGCTTGTCCCGCTACTACGTCGGCAACCTGCTCACCACGAGCGCCATCGAGGCACTGCCCTCGACCCGACTCTACGTGCTCTGGCTCGACCAAAAGCTCATGGACGGCAAGCTTGCCATCAGAGGCGGACAACTGGCGGCTGACACGGAGTTCATCGTCAGCCAGACCGCGACGCTGTTCATGAACTCGACCTTCGGCTGGCCTGCGATCACGGGCGTGAACCTGCCGAGTGGCGGACCCGCCTACCCGATTGCGACGCCGGCAATCCGCGCGAAGTATTCGCCGGACGACAAGTTCTCCCTGCAGGTCGGTCTGTTCGACGGTGATCCGGCTGGAGCAAACCGGCCCGGTCCGGACCCGGAACCGCAGCGCCTGAACCGCACGGGTACGAACTTCCGAACGAACGACCCCGCCTTCGTCATCGCGGAGGCGGCCTACGCCTACAACACCGACAACGATCCCAAGACCTTACCAGGCACCGTCACCCTGGGCGGCTGGCAGAACTACGGGCGCTTCGAGGATCTGCGCGTCGACACAATGGGTCGATCCCTCGCTGATCCAGCCTCCAGCGGCATGGCCCGTCGCCTGCGCGGGAATGCAGGGATCTACGCCATTCTCGACCAGACCCTCTACCGGGAGGCAGAGAAGGAGGATGAGGGCGTGAGCGCCTTCGTCAGGGCTTCCTTCTCGCCGACCCGGAGCAGCCTGATCGACTACTACATGGATGCCGGACTTGCTTACCGTGGATTGTTCGAAGGGCGGGACAGCGACACGGTGGGGCTCAGCGTGGCCTATGCGCATATCAGCGCCGATGCGCGCCGCGCCGATCGGGACGCTAACGTATACTCCGGCCTATCGATGCCCGTACGGAAGTTCGAGACGGTATATGAAGCGACCTACCAGGCGCTGGTGGTGCCTGGGTTCACGGTGCAGCCGGACGTTCAGTACGTCGTCCGCCCGGGCGCAGGCATCGCCAATCCACGTGACGCTAACGGACATCGCGTGAAGAACGCTGCCGTGTTCGGCGCGCGCGCCACCGTCCAGTACTGACATCCTCGGTCCAGCGGTTTCGCCGGCGCAGCGCCAACCACGCTTCAGCAGTAGGCAAGGCAAAGCTTCCATCGTGGTCGCGCAAGTAACTCGACGACACCGCCGAGTTGATGCGTGTCGACGAAGTTCCCGTTGCATTGCGACAGGGATTTCTGTATTCAAAATCCGATCCACGCAGTGATTCGACAGCGTCGTCGAAAGCGTCCGCCTCGGCGGATGGGACCGAGCAGGTCTCCTGTGCGGAAGTCTGCCTTATCCGAAGTGGCACCGTAGTAGCTCAGGCCGGGCGTCCAGGACGTCCCCTTGCGATTGCGGGCCTAGACCTCGACGCGTGCGCAGCCGACGCCACGCGACCGAGCCTTGGCATGTCGGCACGCCTTCGGAGAGCCATGATGATGACGCGCCGCCTCAGCGATGATCGGCCTGGGGTTCCATCCACCTCGACCGGTAGCTGGCGTCGCATCGCGGGGAGCATCGCGTTGCTCCTCGGCCTGAGCCTGTCCTCAACGGCGGTGCTGGCCTACAACGATTTGCTGCCCGTGAGCGTGCGGCGTGCGGTCGACGGCATATCCGCCGAGACACCGCAACTGCCTCATGTCGCGCACAGCCTCGCCACGGGTGGTCCCATACGGATAGTGGCCTTCGGTTCCTCCTCGACGGAGGGTATCGGCGCCAGCAGGGCTTCGGCCGCCTACCCGGCCCGGCTCTCCGTCGCGCTCAAGCAGGCGCAGCCGCGAAGCGCCGACCGCATCACGGTTTCCAACCGCGGCGTTGGTGGCGAAGCCGTCGATGACATGCTCGTTCGAATCGACCGCGATGTCATCGCGCCGAGACCTGACCTCGTGGTCTGGCAGACGGGCAGCAACGACCCGTTGCGCGGGGTGTCCCTCGATCATTTCCGTGCAGCAACCGCCGGTGCGGTGCGCCGCATCCGGGAGGCCGGTATCGACGTGGTGCTGATGGAGCCGCAGTGGTGCCCGAAGCTCGACGCGACGCCGGGCGCATATCGGTTCCGCGATGCGGTCCGGGAGATCGGCGCCGAGCTTGACGTGCCGGTCATTCGGCGTTCGGATATGATGCGGGACTGGATCGCGCGGGGGGAGGTGACCCATGAGGAGCTCTTCGCCGCCGATGGTCTGCACATGGCCGACCGTGGCTATGATCTGCTGGGACAGGAAGTATCGGCGCTGATACTGCGTGCTGCGGGCCCTGCTCACGTCGCGAGGGTCGCCTCCACACACGAATGAGGGCTCGCGATCCGGATGATGGCTGCCTCATGAGGACCATCGGTGACGCTTGCTCCGCCGCGTCCCGATTGGAAGGCGGCGCTTCGCGATCCATCCGTTGCGGTCATCGCTCCCCGTCCACCGCGTTGCCGGGAAGCGCAGCGTCCGAAGGTTGGCAGGGGTCGCTAGCAGGCGCTCGAAGCCCGGCTCGTATCGGCCTACGAGGTTGGTGGCGGCGTTCCGGCGGGTGAACGCACCGCAATCTGGCACGGGTCAGAAGGCGCGCGTCATCGCCTGGCTCGATCTTCCTCGGGTACGGCTCAGCCCAACCGGATCCGTGGGGTAGGCCCGGCGGCTTCCGCAAGCGGGAGGAACGCGCGGACGAGGTCCTGGTCCAGCTTCCCTCCCATGTCGGTGAGGATCGCGTAGGCCGCGCCGCCCTCCATCGGCCGCCTGTAGGGACGACGCTCGATGAGGGCGGCGAAGGTGTCGCAGATCGTCACGAGGCGGACCAGGTCGGGGATCGCGCGGCCCGTGAGGGCGTCCGGGTAGCCTGACCCGTCGAGGCACTCGTGATGGGAGCGTACCACGGCGTGCATCGTCGTGCCGTACCCTTGATCCCGGAGCATCTCGTCGCCCAAGACGGCATGGGTGCGCATCACGGCCATCTCGGCCTCGGAAAGGGGCCCGGGCTTGTTGAGGATGGCGAGCGGGATGCGGGACTTCCCGATGTCGTGCAGGAGGGCCGCCTGCGTCAGCTGCTTCGAATCCGCCTCACGGAGGCCGAGATGCCGCGCGAAGCCCGCCGCGAGGCCGGCGACGAGCAGGCAGTGCTGATGCGTGGCGTCGTCGAAGCGCCAGACCACGTCGAGCCATGCCCGGACGTCGGAGCGGCGCAGCGCATCCTGGATCAAGCCGGCCCCGGACGCCACCAACTCGGGCGCCACCGCGCCGCTGACACGGCCAAGGTCGAAGATGCGGGTGAGCGCCGCGTCCGCTGCCGCGACGTCCTCGACGAGGGACGCGGCGCGGCCCGCATCGGCGGTGAGGAGCGGGGAAAGGGCTGCCGCGAGCGACCGGATGGATTGGTCCATGTGGAGGATGCCGTCCGCGCCGAGCGCCTGCGCCTGCACCCGTGCCCGGGGGGAATCCCCGTGCAGGATGCAAAGGTAAGGCGGACGTTTCGGGCCGAGGCGATCCAGATGCCGCTTGAGGCCCGCGAGGGGTGCCGACGAGGTGAATGCGACGTCGCTGACGACGGCGCGGACCGTGCGCGGATCCGGCCGCGTGCTCGACTCGGCGGGATCGAGCAAGTCGACGACCACGCTTGGTCCCAGGGAAGCAAGGCTGCGCGCGAGGCGCTCGCCGCGCGACGGCGTGTCTGTCAGCAGGAGGAACGTGCTCATGGCGGTCCCACGAGGATCCGGATCGTCGCCTCGGTCCGGAGCCGCAGGTCGATGTCCGGTCGGCTGACCCGTACCGTACGCTTCCGAGGTGGAGGTGAGGTTAACGCAGGCGCGGTCGCTCGTGACGGCCGTCCAGGGCTCGCGACGCGGTGGGCGGCCTCGCTCGCCGCGCGGATGGCCGCTGCACGGCCATCCGCGCGATGTGCCGTGGGGGCGGTCAAGGCGTGGCCGCGGGGTCGAGCCGGTCCCGGGCCGCGGTGAAGCGAACCACGCGTCGGGCCGTCTCGACGGAGAGATCCTGGAGGGCCTGGAAGGCGCTTTGGAGCTCCTCCGTCGTCGGCGGCTGCCCGGAGCGGCTTGCCAGGAGGAGCTTCAGGGTCTTCCACCCGAAGCGAACGGAGCGAACCAGGAACAGGAGCGGATCGGCCGTGGGGGCCTCGAAGGCGTTCACCGCCACCGCCGGTGGAACGCCGGCCATCCGCGCCAGCGCAACCAACGCGCACGTGACCTCGCCGGACCCCAGCCAAGCCTGAACGTCCGTCTCTTCGAGGCCCTTGGCTGCGCGCCGTGCGACGATGACCTCGGCCGGGGTCAGGTCGGCCGGCGGCTTGGTCATGCCCGCGGTAGCGGCCAGCGTGGCTGCCGCGGCGGCGCCATCGCCGAACTCGGCCGCGAGCGTCCCCCGCGCCCGCTCGCGGGCGATGGCCACGAGTTGCGCCATGCATGCCTCGGGCACGTCGGTGCGTTCGGTCAGCGCACGGTTGAGCGCGGCGTCGCCCCGGGCACGGGTGGTCAGCGCCGCGAACCCGCCGTCGGAGAAGCGGGCTCCGCGGTTGCCCGCGACATCCCGTACGACCTCGTCGTCGCCGCGCGAGACGATGACGTCGGTGACGGCCTCGGCCAGGACGCGTCGGCGGGCGATGGCCCGCAGGTGCGTCTGTCCCCCACGGCTGGCTACCTGCACCAGGTCGTCGTCGTCCAACCGTTCCGAGCGTTCCAGCACCGGGCCCGCCACTTCCGCGGACGGATCGAAGGCGAGGTCCCTGACGACCCGGTACGGCGCGTTCGGAACGTCGGCAAGCGACGCGGACAGTTCCGTGCGCGCCGCCGTCTCGATGTCGTGCGAAAGCCGGACGATCACCGTGTCGAACGCGTCGATCTGCTCTTGGCTGAGGCGCGGCGCCTGCTGGACGAACAGGCCTGTCACTTGTCGCAGCATGCTCACGCTCTTGGCGTGGTCCCCGCCGGAGATCGCCCCTTCGAGGTCGGCGACGACCGAGATGAGCGCCTTCATGGATGCTTGTCCTTTCCTGGCACCGAGGTGCCGCTTGCCTGGTTCCGCATGACGCAAGGGCGTCTGCGCCGGCGGACGTACGGATCAGCCCGCACCGTCCCGCCACTCATCCCATGGTGCCACGCAGCGGCCCCCGTCCGTCGGCCAGGGCTTCCGTGCCGGTCGCCCGCGCGAGGGCGATGCCGGCCTCGCCCGCACCCACCCAGACCACCTGTCCTGGCAAACCCACCCCGTCGCCCATGTCGAGCGTGACGGTCGCCCCCGGGCTGAGGGGGACGCCCGTGGCCTGGATCCGGGCGCCCCCGGTGCTGACGTCGTGCAGCCGCGTCTCGTACCGCCGGCCGTCAACCTCCACCAAAGCCACGCCCGAGGCGGGACGCCGCGCCTCGGCGCGGCGGTCCGCGATCTCGCGCACGAGGCGGTTCACCTCGCCGTCGAGGCGGTCGGCTTCCCGGGCAAGCCCGTCCGCCGATTCCGCCAACAGCGTCGCCAGTCGGTCTGTCTCGGTGGCGGCCGGCGGAAGGGCGTCCAGGTCCTCGATGACGGCGCGGGTCCTGTCGACCACCGTCTGCACCGTCAGGTTCAGCTCGGCCGTCGCGGCGTTCTGCTCCTCGACCGCGCTCGCCACCGAGGCGGAAACGCCGTTGACCGTCTCCACCGTCTCGCTGATGCGGTCGATGGCGCCGAAGACATCCGCGGATACGGCCTTCAGGGCCGCGACCTGCTGGGCGATCTCCCCGGTCGCCCGCGTCGTCTGCCCGGCGAGTTGCTTGACCTCGGCGGCCACGACCGCGAAGCCCCTGCCTGCCTCTCCCGCCCGCGCCGCCTCGATGGTGGCATTCAGGGCCAGGAGGTTCGTCTGCGAGGCGATGTCCCCGATCAAGGCCGTCACGCTTCCGATCCGGTCGCTGGCGACAGCGAGCTGAGCCGCCAGTTGAGTCGCCCGCCCGACCTGTTCCTGCGCCGCATGGGTGACGGCGATGGACTGGGCCGTCTGGCTCGCGATCTCGGCAATCGAGCTCGACAGCTCCATCACGGCGCTGGCCGCCGTCGCCATGTCCTGCGAGGAGCCGCGCAGTTCCGCGACGGACCCGACCAGGCGCTCGCGCGTGCCGGTCGCATGCTCCCGCACGCTGGCCGTCGAACCGCGCATGGACGCGCTGACCTCCTGGAAGTGCGAGACGCCGCCGCCGACGGAGAGGCGGATGCGCTCCGCGACCTCGCCCATGAACCTGCGTTCCCGCATGACGAGCTCCCGCCTGCGGTCGTCGCTCGATGCGTCCGCGATCTTCTCGACCGTCCTGTCGCGGAAGTACACGACGGCACGGGCGAGTTCCCCGATCTCGTCGCGGCCCTGCGCCTCCGGTACGGAGGCGTCCAGTCCCAGGTCCGCCAGCATCCGGATCCGCTGGTCGAGGGCTGCGAGGGCGCGCACGATGGAACGGCTGAGGAGCCACGCGAGCAGGAAGGCCGTCGCGGTCACGAGCGAGGCGAGGCCGAGCGCAAGCACGAGGCTGCCGGTAAAGCCCGAGATCCGGCTTTCGAGCAGGCCGTCGAGCTCGGTCGCGCCGGCTTGCCACAGGCTGTCCGCGTCCGAGAGCATCGCCTTCCCGGCCGCGACGAACGCGGCCAGTTCCGCCGTACCGCGACGGCCGGCGGCATACGTCTGGGCCATCGAGGCCGTTCCCTTCAGGAAGAGGTCGGTCGACCTGGCCAGCGCCTCGGCACCGCCCGACAGGTTCCGGCGTGTGGTGCCTCCGGCATTGGCGTTGAAGGCCGAGGCGAGCGAGGCCGCTAGGCCTTCGGCGGTGGCGCGCAGCTTGCCCTGCTCGACCAGGAACTCGACGGCATCGGCGCCGGTCGTTCCTTGCTTGTCCGCGTTCGCGATGCCGAGCCGCACGAGGCGCCCGGCCTGCTCCGCCAGGTCCGGCAGCTTCACCGTCACCGCATCCATCACATAGAAGGAGTCGAGATCGGGATCGAGGGTCAGGTTGGAACCGTCTGCGATCCTCGTCACCAGCGTGCGCGCGGCCGCTGCCGCGTCGGCGGGGCTTCCGCCGTCCCGGAACCGGGCGAGTGCCCCCGACGCCTCCCCTGCCCCCAGGGCCGTGTCCAGCAAGGTGCTCCGGCTCTCGAACGAGGCCCAGGAGCTTCGCTCCGCCGGTACGCCCAGTGCCGTCGCGTGCAGGATCGGCCACACGGACCCGAGATAGGTGACGCCGTCTCGCTCAAGCTCGGCGAAGCGGATGTCCTTGCGGGCTTGCGCAAGGTAGAGCCCCGCGAGCATCCCAATCGGAATCAGGAATAGGCTGACCGTCGCAACGAGCTTGCGGCGGATGGTGAAGGTTCCACGCATGGTCGATCCGGGATGTCGGCGACGGATACAGGTGTTCGCCTATGCGCATCGTATCCGTGACGTATTGATCCTTCCTGCTGAGCAATGGGATGCGGTTGCCGGAAGCGCTGCGTCGAATGAGCCAAAGCTCGCCTTTGCGGACGGCGCGTTTGCGCCCCGGCGGAAGCCTGTGAGCGAAAACCTCCTATTCCGCCGATCCGTACGGAATGCCTTTCTCCCCGAACGACGGTCCATCCACGTCGTATCGTCAAGCTTGGGTGACAAGTCCGGCGAGGCTGACGCGATCCGCCTCTTGCCTGTCGGGGAGCCGAAGATCCGCCGACAACCCTCAGGTCCTGCGTAGGACAGGCCGACCCGTTCGAGGCGACCGTTCGCGGTTTTGGGCCGCATCTCCGCGCGCACCGCCGGATCGGTGCGGGTCATCGAGGAACAGCTCGACCGACTTTCGACAGCCTCCAAACGAAGCAGGCCAGGCAGGTGTCTGCCGAGCCCGTCGCTACCTCATACGCTTCGCGCCTTAGCCGCGCTGGCCACCCATCATACCCTGCATCTTGGTGAGCTGGGAGATGTGAAGCTGGATGAGCGGGATGGCGCCACGAGCGATGCGGCGGAGCTGCGGGTCCTCACCGTTCTCGGCGTAGGAGCCGTGGATGGCATAGGCCTCCTGGTGACCCTGGAGCGAAGCGCTCACGAAGGCGGCGTCGTACTCCGGCCCTGGCTGCATGCTGGCAAGCTGGGAGAGGAGCTGCGCCTTCTGCTCATCCGAGGTCATGCCGCCGGGCGGGGGAGCACCGAGCACGCCACCGGCGACACCGACGGCTGCGCCGGCCACGCCACCCGCCACGGCCAGGGGAGCAGCGACAAGCCCACCGATCAACCCACCAGGTCCGGGGGGACCGCCGGCTGCCGCCGCTGCAAGGCCTTCGGAGTACGGGCCCAGCTTATTCGAAAGGCTCACCTGCTCGACTACCTCCGCCCGGGAGAACTTCTTCACGCGCGGATTGCTGGTCTTCTCGTTAGCATCACGCGCCGTGTTCTCCAGGAACAAACCACCCTTGGTCGCCATGTTGAGGTAGACCGAGGTGGGCATAGCGCCCGCAGGTGTGGGCTGCGCAACGGCAGTGCGCGTGACGGCAAGGGCCGCGGTGGCCGTGAGCATACCGAGGACGAATTGGCGGCGGTGCATCGGGGAACTCCAAGGAAGAAGAGGTGCCCGCGCTGCTAAGGCTCAGCTCAGGGCGATACTGCGCGAACCGCCTTTTCAGGGAAATGTTCCTGAGCGCCCGGAGGTCCGCCGCCGGGTCCGAACGATGTAGGCCAAAACGAACCGCCGCCTCTCGTGCAGCCGTCCAGCTCGTACCTGCGGTTGCTGCTGTCGCTCATGCGCCGTGCGACGTAGTCACTTGAGTAGGACTTCTGCCCAAACACCAACCATCCGATGCCGAACCCGATGGCGCCGGCGATGAGCAGGCTGGACGCCGTGGCGCTGTCAGCGTTGCTCACGGCGCGGCTTCCTTGCCGGTCGTAGTCGGCACCGCGCTTGGAGACACCTTCCCATGCACCGGATGCGCGGTCAGTGACGGTGCTCGGGCTTGCGAGCCGCTCCGCGCCTCCGCTCGCGATTGAAGTAGCCGATAACTGTCGGCAACCATACAGGTAGCCGCCGCGGGCGCTGGTTTTAATCTGCGTTATTGTGGTTGCGCAAGATACCCACGACTTCTTTATGTAGCAATTCGCAGCAGCATCCGCGAAAACAGGCGTCTCTTCTGGAGCCAACTCTCAGGCGAATGCTCCTGCATACAGCTGGCTGTATGCGGCCGCGATGGAGTCTGAATTCGTAATCTGAAGGTATTCCGGGGCAGCCGCAGCGGCACAACATAAGCGAAAGTTCGTCATGACCGATCCCAGCGAGGTGACTGAACTACCCGCTGGGCGCCAGAACGACATGGTTTATCTGATAGTCACGGTCATGGTGCTGGAGTGTCTCATCCCACTCAGCGCGTTTTTCTGGTCATAGGGCTGGGAAGTCGGAAAGGGAGAGTCAAGAGCGGACGCTTCTGCTTGCCCTCCGCCCCTCGCTTTGCCCCCTACGCATCGGCCGCTCGCAGCCTCCGCAATGTTTCGTGCAACTCACGGCCAGCGAAGCCTCAAGCAACATTCCGAGGAATTCACCTGCAACTCTCGCCCCTCATGGTTAACGCAACGCTTCGGAGAGAGGCGGCCACACCATGTACAGACGACACAAGGGGCTTGCCATGCACGTGCTCACCATCGCCTTCTCCGCCGCCATCCTCGCTGCTGGAGCAACCTACGCGCAGGGCAGCCGTTCGGCACTTCCGACACAACAGACCGCCGGTATCATGACGTGCACCACCAAGCCTGAAGCCAGCCTCGTGTTCGGCAATACGCCCGTCGCGGAATGCACCTTCGTGGCGGATCGCGGTAGCTTCAAGCAGACCTACCTCGCGCTGTTCTCGCGGATGGATCGGCCCCAGGCCGAACCCAAAGCGCAGACCGTGAAGTGGCAAGTAATGACGAAGGATGGCTTCGCTCGCCCGGGCATGCTTAGCGGCCTGTTCAACACGCCAGCATCAGGCGAGCACGACAACTACCGGAGCATGCCGGACCTGACGGGCCACGGAGCGAGCCTCAAGTTCCTGTCGCACTCCGGCACGGGCACCGCGAAGTTCGCCGTGAGCACCCCGCGCATCCGGCTCGCTGCAGCTACCGAGGGCCTGACGCGCTGAAGCGGTTCAATGGGTGTGGATGCGCAACCCGGAGGGAAAGCCTTATGCGTTCCTCCGGGTCGTCCTCTCGCCTTGGGTTACGCTCGATCAAGCCTGCGAATGAACGGCCGCAAGTTGGTCCCTAACGCGGTCAAGGGAGGGATGAATGATCGGGCCGGATCGTCCAGCCTCAAACCTTCCAGTAGGCAAGCGTCCGAGACTTCCTGTCTCCGAGCAGAGTCGCGGCGAGGTATGAGAACTCGACAGCCGCCAGCATCAGCAGGGCGTTCAGCAGCACGGATGTCAGTGCCCGGTGGCTCAAGGCGCCTTCCACCCCAATGGCGACTGCCAAAACCGAGACGATGAGGAGCAGGGCGGGTCGGGTAACCTAACGGATCGGCTCGCGGCGGCTCCGATCAGGACAAAACACGTGAGAAGCATTGTAACACCAGCGTGATGGCCGGTCAGACTACCTACGTACTCAAATGTTACAAGTTCCAACTATAGGCAGCTTTGTGCTCTGCGGTATTCCAGATGCACTGCAACAACTAGCCAATAAGCAGCAGCAGTAAGCTGAATGCCGCCCACGCAAGGAAGGCTATCCACGCGAGTGTCGCTCCGAAACTAAGCGCTAGGAAGAGCGGGATCGGAAGACGCCGAACGAAACGGTCCGCGGCGATGAGCATGATGCGCCACGAACGCCTACCAGCAGGAGGCTCTGGGTCGTTCGCCTTCATCACGGGGATTTCGCTCGCCAACGGGACGCCTACTCGGAACGCCAAGCGCGTGGCGCCGGGAAGGGCAGAGTGAACGCCTCGCGGGTAGAAACCGTTGCGACAGTTGCAGCGTGGAAGGTTACCGTGGACTAGGTGGCATCGCGGCCTGCGCCCCTCACGCCATGGCGTCCAACCCTCTCGCGAGTCGATGCGCGTCCTCGACGATCACGATGCATCGGCCTTTCGGCGCGCGCACGTGCATGGGCGAGCCCCTGGGGGGCACACGGGTGGTGCGATGGAAGCGCATGGACCGGAAGGCGAACGCCGCCTTACCCCGCCGTGGCCGCGATGCAGGTGACTTCGCCCTATGGGCCGCCAACGCGCGTGTTAGGCTGAGAGCGACTTGAGGCTGTGGGTGATCTCGGACACGCCGAGCGCCGCGGTCTGCATGTTGGTCGAGATGTCCTGCGTGACGGCGCTCTGTTCCTCGACGGCCGAGGCCACGCCCGTGACGAGGTCGCGGACCGAGGTGATCGACCGCGTCATCGCAGTGAGGGATCCGACGACGTCGCCCGAGATCTCCTGCATGGTCTGGATGTCCTCCGCGATCCGCCCGGTCGCGTTCGTCACCTGCTGGGACAGGAGCTTCACCTCGCCGGCGACGACCGCGAAGCCGCGGCCCGCCTCGCCGGCGCGCGCCGCCTCGATGGTGGCGTTCAGCGCCAGCAGGTTGATCTGCTCGCCTACGCCGCGGATCAGCTTGACGACCCCGTTCATCGAGGTCGCGGCGCAATCGAGCCGGGCGGTGGAACGGTCGGCCGCCTGCGCCCGGTCATGGATCGCGTCGACGTCGGCGCGCGAGCGGGAGAGGCTCTGCGCGATCTCGCGGATCGATGTGCTCAGTTCCTCCGCGGAGGACGCGACGGTCTGGACGTTCTCCAACGTCCTTTCGGATGCGCTTGCCACCCGGAGTTGCGCCGCCATCCTGTCGGAGACGTCGGTCGCGTACTTCACGATCTTGAACGGCCGTCCGTTCATGTCGAGGATCGGGTTGTAGGCGGCCTGGATCCAGACTTCCCCGGCGCCCTTGCCGATCCGACGGAACATGCCGGCCTGGAACTTGCCGGATCGCAGGTCGTCCCAGAGCCGACGGTAGTCGTCGGTCTTGGCGTAGGCGGCGTCGCAGAGGATGCTGTGATGCCGGCCGCGGATCTCCTCCATGCGGTAGCCGATGACGCGGAGGAAGTTCTCGTTGGCATCCAGGATCGTGCCGTCCATGCCGAAGTGGATGACGCCCTGCGAGCGGTTGATGGCCGAGACCTGGCCCATCATGTCGGCCGTCCGGAGCTTCTCGGCGGTCACGTCGGTCGCGAAACCCACCACCTTGTACGGCTTGCCACGGGCGTCGCGAATGGGATTGTAGATGGATTGCAGCCAGATCTCCCGTCCGCCCTTGGCGAGCCGCCGGTACTCCGCCCGCTGGAACTCGCCGCCGCCGAGTGCCTCCCAGAACGCGCGGTATGCTGGGCTTTCCCGTTCGGGCGCAGCGACGAACATGCCGTGGTGCCGTCCCCTCACCTCCTCCAACGTGTAGCCGACGGTATCGAGGAAATTCGCGTTGGCGGTCAGGATGGTGCCGTCGGGCGTGAATTCGATGGATGCGCGCGACCGGCTGATCGCCGCGATCTGGGCTTGGTTGTCCGCGTTCAGGCGACACTGCTCGGTCACGTCGACCGCGGCCAGGACGATCCTCGCGACGCGTCCCCTACGGTCAACGACGGGCGCGTAGGTGGCCTGTAGCCAGACCTCCTCCCCATTCTTCCCGACACGGGGGAAAACGCCCTGCTGCGCCTCGCCCCGCGCCAGCGCCGACCAGAACTCCGTTTCAGTGCGATCCCGCGCGTCCGTGGACTCGACGAGGATCTCATGCCGCCGGCCCCGTACATCGTCGAGGGAGCGTCCCAGGATGCGCAGGAAGGACGCGTTCGCGTCGAGGAGGGTCCCGTCCGGGGTGAACTCGGCGACGGCCTGGATGCGCGCGAGGGCGGCGAACTTGGCGTCGGAAGCATGGCCGAACGGCATGGATCATCCCCGTAGACGGTTATTGGAACCTGTCGGGCGAACGAGGGCACCAGTCCGTCGTCGCTGCCGCGGTCGTGGGACAGAATGTGCCAAAAACCCCTAAGATTTTCCTAATCGGTCTACTCTCGCAGTCTTAACTTGAATTAATGCGAGTTCTGCGCACGCCTGCGGTCGCGACATCTTGTCCGAGGAAGACGATCCCGCGGTCTTCGAGCGTCAGGCGTACGGCCCGTACCGTCGGCGTACTCGCTTTCAGGTTGGCGGTACTTGCTTCGAACCGCTTGATGGTGTTCGCCGATACGCCCGAAAGTTCCGCAAGCCGATTGATGGACCAGTCGAGCAGGCCCCGGGCGGCGCGGATCTGCGCCCCACCGAGGAAGTGCGCACCGGGCAGGTCGTAGGGCACCGGCGAGGACATGCCGTTCTTGTCCGCGCGGCCCTGCCCCAACTCGCGCAGCCAGAGCTCGCCGACAACGATCTGCGCCAAGCCTGCCAGGCGCCGCACGTCGTCGGGATCGAAGGTGCGCGGCTCGCTGTCGATGATGCACAGGGAGCCGAGCCGGATCCCTGGGGCGACCGTGAGCGGGGCGCCCGCGTAGAAACGGATGAAGGGAGGACCGACCACGAGGGGATTGCCGGCGAACGTCGGGTTCGCACGAGCGTCCTCGACGACGAACACCGTGTCGTGCAGGATGGTATGGGTGCAGAACGCCTGGTCCCGAGGCGTGCCCGGGACATCGAGGCCGCACTTCGCCTTGAACCACTGCCTACTCTCGTCGATCAGCGATACGAGCGCGACCGGAACCCGGAACACCTCCTGCGCGATGCCCGCGATGCGGTCGAAGGCCGGCTCGGGCGGCGTGTCCAGGATCTGGAGCCGGTGCAGCGCGGTCAGGCGAAGGGCCTCGTTCGTCGCCATGGGACCTTGGTTCATCCGCACCTCGACTAAGATGGTATGCCCGCACATCGAACATCCGGGTCCTTCTCGGCAGCGAGAGCCTCTGCGAGATGCGCGCCAGAGCGAGGAAGCCGACCGCCTCGGATTCGGGACTGGGCTCGGCAACCCCGGTCTCGTTGCCGGCGCCGGTAAGGCGCCATACCGGCACCCGATGGCTAAGAAGGACGATGGCCACAATAGCCGAGCCGGTTCAGGGGAGGGCATTGTCGAGCGAAGGTCAGTCATGCGCCGACTGCACCCAGACGGAAGAGTTCTCGCACCACCGTCCAAGTCGAGCGGTGCGCGGCCGCCAAATGCACGTCCGCATGTCGCGGACATGGTCGGATCGCGGAGCGGGATGTCCCCGATCTCCTTTCCGCCTCACGTTTTCGAGAGGATTAAGGTTTCCGGGCTATGAACCATGCAGTTCGAACGACCTCCGACGCGAAGCCGCCCGGGCGTCGATAGTCACGGATTCGCCATGCGCCTCTCGCTCAAAGCCACCCTTGCCTCGCTCTTCGCACTCATCGCACTTGTCTCGGTGGGCCAGGCCTTTCTCAGCATCCACGACTTCGGTTCGATCCGAGGCAACATCGACGACCTGGCGCGCAACCGGCTGCCCTCCGTGGATGCGATCAACCGGATCAACACGGCCACCCGGGACAACCGCGTCAAGCTCTACCGCCTTGTCGTGGCATCCGGCACGCCGGAGGCCCTCGCCGAGAACAGGAAGGCCGTAGCCCAGGCAAGGGAGTCCTTGGCCCGGCTCGGGACGGTGTATCGAGCCCTGATCAGCTCGCCCGAGGAGGCTGCCGCATACGAGCGCTATTCGGTCCTCTCGGGCCGGTACACGAGCGAGCAGGAGGCCGTCATGGCGTCGGTCGACGCCGGACGGGTGAGCGAAGCGCTTGCGCATCTCGTACGGCCGGACATGGGCCAGATCGCGAAGGACATGGCAAAGTCCCTCGAAGACGGGATCGACCTGAACAAGCAGGCCGCCGAGGCGAGCGCGCGCGCCGGACTCGACAGCGAGGGCGCCGCCGTACGGAATGCATACGTCGCGATGGGCATCGCCGTCGCGGCCTCGATGGGAGCCGCGCTGTTCAGCCTGGTGGGCATCTCGCGTCCCATCGCGGACATGACGGTGGCCATGCGTACGCTCGCCGAAGGGGACGCCGGCGTGCGGGTCCCGAGCGTTGGCCGGGGCGACGAGATCGGCGCGATGGCAGCGGCCGTGCAGGTCTTCAAGGACAACCTAGTCCACGCCCGGCAGATGGAGGCGGAGACGGCCCTTGCGAGATCCGGTGCGGAGGTCCAGCGCAGGCAAGCCATGCACGACGTGGCCGACCGGTTCGAGTCGGCGGTCGGCGGGATCGTCGGCGGCGTGACCGCCGCCGCCTCGCAATTGCAATCCACCGCCCAGGGCATGGCAGGCACCGCCAGGGCCACGGCCGACCGGTCGGGTGCCGTGGCGGCCGCGGCGGAGGAGGCCGCCTCGAACGTGGGGACCGTGGCAGCCGCGGCGGAGGAGCTCGGCGCCTCCGTACAGGAGATCAGCCGGCAGGTGTCGGGCTCCGCCGCGCTCGCGCAGGCCGCGGTCCGCGAGGCCGCACATACGGCCGACCTCGTGCAGGACCTGAGCGCCGCGGTGGCAAAGGTCGGCGACGTGGTGACCCTGATCACGAGCATCGCCGGCCAGACCAACCTGCTGGCGCTGAACGCCACCATCGAGGCGGCCCGCGCCGGCGAGGCCGGCCGTGGCTTCGCCGTGGTCGCCTCGGAGGTCAAGGAGCTCGCGAACCAGACCGCGCGCGCCACCGACGAGATCGGAGGGCATATCGCCCGTATCCAGGGTTCGACGAGCCAGGCCGTGTCGGCCATCTCTGCCATCACCGTGCGCATCCGCGAGATCAGCCAGGTGGCGACGACGATTGCGGCAGCCGTCGAGGAGCAGGGCGCGGCTACCCAGGAGATCGTGCGCAACGTCGGTCAGGCTGCGACCGGGACGAGCGAGGTCACCGAGAACATAGCGGGGGTTGCGGGTGCTGCAGGCGAGACCGGCGCGGCTGCAAGCCAGATGCTCGCCTCGGCCGCCGAACTCTCCCAACGGTCCGGGCAACTGGATAGCGAGATCGCGCGCTTCCTCGCGACCGTAAGGGCGGCGTGAGGCGAGAATGGCCAACATCCATGCACTTCCGGTCGTCCTCGGCCCTGAGGGGGCACGGCGCCTGCTTGCCGACCTCGCCCACCTTCACGCGAGCGGAGCCTGCCCCGGGCCACGCACGGCACAGATCGATGCGCTGGTGCGGTCATTGAGAGACCAAATCCGGATGCTGTCCGTGATGGTCGAGAGCCTCACGGCGGAGCTCGCGGTTGGCGATGCCGACACCGACGAAGCGCAGCGAGCCGTTGCCAGGCTCATCGGGTCGGTCGAGCGTGCGATGGCCTCGGCGAACGCCTGTCGCGAATAGGCGAGCCCGAAGCGTCGGCCATCGCTCGGGACCCGGTCGTGGCGCCCGTCCTTCCTTCCTAGGATTCGGAGCCCGTGCGTTCCGGATGGCAGTCGGCGGCCAGGTTCAGCCGGACCGTGCAGAGCTCCGCCCCCTGCGCGTCACGGACGAAGGCCACAAAATCGCGCCTCCCGTCACGCGGCGGAGCCTCCCGACCGATGTCGGGAAGCGCCCCGATGGCGGCATCACGGGCGGCCTGCAGGTTCTCGTATTCCTGGCCCTCCTCGTCCTTCAGCCAAAGCGTGCCGTCCTGGAAATCGATGAAATAACGAGGCATCACAAAGCGCGTTCTGGGGAAGGCGAACCTTTACGTACCTAGAAATCACCTCGGCGCGGAAGGTTGCATACGTTAAGCCGAAGGCTGGCCTCGCTACCGGGAAAAACGACGCGGCCGCCCGGTTGTGTGCACTAATAGACAGACATGGCGCCAAGCGTTGCGTTAAGCCTCGCGCCCGATACAGTCAGAAACACGCCGCCGGTCCATGCTTCCCGACATCGACACCCTGATCAGCGGCAACCTGCTCCTCAGCGCCTTGCGCTTGCCTGACCAAGCCCTGCTCAAGCCCCATCTGGAGGTCACCGAATACCGTCGCGGCGACATCCTTTTCGACGCCGGGGAGGATGTGACCTTCATTTCCTTTCCCCTCGGCGAATGCGTGGCGGCCCTCGTCATCGCGCTGCGGGACGGGCGTACCGTGGAGACCGCGACGGTCGGGCACGAGGGAGCGATTGGAGGCGTGGTCAGCCAGGGCTCGCTGCCGGCCTTCAGCCGCGCGGTGGTGCAGGTCCCTGGCTCGGTGCTCCGTATCGAGGCCACGGTGCTGCAGCGGATCAAGCAGGCTTCGCCGGGCCTGCGCAACCTGATCACCCGCTATTCCGACTGCCTGCTTGCGCAGGTCCTGCAGTCGGTGGCGTGCAACGCCAGCCACACCATCGAGGCGCGCTGCGCCCGCTGGCTGCTGAGCCTTCAGGATCGGATAGGCGGCGACGTCCTGCCCGTCACGCACGAGGTCCTGGCCGAACTCCTCGGCGTGCAGCGCTCCTATCTGACGCGCACGCTCCGGACCCTGCAGGCGCAGGGCCTGATCCAGCTCCGACGGGGACGCATCGTCATCGCGAGCCGTCCAGCCATGGAGGATGCCTCCTGCGAGTGCCATGGCGCGGTCAAGCGCCATTTCGAGAGCGTGCTCGGCGCCGTCTACAACGCTTCCGGAACGCTGATGTCCCTGCGTCCCCGTTCGGTCGAGGACAGCCCTGCGTGCCAGGCCGTCTGAGGGTGGCGTCGCCGTGACGGAACCGAACGCGCTGCCTGGGCAGTCCCGACCGCCATGGACAGAGTGCACGCGGCTGGCCACCCTCGATGCTTACGGTATCCTCGATACGCCGCGCGAGCAGGGCTTCGACGATGTCGCCGCGCTGGCGGCCGAGATCTGCGGCACGCCGATGGCGGCCGTGGCGTTCGTCGGCGAGGGACGCCAGTTCCTCAAGGCGGAGGTCGGGCTCGGCGGACTGGGGGCGCCGTTCGACACCTCGTGCTGGCGTCGGGCCGTCTTGCAGGATGATTTCCTGCACGTGCCGGACGCGACGAAGGACGGGCGTCTTGCGGGCGATCCGCTCGTGACGGGAGAGCCGGCTCTGCGCTTCTATGCCGGGGTCCTTCTCAGAGGCGACGGAGACCAACCCATCGGCACGGTCTGCGTCCTCGATACCCGGCCGCGCGATCTGACCGAGACGCAGCGGGCGAGCCTTCGTCGCCTGGCACGCCAAGCCATGGCCCAGCTGGAACTCCGCCGCTCCGCCCGCATCCGGCAGGCCGACAGGGAGCTTCAGGACCGCATCCTGGAGAGCGCGACGGACTACGCGATCATCGTGACGGACCTTGGCGGCCGGGTGACCCGCTGGAACGTCGGCGCCGAGGGGATCCTCGGCTGGCGCGAGGAGGAGATGCTGGGCGCGTCGACCCACCGGTTCTTCACGCCGGAGGACCGTGCAGCAAGGCGGCCCGAGATCGAGATGGGCCTCGCGTTGGAGCGCGGCTCCGCACCGGACGAGCGCTGGCACGTTCGAAACGGGGGCGAGCGGTTCTGGGCCAGCGGCGAGATGATGCTACTGAGGACCGCGCACGGCGAGATCCGGGGATTCCTGAAGATCCTGCGCGACCGAACCCGCCAACGCGCGGACGAGGCCGAACGGAATGCCACCGAGCTGCGCTTCCGCTCGCTGGTCGAGGTCAGCCCCCAGGTGGTCTGGTTCGGTGACGCGGCGGGCAACATCACCTACTGCAACGCCCATTGGTACGAGTTCACCGGCCTGACGCCAGGCGATGCCGGCGGGGACGCCTGGATCGACGCGATCCATCCCGACCATCGCGAGCGCGTGCTGGGCGTCTGGGCGGACGCCATCGCCGCCGAGGGGACCTACGAGATCGAGATCCCGTTCCGCCGGGCAAGCGACGGTGGGTACCGCTGGTTCCTCGCCCGCGGCAAGCCGGTCCGCGATGCGTCCGGTTCCGTGGAAAGCTGGATCGGCATCGCCCTCGACATCCACGACCGCCGGCAGGCCGACGCGGATCTCCGCGACGTCAGGGACCGGCTGCGCCTGGCCGTCGAGGCCGCCGACATCGGCATCTTCGACTACGACCTGATCGGAGGCAAACTGGACTGGGACATGCGTGTGCGCGCGCTCTTCGGCGTGGGCCCGGATGAGCCGGTGACCTACGACACGTTCCTGGCCGGCCTGCATCCGGACGACCGGGCCTGGGTGGACGAGGCGGTGCGGACTGTTCTCGACCCGGCCGGCCGAGGCGCATGCGATATCGCCTACCGCACCGTCGGTTTGCGGGATGGCATCGAGCGCTGGGTGGCGGCCAAGGGCCAGGTGTTGTTCGCGCAGGGACGTGCGATGCGTTTCGTCGGCACGGTGCGCGACATCACGGAGAGCCGACGCGCGGAGCAGGAGCTGCGCGAGACGGAGGAGCGCTACCGCCTGGCCTCGCGTGCCACCAACGATGCCATCTGGGACTGGGATCTCGCGAGCGACCACATCCGCTGGAACGAGGCCGTGCAGACCCTTTTCGGGTATGCCCCGGACGGGGTCGGCGCGAGCGGCGCATGGTGGAAGTCGCGCATCCGCCCGGAGGACCGCGACCGCGTCCGGAGCGGCATCCATGCCGTGATCGACGGCGGGGCGGAGCACTGGCGGGACGAGTACCGGTTCCTGCGCGCCGACGGCTCCTATGCGGATATCCTCGACCGTGGCTACGTCCTGCGCGACCAGGACGGACAGGCGGTGCGCATGATCGGGGCGATGCTGGACATCACTGCGCGCAAGCGGGCGGAGGAACACCAGCGGCTGCTCACCGGCGAGCTGCAGCACCGGGTCAAGAACACCCTGGCGCTCGTCCAGGCCATCGCCAGCCAGACGCTCCGCGGGGCGACGGACGTCGACGAGATGCGCGAGGCCCTCGCGGCGCGCCTGATCTCGCTGGGCCGCGCCCACGACATCCTGACCGAGGCCAGCTGGACGGCGGCACCGATCATGGATGTCGTCGAGGGCGCACTCGGCATCCACCGACAGCCGGATTCCGCCCGGCTTCGGATCGGCGGCCCGAACGTGCTCCTGGCCGCCAAGCCCGCCTTATCGCTGGCCCTTGCCCTGCACGAGCTCGCGACCAACGCGGCGAAGTACGGTGCGCTCTCGAACGAGGTCGGCGTGGTGGACCTGCGCTGGCACGTGTCGGACGAGGACGACACGCCGCGGCTGCGCCTGATCTGGTCTGAGCATGGCGGACCGCCCATGCCGGGACCACCGGCACGGCGAGGGTTCGGGTCACGCCTGATCGAGCGGAGTTTCGACGCCGAGGCAGGTGGGGAGGTCAGGCTCACCTATGCGCCGACCGGATTGACATGCCGCCTGCAGGTGGCGCTCTCCGCAAACCAGGACCAGCGTGGTGACGCCGCGGCCTAGCATCGGCGCCACTCGACGAGGCAGCGTCGCGCGAGCGAGCGCTCCATCCTCCCATCGGACCGGCGGTCGATCCTGATGCTACGTCCCGGGCTTTACCCTTGGATGGTGGAGCGAATTGGATGCACCTGCTCGGCCGTGCCCTGAGCGACCCAGGCTTGAACGAACGGATGGCGCCTTGGATCGATGGCGACCATCCCGTGCGGTGCACATGGCAGCAACGATGAACCGGACAGATTAGGTCCGCCTCCCGGCTTCCTAGAGGCTGTTATGGACCCGTTGTTCGAGGATTCCAGATGAAGGGGCATGACCTCTTCGCGCAGATCCTACCCATCCGATGTCTCCGATGATGAGTGGGCGCTGGTCGCCCCTTACCTGACGCTGCTGCGCGAGGATGCGAGACAGCGCGAGCATAGCTTGCGCGAGGTGTTCAACGGCCTGCGCTACGTCGTGAAGACAGGCGCACCGTGGCGGTGGATGCCCAATGACCTGCCACCCTGGGAAGCCGTCTATCAGCAGGCCCAGCGTTGGCTGGCGGCCGGCTGCTTCGAGCAACTGGCTGACGACCTCCGCGCGCTGCTGCGTCTGGCCTCCGGACGTTCGCCTGAGCCCAGCGCGGCGATCCTCGACAGTCGGACCTTGCGTTCGACGCCCGAGAGCGGCGAGCGGGCTGGCTACGATGGCGCCAAGCGCAAGAAGGGCTCGAAAGTCCACCTGGCCGTCGATACGCTCGGCCACCTCCTGGCCCTGCACGTCACGCCCGCCGACGCCGACGATCGCGCCCAGGTCGGGCGTCTGGCGCAAGCCGTGCAGGCCGCCACCGGCGACAGCATCGACCTGGCCTACGTCGACCAGGGGTACACCGGTGAGAAACCGGCCCAGTCCGCCCGCGAGCACGGCATCGAACTGGAGGTCGTCAGACTGCCCGAGGCCAAGCGCGGCTTCGTCCTGCTGCCGCGGCGCTGGGTGGTGGAGCGCTCCTTCGCCTGGGCGACCCGCTTCCGACGCCTCGTCAAGGACTACGAGCGCTATCCCAGTACGCTCGCAGATCTCCACATCGTCGCCTTCGTCTGCCTCATGCTCAAACAAGCCGCTCAACTCGCGGCCAGTTCATAACAGCCTCTAGGAGATGCCGTCCGACGATGCTGCTGTGACATGCACGGTAGGTCCGGAGGGCCTACCTAAGCCGCGGTCGCTCCTGAACGAGGCTGGCCGCGCCGTCGCGGCGGCGGAGGCAGCACCTGGGGTCGCGTGCCACCTCCGCCCTCTCAACGTTTCCTCCCGAGACTTATGGCCGTCTCTTGGAGGAGGCTGTATCGAGTATCGGCAACATATCGTCAATGCGGCAAAATGCTTAGAATTATAGCGCTTGCCTGTTCTGTGGAACCTGGAATACCAGCTTGCGTTGCCGCAATGCAGCATAGCGATGGCATCGCCTTGCGGCCGTCCTACTTCGGGCGTTTCCTCCCTAGACTTGGGGCCGTCCTTCGGGATGGCCCCCTTTAGGGGCGACAGTCCTTCGTGAAAGTCTCCTTACAGTCGACGACCGGTCATGAACGCAACCGGCTTCCTGCCTTGGCCCCCAGCCGGAGGCGGTGGGTAAGGCTCCGGTCGTTTCGATGGTGTGGCGACCCTGAGGCACCCGGCCTTGACCTACGGTCGCATGCGGGGTGGCGGACCGCTTGGGAGGTGACGTGAGATCCTGGTTCCTCGGGTAGGCTCGTCATGAAGATGTCTTCGGCAGTGGCCTTCCATGCCATGATCCCGGATCCAGTCGACCCGCATGGCTTGCTGCAAGCGCTCGACGGGCCGGCGTGAGGTTGCGTAGGATCGCACCTTCCGCAGCCCCTCAAAGCCCACCTTCCCCGATGTCCCGCCGAGCCTTCTATGCAGTCTGCGTGGCCTCTTTCACCCTCCCGGTGGCAGGGCTTTGCCTAGCCATCGGTTCGTTGCTCGACATGGGTCGTCTGCTGCCTGAGGACGTTCATCCTCACGCGATCCTCGGGCTGGCGCTTGGCGTCAGCATGATCCTCGGTGGTTTCACCGCCAGATAGTTCATCGAAATCCGGTGCCGGTGTCCCGTGTACGGGTGTCGAACCGGGATCTCCATGAGCCTAGCCTTGGGACTGCCATCACACCTCCGAACTCCGAGGCGCTGCGGTACAGCATCCGTCGGTCGGTGCGCACAGGCGAGGATTGCGGCTGGCGCCGTCGAGTACTGTCGCCCTCGGGCTGTCACCGAACCACTATGCCGGTCTGGCTCATCATGAGGACGCGCGGCAGGCCCGGAAGGCGAGGAAGGACGAACCTGTAGGTCCCCCCTCCCCCCGTGCGAACCGTCCATGGGCCGCGTTCCGGTAGGTCTCGCCCCCATCGGAAGTTCCACAGGGATGCGAGCCCGGTTCGGGGATGTCACCCGCCAACCGAGCGGCAGGGACGTTCGAAGTCCTTGGAGACGGGAGGAACGAGCAAGCCTACCAGCAACTGAGAGCACTATCCCTCGATGGTCGCTTGGCTCCCTTCCTGGCTCTATGCGAAGAGGCAGGATGCCGCCTTCCGATGGCGAACGCGCGCAGGTTCTCGACGACACAGCCGGGCTGGCCCGGGCGGGTGCGCGGAGGGCATATGAAGACCTAGGCTTGCCAGACGCGCGCACGGGACCCGTCAGCCTTTCGCATCGCGCGGGGGAACCCGGCTGAGGGTGTGATCGTCCGGCAGGTCCTGGCCGGCATTTGCGATGTGCCAGGCCGCTTCGTTGATGGAAGCCTCGGCTCTCCCGCTACCCCGATGGTCGATCCCGAAATACATAAGTTCACCCTCCTCGTTCACGAACTCGATGAGGGCACCGATCTCCTTGTACCGTGAATCGAACAAGTGCTCCGTAACGAGCATGATGCGCTGTGTCTTATCCAGGCCGGGAAATATCCTGAGGTTCTTATTGGTGGATATGATCTCAAGATCGGTTCCGTCGGCGCTTTCGTGGATGTCACAGTAATAGCTGCCTTCCTCCGGAGCGAAATCGTAGTTGCTGGGAGGGGACGTGCAGATACGTACCATGTCCATCAGGAGTCTCCGTCTCTTGGCATGATGCGCGGGATCGCCCATGCCGGAACTGCTCGTTCCGGGGCACTCAGGCTCTGGCGGTCGCCGTCGATTGGCTCTCCGCGCATCTAACTAGGCGCATACGGCATCGCGTCCATCGCCCAGCGAAGACTTGGGACAGTCCGCTGGCCGAGGCCGTATCGCTCGGCTCGTGTCCATGCCGACGCGTTTCGACGTTGGCCTACGGAGCGGATGGGGTTCGCGGCGCCGCATGCTGGCACTGGCATGCTTCCGTGCACGGCGGACCGCGGTCGGAACGCCCGCGCTTCCGACGCTCGCTCACGAGAGGCTGGGGATTGCGGACGTTCCCGGCGTCCGAGGCTGCTTCCCCGTTCCCCCCGGCGAGCATCGTTTGGGGGCGTATGACGATGCGATGTCGTGCCGGGTCAGGCGACGGGGCCGCCGTTGCGGCTCCGCATCGAACCCCTGCGCGGCTCGTTCTCCCTGTATCGCTAGCGCCGGGATATCCCGCCCGGGCAAGGCCCGCCATGCGCGTCCGGGCGTGGCAGGCAAGCCCAATCACCCTTCAGGCCACGACCCTGATCGATGCGCCCTGGCGCTCCTGACGGTGGTCGCCGGAACCTTGGGAATCCACGCCCATGGAGCCCGAGGCAACCGCGCCGGCCTCTCGGCTCATTGCCGTGGCCAGCACGTGCGCGCGCATCGCCCAAAGGTCACGCTCCCGACGAAGGGTCTCCGACCCTCCCAGATCGAGGGCGTGGGCGATGCGCAGGTCGTCGAGCTCGCCGCGCAGTTCGTTCGTGAGGGAGCGCTCCTGCGCGAGGGCGGCTCGTAGGATCGCGATCACGGCGGCCTGGCCGCTCGGGTCGGTTCCCTCGCTGGACGACACGCGCGGGGCAAGGGGCATCCCTTGCATCGGGGCCGCATCCGGGGCGGCCTGGATGTCCCGGCCAGGTCGCGGCAGCTCCGCGCGGACCCGCTCGACGTCCAGTGCGGCGCTGGCATTGCCAGGATGTCTCGACGGGACCGGCGACGCGCTCGCCACCGCGGGCAGGCCTTCCTCTTCGAGCACGAGCTCGTGCAGCATCGCGAAAACCGCGTCGCCGTCGAGCCGTGACAAGTCGAAGCCTGTTCCGGCGGCAATCCCGTCCCAGCGGGCACGAGCCGATTCCGACTGCCCCACGAACGCCATCGACCAGCTTTCGAAGCCACGGCGTTCGGCCGGGCCGCATTGCAGGACCGTGACATCGCCGTGGCGGGGGTCGCACTGGATGCGCTCGAAGGTGCCTTCCACGCCCTCCTGCGGGCCTTCCAGCACCTGCGCGAACGCACCGGCGTTGAACATCAGGGCTCCCGTGACGCCGGCCCGGGCGTTGTTGCGCTGGGAGGCCTCAAGGATCTGCGCAACCGCCTGGGCGATCTCGGCGTCGGAACCCTGCAGGAAGTTCTTGCTGGCATAGACGAGGCGATACAGGTCGCACATGACGGCGGCTCCGGGTGGATTGTCTTATCGGGTCAGGTGGCAGGCCAATCGGCCGAGAGGAACCTGAGGACCTCGGCTGCCGGGACGGGCTTGCTGATGAGGTAGCCCTGCACGTCGGTGCAGCCCTCCGCGCGGATGCGCTCCATCTGGTCGGCGGTCTCCACGCCTTCCGCCACGGTCGTCATGCCGAGGCTCTTGCCCAGGCCCGCGATGGCGCGGATGATGGCCTCGCCGTCGCGCTTGCCCGAGAGGTCGCTCACGAAGGAACGGTCGATCTTGATCTTGTCGAAGGGAAAGCTGCGCAGGTAGCTCAGGGACGAGTACCCGGTGCCGAAATCGTCCATCGAGACGCGGACACCGAGTTCCCGGAGGCGATGCAGGGTCTGCAAGGTCTTCTCGCTCTCCTGCAGCAGCACGCCCTCGGTGATCTCCACCTCCAGGCGGGTGGCCGGCAGCCCCGAGGACGATAAGGCCGACATCACCATCTCGACGAGACGCTCGCTCTTGAACTGCGCCGGCGAGACGTTGACCGCGACGGAAAGCGGCGCAGGCCAGGTCACCGCGTCGCGGCAGGCCTGCCGCATCACCCACTCGCCGATGGGCACGATCAGGCCGATCTCCTCGGCCAACGGGATGAAGTCGAGCGGCGAGACCATGCCACGCTCTGGGTGCTGCCAGCGGATGAGCGCCTCGCATCCGACAAGGCGGTTGCCGTCCAGCTGCAGCTGCGGTTGGTAGTGGAGCTGGAACTCGCGGCGTGCCAGCGCCTGGCGCATGTCGAGTTCGAGCCGGCGGCGCGCCTGCATGCGCGCATCCATCTCGGGCTCGAAGAAGCGGTAGGTAGCCCTGTCGTCGAGCTTGGCCCGGTAGAGTGCGAGGTCGGCGTTCTTCAGGAGCCTGTCGGCCTCGGTGCCGTCGTTCGGCGCGAGCGCGACGCCGACGCTTGCGCCGATGGTGAGCAGGTGCCCGTCGACCATGTATGTCCGCCCGACGAGGTCCACGAGCCGGCGTGCCAGGGCCTGGGTGTCGGCGGCCTCGCGTATGCCCGTCTGAAGGATGACGAACTCGTCGCCGCCGATCCGCGCGACGGTATCGGTCGGGCGCACGGTGGTTCGGAGGCGGTCGGCCACCTTCTTCAGCAAGGCGTCGCCCATGGGGTGGCCCAGGGTGTCGTTAACCGGCTTGAAGCGGTCGAGGTCGATCAGCAGGATGGCGCAGGCCTCGCCGGTGCGCTGCAGGCGTCCCACTGCTTCCTTGAGACGCTCGCGCAGGAGGACGCGGTTCGGCAGCCCCGTGAGGGAATCGTGCCGTGCCATCTCGTCCGCCTGAACCTCGGCGGCCCTGCGGGCGGTGACGTCCTCGAACGCGACCGCCCATCCGCCACCTGCGACCGGGTGCAGGTTGACCTCAAGGAGGCGATCCTGAAGCGTGACTTCGAAGGTGGCGGAATGGTGCTGCCCAAAGGCGCGCGGGAGCCGTGCCATCACTTGGCGCCAGCCATCGCCGGCGCCGTGGCGGACGGCGCGCAGTGCCTGCCGGACCGAGGCGCCTTCGGAGAGAGAGCCAGGCAAGCCGTCCAGCAGGCGTACCGCCCGGTCCGTGGACAGTGTGATGCGTCCCTGATCGTCCACGAGCACCATCCCATGGCGCATCGCGTTCAGGTAAGGCAGCAACCCTGCAGCGGATGGCGGCGCGTCCGCCACCGATGCGGCGCGCATCCTTGCTTCGCCGCGCAAGCCATGGCCAGGATAGGCGCGTGAGGGGGCGGCCATGTCTGGGCACTCCGTTGTCCCGGCCAGGATCGTTCGGACCGGGCCGACGGAGTGTTTGCGCGCAAATGACTAAATTTGCGCTAAGCCTGTCCTTCCCAAGGGACGGACAGGGGCGGTGGCGGCGCTCCCGAAGGTTCCTGGCCGGGATAGGTCATGCCTTCCGGAAGGAGGCCGCCCCGGGGCAGGCGGCCTTGATGCGCGGCGCTCGTTCGGCTTCGGCCTTCAGCGGTCGTCTCCGCCGCTCCGGCCGCTTTCCCGAACGGTCCGGTCGGGTCAGGGGGCCTTCGCCGCAGCCTTCCGACGGCTCCCGAGCCCAATCGCACGGGCTAGCTCCGAGCGTTGCGCCGAATAGCCGGCGGACGTCATCGGATAGTCCGCCGGCAGGCCGTGCTTCGCGCGGTACGCCTCGGGGGTGAGCCCCCGTATCGTGAGGTGCCGGCGAAGCGTCTTGTACGGCTTGCCGTCCTCGAAGCTGACCAGCCCGTCATGCGTGATGGACTTCCTGATCTGGGCTGCGGTGGCCTTCCCGACGCCGGTTTCGTCCGGTGCGGCAGGTCCACCCATGGCCAGGCCGCTGATCGCCCCATGCACGCCGGCAAGAAGGCTGCCCAGTTCGCTCACGGGAACGGAGTTGTTGGACACGTACGCGGCTACGATCTCGGCCGCCATCCCAAGGTGGTCTGCTCGTGTATCCGCTGCGGCTTCGGTCATGGCTCGGTCATCTCGGTTGGGTCGATGATTCTTAAGACGCGTGACCACGCGGAAATCAAGGTCTATCCTTGCCCGATGCCGCCGGGAGCATCCGTTTACTTCGCGCAACGGGACCGGCCGGGCCGCATCGGGGCGACCTCCGCCGTCGACGTCGATCAACCCGCGACAAACTCTTGTTCATCCCGACCGACGGAACCGGAAACGGCGTCGTCTCTTCACTTTCCATGCAGGCGTGCGAGGGAGGCCATCGTGAGTTCAGGCGAGAAGACGCGGCCCGGGATCCTCGACGTTCCGCCGAAGGGGAAGTCCCTCGTGGAGCCCAGGACGACAGACGACCCCGCGGAGGCCGGGCCGACGTCGCCGGGGCCCGTGAAGCCCTCCCGGGACCCCGGTCCGGCAACGGGGGGATACGACGACCACTCCCCGAGCCGGCACCCGACGAACAAGGAAGGTGGATATGGGGCTGGTTGAGGGAGCGCCATGACGGAAGCGGATCGCGCGGAATGGCGAGCCGCCGGCCTGAGGGCCGGCGCGGTCTATGGCGATGATCTCGCCGTCCTGATGCATGGCCGGGACGCCGGCGACGCGCAGGTCAGGAACCTGATGGAGGTGCTCAGCCTGAACCTGCGGGCTGAGGCGCAAAGGCTTCGGGGCCTGGAGGTGTCCGAGGAACTGATCGACGAGTACGCGCGCGCAGCCGTCGAGAGCGTGATGTTGCGGATGCAGGCCCTGCGCGAGGGACCGGACGCCCGCAGTGATTCGCATCCGCAGGACGCGTGCCGGCAAAGCCCAGCGGCACGGCTCGGATCGTAGTCACTGACGCCCGTACGAGCCAGCATGCGGCAGACGCCTATGCATGATCGTGCATATCGCGGCTTAATCCTGCATTAAGGTTCTGGACAGGTTCGCCGTGGCTGGACCATGATCGACGCCCTGAGAGCAACGCGCGGAGGCGCCGGCGATGGGTGGGTATTGGCTCTGTGACACGCCGCACGGAACGTTCCACATTCGGCGTACCTGTCTCGGACCGGAAGACCGCTACATGGTCCTGTTCGACGATGACCTGCTGGGGACGTGCGGCTCCGTCGAGCAGGGACTCAGGCTCCTCACGGAAGAACACGCGTTCAAGGCCGCGTGCGGACTGGACATCGCGCGCATGTCCATCCCGCGTTCGTTGAGCGGCTGGACGTTCGCGCCCACGGCCCATCCCGTCAAAGGCGGCGCGCAGGAACACCTCGGAACGGACGGGGCCCCGGGCGCTCCGCCGCGCAGGGCGTCCGGATATGAGACGCGGACCGGGACGGATCCAAGCCTTTCCCGTGTCCTTGCGCTGGATCAAGGCCGGCGTCCCCTGTCAGGGCCAAGGTGACCACACTCGACAGGCAGGAGAACGCCATGCGGATGTTCCTCGTTAGGTTTCACAAGACCGTCAGCGATGGTCGAGGTCACGATCACCGCGTCCTGCAGCGACAGGTCCTCGTGCGGGCTACCACGGATGTGGCGGCCCTTTGGGACGCGAAGGCGAGGTTCTGCAGGGCGCTCGGCATCTCCGATTGGAGGTTCCGCGCCGATGGATGCGACCTCGCCGAGGTGCCTGCCATCGCCGCATGAGCGTGCCCGCGACGCGATCCCGTGTGCCACCCGCGAACGGAAACGGACCGGCGGTCCCCCCATGGGGATAGCGAAGCGGGACCGAGGTCACGGGTCCGGCACGCCGGATCGCGCGGACGGCATGTTGCAGGCGCTTCATCGGTCGGGCGCGGATTGCCATGGTTGGCGCGGCTTGGGTTCCGGGTAGATCCGGTCGGGTGGCGGATGATCCGGGAGGCTCGTCCCCCGAAACGTCAAGGACGAGGACATGCGCGATACGGTCATCCGACTCGACGTCCTGGAGGAACTCCACCTGGAGGGCGGCGGGGCCGCCTCCGGCATCCAGGTCGCGGTCCGGCGGGGTTGCGTGACCCTGGCCGGCGCGGTTCCCTCGTCGGCCGCCCGGTCCGATGCTGAGCGCGCGGCCTGGAAGGTGCGCGGCGTCCTGGACGTGATCGACGAGCTTCTTGTGCGGCCGTCCGCCGGACGCTCGGACGAGGACCTCGCACGACGCGCCGCGGCCTTGTTCGAACCCGCCGGCGATCCCCTCAGGACCCTGGGCGTAACGCTGGAGGGTGGCTGGATCCTGCTGACCGGTCAGGTCGGCTCGGAGGCCGCGAAGGCCGGGGCCCGGAAGGCCCTCGGCACACTTCCCGGAGTGGCAGGAATCGTGAACCTGCTGGAGGTCGTCGCAGCCCAGCCGAGAGCTGAGGGGGCCCTGGCCGAGGGCTGAGGCCCATCCGCCTTCCATTCCTCGGCGGTCGATTGCGTTGGATCAATGCGCGACCGTCGGGGCACGCCATCCTTGGCTTGCGGGGCGCGTCGTCGCCTGGCCGGCGGCATCGCCGACCGCCCCCGCCGGGAGAATGCGAATGCAGGTCGATACGGGTTCTTGCGAGGCGTCCGCGCAGGCGTGCCGGCAGAGGCCGTCGGGGAACGGATGCGAGAACTGTCAGGTCCGTCCGATCAGCGTCTGCTCGGCCCTGTCGGTCCGCGAGCTCGCGGAGATGGAGGCACTCAGCCAGCATGCGAGGCTGGACAAGGGCCAGGCCCTGTTCGGCCAGGACGAGCCGGCAGGCGCCGTGTTCAACGTCATCGAGGGATCCCTGCGTCTGTCACGCCTGCTTCCCGACGGACGGCGCCAGGTCATGGGCTTCGCCCTGCCGGGCGACTTCCTCGGTCTCGCTCCTCAGGAGCGCCACTCGGTCTCGGCCGAGGCGCTTGCGCCGGTGCGGACGTGTCGCTTCGAGCGCCGGGACTTCGCCAGGCTGGTCGAGGCTAAGCCCCACCTGCTCATGAGCCTGCACGAGCGGGCCGGGTACGAACTTACGCTCGCGCAGGACCAGATGTTGTTGCTGGGTCGCCGCACCGCCGAGGAGAAGGTGGCCGCGTTCCTGCTCGCCCTGCGCGAGCGCTACGCCCGGGCCACCGGGCATGCCTCCGTCACGGTCGAGCTGCCGATGGGACGCCAGGATATGGGTGACTACCTTGGCCTGACCATCGAGACGGTGAGCCGCATGCTGACACGCCTGGACCGTGCACGGGCCATCCTGCTCGTGCCCGGCGGCGCGCGCCTGCTCGACGTGGTCAGGCTGGAGCGCCTCGCCGCAAGCTAGGGGCGGGATCCCGATGTGGGATAGTGCTGGCCGCCAGGAACATCCAGGCTTTCGGACCTTCCTCTCACGCTGACCGGACGCGATCCTTCCTCGCCGCCCAGTCGGCCCCTCGAAGGTCCGCTCGGCAGGGAACGGGTGCCCTTTGTTCCTCCGGGCGACCGAGCCGGACCGGCGCTCGGCAACAAAGCGGGGCCGTTGCCGTTGTGCGAATAGTCAAGGTCATACCCGTGACCTGCCGCCCCGGTGAGACATGACGGACCAGCCGACCTCGTCCAACCCCTCCGACCCGCCCGGAAGGATCCCCGCGGCCTTGTGGACCATGTTCTTGGGCACCGCGCTCGTGGGCCTCGTGGCGCTTCCGCGAAGGAGGATGGGGCCTCCGACCGTTGCGGACGGTGCCGGGAGAGCCGGAGTGAAGCTCGGGACGGAGGAAGGACCGGTCTCGCGTGAGGGCCCGGCGGCGGCCCGCCTGGCCGAGGCCGAGGCTGACCGCGGGCGCAAGGCAGGCGCACCCTCCGAGATACCAGCCAAGGGCTGGAAGGACATCGCCTTGCGGCTGTATCGGGAGTTCGGCAACGACCGCATCCTGCTGGTCGCGGCGGGCGTCACCTTCTACGCCATCCTCGCCCTGTTCCCGGCCGTCGCGGCGCTGGTCTCGATCTACGGTGCGGTCGCGGACCCGAGCACCATCAACGAGCACCTGAACGACCTGCGCGGCATCCTGCCGGACGGCGCCATCGACATCATCGGCGGGCAGGTGAAGCACCTCACCGCCAAGGGCAGCGGCACACTTGGTTGGACTGCCGTGATCAGCATCCTGATCTCGCTCTGGAGTGCCAACGGTGGCGTCAAGGCGATCTTCGATGCGCTCAACATCGCCTACGAGGAGGAGGAGAAACGCTCCTTCATCACGCTCAACCTGCAATCCCTTGCCTTCACTGCCGGCGCTTTGGTCTTCGTCGTATTGGCGCTGACCGGCATCGTGGTGGTGCCGGCCGTGCTGCAGGTGCTCGGCCTTGACGAGAAGGCCTGGTACATCGCGCTCTTGCGGTTCCCGGCCCTGCTGCTGCTCGTCGTCGGTACGCTCGCCGTCCTCTACCGCTACGGCCCAAGCCGCAGGAAGCCGAAGTGGCGCTGGGTGACCTGGGGCAGCGTGGTGGCCGGCGTGCTCTGGCTCATCGTCTCGGGCCTGTTCTCCTGGTACGTGGCCAACTTCGGCAGCTACAACGAGACCTACGGCTCGCTGGGAGCGGCCATCGGCTTCATGACCTGGATCTGGCTGTCCACCACGGTGGTGCTGCTTGGCGCGGAGTTGAACGCCGAGATGGAGCACCAGACGGCTCACGACACCACGGTCGGCGGCCAGAAACCGCTGGGCGCGCGCCAGGCCCGCATGGCGGACACCGTCGCCGCGTCCGGCTGAGCGCGGACTGCATGGACGTCCCCGACGTCGGTCAAGGGCGATTGCGTAGCATCCCAACCCGGCCTACGGCTCGCCGGCGATCATGGGCGGGTGGTTCCCATCCCCTACGGACGTCCGCCATCCTCCTCAACCCGCCCCGTACGCCATCCTGAACATGTCATCACGACACACGCCGGACGAGCCGGGCCCAGTCGCCTGCCAAGCGATCTTCGACAGCGCCGTCGACTTCGCCATCATCGCGACCGACCACGATGGGCTCGTCACGGCCTGGAACCCGGGCGCCGAGCGCATCCTGGGCTGGTCGGCCGTGGAGATGATCGGCCAGCCGACGGCGACCTTCTTCACGCCGGAGGACCGTGCCTCCGACCGACCGGCGACGGAGATGCGCCGCGCGACCGAGACCGGTCGTGCCGCCGACGAGCGCTGGCACCTGCGCAAGGATGGGTCCCGCTTCTGGGCAAGCGGCGAGCTGATGCCCCTGCGCTCGCGCGACGGGTCCGACCTCGGTTTCCTCAAGATGCTGCGCGACCGCACGGATGCCGTCGCGACGGAAGGGGAGACGCGGCGAAGCAGGGACGAGCTCCAGGTCGTCACCGACGCGCTGCCGGTGCTCATCAGCTTCATCGACAGGGACCATGTCTACCGCTTCGCGAACCGGCATTACGAGACCTGGTTCGGACGGCCCGCGACCGAGATCCTCGACCGACCCGTGCGGGAGGTCGTCGGCGAGGAGGTCTTCGCGGCGCGGCTACCCTTCATGGCGCGCGCGCTCGCCGGCGAGGACGTCACCTTCGACGCGCCGATGCCGTATCGAGGCGGCACCACGCGGCAATCCGAGATCCGCTACGTCCCCCGCCGGGCGGAAGGCGGAGCTATCGACGGATTCTTCGTGATGGTCACCGACATCTCCGAAAGGCAGGCCGTCCAAGCCGACCTGCAGGAGGCCGAGGGCCGCCTCAGGCTGGCCCTGGAGGGGGCCGGCACCGGCATCTACGACTACGACCTCGTCACCGGCGCGCTGACCTGGGACGCGCGGACCCGCGCCCTGTTCGGCATCGGGCCCGACGAGCCGGTCTCGTTCGAGGGTACCTACCTCGCGGGCCTCCATCCTGAGGACCGGCGGCGGGCGGATGCGGCGGTCCAGGCGGCCATCCGCTCGCAGGGCGCATTCCAACTCGAATACCGGGTCATCGGGCGCGCCGACGGCGCCGTGCGCCACCTCGCCGCCAATGGCACGACGGTGTTCCGGGACGGGAGGGCCGTTCGCTTCGTCGGCACCGTGCGCAACGTCACGGAGGCCCGGGCCGCGGAAGCCCAGGCGCACAGGCTCGCCGCCCTTGTCGAGCAGTCGTCGGACTTCATCGGGCTCGCCGACCTGGACGGGAAGGCCGAGTTCGTGAACGAGGCGGGCCGTTGGCTCGTCGGCCTGGCAAGCCTGGACGAGGCTCGCGGCTACAACCTGGTCGACTACTTCGAGCCGCAGGACCGGCCGACGGTGATGCGGGAGGTTCTCCCGGCCGTGCGCGAGAGCGGCTTCTGGGAAGGCGACCTCTGCTTCCGCAACTTCGCGACCGGCGCGGCGGTCCCGGTGCACTACACCATCTTCCCCGTCCGCGACGCGCACGGCGCCCTCTCGGGCTACGGCACCGTCACGCGCGACCTCACCGAGCGACGGCGTCAGGAAGCCTTCCGGGATGCGTTGATCGTATTCGGTGACAGGCTTCGCGCCTGCACCGGCACCGCCGAGATGGCCGGGGTCGGAGCCGAGATCATGGCCCGTACGCTTGGCCTCGACCGGGCCGGGTACGGCACGGTCGAGGAGACGCTGCAGCACGTCGTGATCGAGCGTGACTGGACTGCGCCAGGCATCGCCAGCATCGCGGGTCGCCATCGCTTCGGCGGCTACGGCGAGGTCCGGGCCGATTTGGAGCAAGGCCGGGAGGTCGTCATCCGGGACGTGACCACGGATTCCCGCACAGCGGGCGACGCGCAGGCCCTAATCTCGGTCGGCGCCCGGGCCCTGATCAACGTGCCCGTGATGGAGCACGGCCGCCTGGTCGCCCTCTTCTTCCTGCATGACCGGCAGGTCCGGGACTGGCGCATCGACAAGCTCGCCTTCATCCGGGACATCGCCGAGCGGACCCGCGCCGCCATCGAGCGCTTCCGCGCCGAGGAGCGCCGCCGCGAAAGCGAGGAGCAGTTCCGGGTGTTCGCCCAGGCCATGCCGAACCACGTCTGGGCGGCGGACGACACGGGCGAACTCTACTGGTTCAACGAGCAGGTCTACGCCTACAGCGGCGCGCGGCCCGGTGAGCTCGACGGCGCGGCGTGGGCGGCCATCGTCCATCCCGAGGACGTCGAGCCGGCGGGCATGGCCTGGGCGGGGACGCTCGCGACGGGCGCCCACTACGAGACCGAGTTCCGGATCCGCCGGGCGGATGGGGCCTATCGCTGGTTCCTGGTACGCGCCGAGCCCATCCGTGCGCCGGATGGCTCGGTCGTCCGCTGGATCGGCACCAACACCGACATCGAGGACCGGAAGCGCGCCACGGCGCAGCTGGAACGCCTCAACGCAGGCCTGGAGCAGCAGGTCGAGGAGCGCACGCGCGACCGCGACCGCATGTGGCGGCTCTCGACCGACGTCATGCTCGTCGCCGACTTCCAGGCCCGAATCGAGGCGGTCAACCCGGCTTGGACAACCCTCTTCGGCTGGGCGCAGGACGAGTTGGCCGGCGCGGACTTCATGGGCCTCGTCCACCCCGAGGACGTCGCTGCCACGCTCGCCGAGGTCGGCAAGCTCGCGCAAGGCATCACCACCCTGCGCTTCGAGAACCGCTACCGGCGGAAGGACGGCGTCTACCGCTGGCTGTCGTGGACCGCGGTGCCGGCCGAGGACCACATCCACGCCGTGGGCCGGGACGTCCAGGCCGAGAAGGAGGCCGCGCTGGCGCTCGCCAAGACAGAGGAGGCGCTGCGGCAATCGCAGAAGATGGAGGCAGTCGGGCAGTTGACCGGTGGTTTGGCCCACGACTTCAACAACCTGCTGACCGGCATCTCGGGCAGCCTTGAGCTCCTGCAGACCCGCATGAGCCAGGGCCGGCTGACCGACCTCGACCGCTACATCAACGCCGCCCAGGGAGCGTCGCGGAGGGCCGCGGCGCTCACGCACCGCCTGCTGGCCTTCTCGCGGCGCCAGACCCTCGACCCGAAGCCTACGGACGTGAACGCCCTCGTGCACGGCATGGAGGACCTGATCCGCCGGACGGTGGGCCCGTCCGTGCACATCGAGGTGGTGGGAGCCGGGGGCCTGTGGCCCGCACTGGTCGATCCGCCGCAGCTTGAGAACGCGCTGCTCAACCTCTGCATCAACGCACGCGACGCCATGCCGGACGGGGGGCGCATCACCATCGAGACCGCCAACAAGTGGCTCGACGAGCACGGGGCCCGGGAGCGCGAGCTGCCGCCCGGCCAGTACCTCTCGCTCTGCGTGACCGACACCGGCACCGGCATGACGCCCGACGTCGTCGCGCGCGCCTTCGACCCGTTCTTCACGACGAAGCCGACAGGCCAGGGCACCGGGCTCGGCTTGTCCATGATCTACGGCTTCGCCCGGCAGTCCGGCGGGCAGGTGCGGATCTACTCGGAGGTCGGCCAGGGCACGACCATGTGCATCTACCTGCCCCGCCACTACGGTGAGGCGGACGGGGCCGAGAGCCCGCCGGATCTCGCCTCCGCCCCCCGGGCCGAGCAGGGCGAGACGGTGCTGATCGTCGACGACGAACCGAGCATCCGCATGCTGGTCACCGAGGTGCTGGAGGATCTCGGCTACACCGCCATCGAGGCGGCGGACGCGCTCTCCGGGCTTAAGGTGCTGCAATCGGATGTGCGCATCGACCTCCTCGTCACCGACGTCGGCCTGCCTGGCGGCATGAACGGGCGTCAGATGGCGGACGCGGCCCGGGTGGGCCGGCCCGACCTCAGGGTGCTGTTCATCACCGGCTACGCCGAGAACGCCGCCGTCGGAAACGGCCACCTGGAACCCGGCATGGCGGTCCTGACGAAGCCCTTCGTGATGGAGGCGCTCGCCTCCCGCATCAAGGATCTGATCTCGGGTCCCTGACCCATCCTCCGGCCCGGAAGGTTCCGGTCACAGGAGCGGGCGGCCCTGTGGGTCGCGGCGCGCGGGAGGCCTGATCCCCATCGTCCGCTTATCGTCCGTCAAGCGGCACAGCCGAGCCGTCGGGGCCTTGTCCCGCGCGGTCACGATGGGCGCGTGCTGCACTTTGCAACCACAATCGAGGGCAGGCGAGCCGTGGCGCGCCCTGGCACCCGACAACGACGGCATGGAACCGTCCTCCTTCCGCCGGACGGCATGGGACGCATCGATGCCGGTCCGTCAGCGCTCCAGCGATTTCAGGTAGGCGATGAGGGCGTCGACCTGGTCCGGGTCGAACCGGAACTCGGGCATTCCCGGGTGCCCGGTCCTGATGCCTTCCGCGAGGGATTCGGCCAGATCCTCGACGGGGTAGCGGGTGTGTAGCTCACGGAACGGAGGCGCTTCCCGAAGAGGGCTCGCCCCGACCCGGCCGACCGCATGGCAGCGGGCGCAGTTCGTTTGGACCAGCGTCCTGCCGCGACCCACCCTGGCATCGGTTGCGGACGCAGGCGGCGCATATGCGAGCGCCAGGAGCATGAGGGCTCCCGCCTTGGCGAACGTTCCCATCAGTGGCTCATCAGGCAGCAGGCATGGGTCGCCTGCAGGATGTGGCGGGTGGCTCCTCCGAACAGCCACTCGCGAAGCCGGGAGTGTCCGTATGCGCCCATGACGACCATGTCGGCGTCCTGGCGGCGGGCGAACCGCAGGATCTCGTCCGCCTCCTCGCCTGGGGAGGCGTTCAGCAGGTGGGTGGTGACATGGGCGCCGTGTCGGGCGATGTGCCAGGATATCTCCTCGGTACCCTGGAAACGTGCGTCGCCGCCCGCGGACGCGACGAAGACCTGGTCCGCGCGCTTGATGAACGGAAGGGCGGCCATGACCGCGCGACGCGCCTCGGGGCAGTCCTTCCAGGCCACCACGATGCGGGCGGCCATGAGCTGTTCGACGCCGGGGGGAACGACGAGGACCGGGCGGCCCGCCTCCATCAGCACGGGACCGGGCTCGACGCCGAGGTCTGCCGCGGCATCATCGTCGGGACCGAGGCGGCCCACCACGACGAGATCGGCGAAGCGGGCCTGCTCGACGAGGAAGGCGGCGGGACGGGCCTCGGCCTGACGCCAGTCGGTGCGGACCTGGGTGCCCGCGTTCCCGCCGAAGATGGCGCAGGCGCTCGCCAGGTCGTCGACGAGCCTGCCCTGTTCCTCGGAGTAGCGCGATTGAGCCTCCCGAAAATCCCCCGCCTTCTCCGGCCCGGGGATCCTACGCGCCGCCACGCCGGTCAGGTCGGCCTCGAACCGCTCCGCGAGGCCGGCGGCGAGACGCACGCGCCTGGGGGCCTCCGCCCCGAGGTCGACGGAAACCATGATGTTGGCAAGGGACATGACCATCTCCGCAACGCCGGCCTTACCGGACCGCTGCGGCCACCCTGCCCGCGCAGGTCGGCGGCGGCCTTGATCCAGCGCAAACGTCTGACGGGCCGGAACCTCGAATGCAGGGGGTGACAGCGAAGCAGGGATCGAGGTCGTAAGCGCCAAGACGCGGGGCAAGGCGCATGTTGGCTGGGATCAGGGTGCAAGCTCGACTTCCGGTGTGAGGCCGGTGCGGAGTTTTTCGTACGCCCACCAGCGCCCATCGCGGGGCATGCGCGCTCTCCTCAGCGGCTCCGCCTCTGTGAAGATCAGGCGTCTTCGAAACGCCGTTGGGCTTTCCATCAGCAGGAACGGCTTCAAGCGTTCCGGTCCCATGAAGGCCGGCCGCTTCAGGAATCGTTCCGGGGCCTCGGTCCATCCAGGTGCTTGCCCGAGGGCCCAGCGGGAGCACAAGTGCTCGCCGACCGCTCCCATAAAGGCGTCAACGTTCGGATCTTGGATCAGCGTAGGCGTACGTGTCAGTCGTCGCTTCCGGTTGTCCGGATCGGGGTCCAGGTAGAACGTATCGAGGAATTCTGCGATTGCCACGCGCAAGATGGCGGCATCCATGCGTCCCTTAACCGTCGCGCGTTGTAGGGCCTCTGCCAGCTCGCCAGGTCGGTTCGGGGTCCGCGCTCGCACCTCCGTGCTCATCCAGGATGGTCCTTAGCTTTGCTTCCAATCGCGGACTGATGCCCGACTCGGTGACGCCAGGGATCATAGGATAACACAGGCGCATAAGGGCTGCCAAAGCGTCGTAGGTCGTTATACCTGTGATCTGCATCAGTCCGTGTATGTCCGCTCGGTCAGTCTCAATCTTGACCAAATCATCTTCTAAGCGGTTCGCAAGAAGCTTCATCGCCAGGATATACTCCGGGGTGGGCATGTGCACCCGAAGACCGACAGCGGTCCTTTGATGCCTGGGATACTCGCCAAATAGAAGAAGATTCGGTTGTGCTCCGCCTTTTGGAGGTGCGAGCTGGCGAACAGCTTGGTTCAGCCATTCCTCGGGCAAGTCCAGGCGAGATCGAACCCGCTCGGCCGCCTCGTAGAGAAAGTCGTTATTACGCATGAAGACGGCATCCACGTCTCCTGTGGCTTGTCGAAGGTCACTGGCCAGCATGATGCACGATCCTCCGAAGACCGCTATCTCTGCTACGAAACCTTGCTCCGCAGCATCCTCGGCCAGCAGGTCGAAAGCCCTCTCGACTTCTTCCGCCGTCATTTTGGGTTCCCATTGATGTAGGCGCAGAATGGCTTTCGCAGCGGCAAGGCACCAGTCTGAAGTCCTTTCTGTGACGCCGCCGCTGCAAGTATCCTCTTGCTCAAGCAGGGAAGAAGGGTGGTTGGGAGAGATAGGGTGAGGGTACGGTCCCTGCGGTCCGATGCACAATCGGGATGCTTGGGTGATATGGCAATGGACGGACGGAAGGCCGCCTTGGCAGGACAACGCAAGGCCTGAACAAGAGCCGCGTGCAGGCCGTCTCGCTTCCCAACTCCGTCGGCGACGCCAGCCAAGAGGTTCGCGTGGTCCTGCGACGCCTCCAGTCGTCCGCAACCCGCACTGCCGACACCAATGCCGTTGGCCGGTCCGAGAAGGACCTGCGCGAGTTGGTCAAGGCCCGCTTCGTCCTCGGCCGCGCCGGACCGGGCTGCGCGAAGCCTGGCTCCTGCGCAGTGCCACGCGCGAGGGCACCAAGCTGCGCAAGCAGCGCTCCAACGCGTGCCGGGTTTTCGGCGTTCGCCACACCCTGTAGCGGCGCCGGAAGGGCTTGATCGGGACTGGCGACCGGCGCGTCCTGCGCCTTGTCTCGCTTAGCTCCCTTCGAGACAAGTCACGCTACGGCAGCCGGCACTTCCGGCTCTCAGAGGATGCGCACACCTGCAGCGGCCTTCAAGCCTACGTACGCCGCGCTCTGGTGGCCAGTGGGGCAAGCTGTCGTTTTGCCGGATGCGGCGCTGCTGGACCGCAACGCGGACCCTCCTGGGCAACACGCCTACGCTTGGCCGGAACCTTCGCGTGGTCTTCTTCGCGTTTCACTGCCGGTCGGGATCTGATGCCTGGAGCCTGCATCGAAGGTCCGGGTCGGGTGAGGAGCGGACCCTTGGCGTTTCGTCCTGAAGCGAACGTTCCGCCTGCGATCCTTGACGGACGTCCGCTGGGGATCGCTACTCGGGCAGCCCCAGGAACGGGAACGGCTTGGTTTCCCGGAACATGCCCGTCGCGTCGCCTGAAAACGTATGGTTCTGGTTCGGGCCGAGATCGAGCTTCTTGGTCTTGCCCGTGACCTCGTCGAAGTCGATGGCCTTCAGATCGACCCAGAAGGTGTTGGGCGTCAGGGCCGACTCGAAAAAGTAAAGCTTTCGCTTGTGGTCAATGACCGTGCGCCAGCGCGTCGAAGAGATGTTGGGCTCGTCCGGCGTGGTGATCCCATAGGGAACCGAGGCGTTGCGGATCACGCTGAAGACACTCGCGACCGCGAGGTTCGGGTCCTCGAACTGCGGGATCGCGTTGATATAGAACGAAGCGCGCGCGAAGCGGTCGGCCGCTCGATTGGTGCCCGGCAGCATGACGGTTCCACCGATGACCTTCCAGTAGCCATCGAGCGCTAGTTGCTGATCGAACGTGGGCGAGTTCGTCATCACTTGGTAGGCCCGGTCGTGATGGATTACGAGCCGTCCGCCAATGTACTCGAAAATGGCGCTGTCACCCGTCGCGTCGGAGAGGGACAGGTGCACGGTCGCGAGCCTATCCTCACCCGGAACCTTGTCGGTGACGATGGTGAACGCCTCCATCCGGAGGGCTGCGACCGCTTCGCCGACGGTGGCGAAATTGTCGAGGACGTACTGTGCCCAGGCCGCGACGGTCAGGCCGGGCTTGTCCTTGTTCTGTCTCGGGTACTCGGACTCGACCAGCCAGAGCAGGTTGGCGGCCAGCCCCGCCTCGTTGACGCCGTCCGTGGTCGAGACCTCATAGCCCGAGGCGATGACGCTGCCGTACCGCGATGTCCATCGCAGCGAGTTCACCCCAGCCTCGCCGGATCGATTCATGCCGCGTGGGAAGGTCCAAAGGTTGGTGGCGATGTCGTTACGCCAGTCCATTGAGCGGGCCGTGATCACCTGCCCGTTCGCGCCGAGGTAGACGGCACGGGTACAAGCCTGGGAGGGGCCGTGGAGCCCGCAGAGCGCCACCACGAGCAGGGTCCGACAGGCACCAAGATACGCCGTCAATCTCAGCATGATATCGCTCCCGGTCGTCGCTGGATCGTTCCCCAGACGGCAGGCGACTTCTCATTCGTCCGGACACGTCAGCGAGGGCAATGCATCGCCGCCGCCGTGTCAATCGATGCGGGCGCGCCCTGCCTGGAGTTCGGTACGAATGCGGTCGAGCGCCTTGGGGAGTTCGCCCGTGGCCATCCCTGTCTGCCACCTGCCCCGCCTCCTTTGCCCGGTGCCAGATCTCGGCGTCGACGAGGCGTCCTCTTCATCGGTCAACTCGTAAGGTCGGGGCGCAGCAGGGCACCTAGGCCCACGACATAGAGAGTGGGATCGCGGCCTGCCTCCACGGCGACGTCCGATCTTCCGAACAGGAGAAGGTGACGCCCCGGACCCTCGCTGCCGTATCGAACCTCCTCTGCACGTCTCCGCAGCTTGCCGAGGATCTCATGTCGACGGGCTGCGCCGTCCACTTGCACTCGCCGAAGAAACCCGAACCGTCCAGGTCCACCCCCGCCACATCGAGGTCGAAGTCTAAGCGCCCCCAAAGCCCGCCGACGAACTGGGCAGGCACGCCAGTAGAGCCGCCAACATGGTCAACCGGCCCGCTTCGATCCTGGTAACGGCGAATTGTTTGGCCATGGTCCCGAGGTCTACTACCAGGCGACCGCCCGGGGAGCTCCGTTATCTCAATGTACTTGGCCGACTCGGAAGTCATGGGAAGCACGAAGTTGCGCCAGTCGTAGCCCCGTCGGGTCGCTGGCCGCACCTTCCGTCGTACGCTCGGGGATCAGCCTCGGTGAATCGGCGCATTGGGTGAAATCCAGCTACCGAGCGGTGAACAGGGATCCTGCCCCCGGGCCGGGCTGTCGGTGTCGCTGATCATCGGGGCGAAGCGGTCCGCGGTCATTGCGCATCTGAATGGAGCGATGGCTTATGGTCCGGCGCGAGGATGGATACGGTCCTTTTCGTCAGCCTTGATCCAAATCAAAGACTTGCGTGACGCGCACGGCAAGCGTTGGGCATTGTGTGTTGGTCTCGCTTACTTTTAGCTGCCATCCGGATGGGATCGTCTTGGCGCCCGCGCCGCCGGCGTGGCCTGCATGGTCGCAAAGGGGCGAACCAGGCGCAGGTTTCCGACGTGACCGGGGTGCGTCCTTGGGAACGAGCGGCGCTGAGGGCCAAGCGGAAGAAGGATGCCGTCGGCGTGGGCGTCCAGGGCGGCGGCCGGCATCCGGAAAGGCTTCGCACGAAAGAAGAGCCGATTCACCCAACGACTTATGGACTCTGGGAGGTCCCGAATGAGTACCCTTCATCTCACGCATGCGACAGCCTTGGGCCACCTCGTGCATCCGGGACATCCCGAGCGCGCTGACCGGGTCCGGGTCATTGAGCGGGTCCTGGAGCAGGAGCGGTACGCCGGCCTTATCCGTGAGCAGGCCCCCGCCGCACCGGCCGCCGCCCTCCTCCTCGCCCATGCCGGGCCTTACGTCGAAGCCGTGCTCGACGGCTTGGCACGTGGGGAGCTCGCCGGATTGGACGCCGATACCGTGGTATCCGCTGGAACCCTGCCGGCCGTGCTCCACGGCGCGGGCGGAGCCATGCAGGCCGTCGACGAGGTCATGGAGGGGCGGGTTCGCAACGCCTTCGTCTCCATGCGGCCGCCGGGCCATCATGCGGAGCGGGAACGTGCCGCCGGCTTCTGTTTCTTCAACAACGTCGCCGTTGCGGCACGCCATGCACTGCGCGTCCACGGCGCCGGACGCGTCGCCATCCTCGATTGGGACGCCCATCATGGCAACGGCACACAGGGCATATTCTGGAGCGACCCCGACGTCCTTTACTGCTCGACCCACCAGTGGCCACTCTACCCGGGTACCGGCGCGGCGGCCGAGCGCGGCGAGCACGACACGGTGGTGAACGTGCCGCTCGCGGCCGGCGACGGCGGCGCCGAGTTCCAGGAAGCGCTGCGTGCCGTCGTCCTGCCGCGCATGGAGGCCTTCAGGCCGGACCTCATCCTGGTCTCGGCGGGCTTCGACGCGCACTGGCGCGATCCGATGGCCGACCTCAACCTGACGGAGGCGGATTTCGGTTGGGCGACGTTGCGGCTCATGGACGTCGCCGAGCGGGTGTGCGGCGGAAGGATCGTATCCGTATTGGAAGGCGGCTACGACCTGGTCGGGCTATCGAGGTCCGTCGCGACCCACGTCGCGGCGCTGATGGAAGCCTCGCCATGCCGTCCGCACGCAGGCATGATCCGGCACCCGGCCGCGGTGGATGCGGCAGCCCCAGGCGTCGTCTGACCCGAGCGTTTACGGGTCGCCCCTCCTTCTGGCTTCGCATCGGACCCTCGCGTCGCAGTTCGTCGACGCCGGCGGTTCAGGCGGGCGCCGATGCCTTGGCCTCGTCGGCGGAGCAACCACCCTCAGGAGGCTTGCCTTGCGTCCCGCGCCTCCGGGTCGGGCGACCGATCCTGCGCCCTGGGCGACCAGTGACCAAGGCTCGGGCCGAGCACCTGCCCCGGCTTATGCAGTCGGCGGATTTCGGTAGTCGGGCCTTCCGTATCCGCCCGCGGGCGCCGAGGGGGCGTCCATGCCTGCAAGATGACCGCATGGAGGGTGCGACGCCCGGTCCCGGCGATCCGCGGATGGCCGGTCCATCCCGCTTCCATCGGTGGCGTTCCTTGGGCCTTCGGGAAACCCACGGCCGGCCGGCGCATGATCGGTCCGACGGGGGAGCGGCCCACGCGCCGTTGCACACGGACGGGTCGCCCATCGCCAGCGATGCGCATCCAAGGGGCTCCTGACGAGGACGGGTCCGCAGGACGGCAAAGCCCCCGTTCGTCCAAGCTTGGCGATTTGATCCTGATCAAGGACGGCATGCGTCGGTCGCACCTAACGACGGCCGGCGTGCCGGACGCCGTCACGCCTGACGTGTCCTCCAGGATCGACCAAGCCATGACCACCCGGATCGCCCTCCTTGCCGCAGCCTCGGCCGCCGCGCTTTCGCTCTCCGTACCGGCGGTTCGAGCTGCCGACCTTCCGACCTTCGCCGCTGCCGCCCTGCCTGAGACCGCGCTTCCGGCATGGTCGCCCTGGATGCTGCGCATCCGAGCGCTCGGGGTGCGGCCCGATCCGGGAGCCCGCCTCTCCGCGGCCGGAACCCCCTTGACCCGAGCCGGACTCGCCATCACGGACGCCGCGATCCCGGAACTCGACATCACTTACTTCTTCACGCGGAACTTGGCCGCCGAGCTCATCCTGGGCGTGACCCGCCACGGTATCCAGGGTACCGGCGCGCTGGCCGGCACGCGCATCGGCACCACCTGGATCCTGCCGCCGACGCTCACCCTGCAATACCACTTCGACGGGTTCGGCGCGTTCAAGCCCTACGTTGGTGCCGGCGTGAACTACTCGATCTTCTTCGGCGAGCAGGAAAGGGGCGGCTTCACGGGCTTCCGCCTCACGAACAGCTTCGCACCCGCGCTGCAGGTCGGCTTCGACTACATGCTCGACGAGCACTGGGGCCTCAACGTCGACGTCAAGAAGCTACTCCTCGACACCAAGGTGAAGCTCAACGCGGGTGCGATCCGCGGCGGGGTGGACATCGACCCCTGGATCGTGGGTGGCGGCGTGACCTACCGCTTTTGAATCGCCCCATGCACGTCTCCCCCGGGTCGGGTTGGGCGTGGGCCATGCTTCGTCCACAGCGGCGAACCCTCCCGACCCGGCTCCTAGGCCTTGATCCTTGCGTTGGATCAAGGCGACCCAGGCGCGCCGGGAGGAAACTCTTCCATCGCGGGCGCCAAGCCACCCGCGAGGCCAGCGCCTCTTCGGGGGCGCGCCGATCCGCGCAACATGAAGGAGCTCTCATGTCCCACGCCTCCCATGACCTTGCCACGGCGGACTGGCTCGCACTGTGGCGGACGCTCTGCCTTGATCTGCCGCTTTCCTGCGCGGGCCCGTCGGCATCGCTCGCCGACGGAATGTACAAACCTTCGCCGGCGTACCGGAAGCCGGACAACGCGCAAGCTGCCGCCAGCCCTCTTAAAGCCAAGGGGAACGGAAGGAATCGTGGCTTGGATGGGTGCGCGGAGGGCTTCCTGGAAGAGTTGGAAGGATGTTTCGCCTGAGCGGGGAACCGGACGAACCGGAGGTGGCGCCTTTCATCGCAGCACATGGCATCGGAAGGGGCAGTGGTCGAGGCGAGACATCGCGAAGCCCGGCGTGAAGGCCGGTCGCCGTGCCGCGTAGCGGCCGTTCCTTAAGACCCGGGCGAAACGAACGCCGGCTGACCCCGTTGCCCGGCTAGTCCCCTCGTGGTCGAAGTCCGAGGATTGATACCGACTCGCGAAAGTTTACTTCTGACCCGTTGCAGCCCCTGGGAAGGTTCGTTTTTGGGCTATCGACGAGGCGGAGGCCGACGGCCGAGTTGGATGGGGTTCGGCTGGTCCGCTTTCGGGCAACTATGCACGAGAGCGGACGTTACCGCCGCACTCACTTCCGACCCATAGCAGGCTCTGGGAACGTCCGCTCGTAGGATCCGCTGCTTGGCCATCCGCTACGAGCGGCGCCTCGAAATCTAACTCGCCTTCACCATGCTCACTTGTGCCTTTGTTACCCTCGACCAAAGCAGATGATTCTGTGCGACGCTCTAATTCAGAACGTGGTCGGCCTACCCGTCCGGCCTTGGCAGATCCTTCGTCCAGGAACACGTAGAGGGCTACGATCCTGCCATCTCGCACGATGATCACGTCCCAACCCGTATACTCGGCTGGAGTGCCCTTCGGACCAGAGCCCTAGGCAAGGCGCCCGCCATTGCCGACCACTTGCGGTTCCCCGTACGGCGTGTACGCAAAGTCGGGATGCGTCGCCCGGAGATCGCCGGCAAACTTATTGATTGCCTCACGACCTGCAACGCTACCTGGGGGAACGTAGAGGACTGCGTCTTCGGTCCAAAATATATCGATAGCGGCACGGCGCTTACTCGCATCTCCTTCGCCGAATACCTCCTAGAGATTGCGATAAAGTAGCTCGCGGATACGTTCCGGCGCTTCTTTGCTCTGGTTCATGGCTGGGGCTCTTGAAGGTGGCCAAGCCCCAAAATGTTGTCCGAGGCGGGCGCGAATGGGTCGCAAAAGGCTCTGGGCGTGCTGGATCAGACGGGAATTAAGCGACGTCCATGAATAGTTCGATGCCGTTGATGAAGCGCCGATATGCTCGCGGTTAGGCGCGTCCGAGCCGCGCGTCGAAGCTGAGGCCGCCGGCACCGAAGGAGACGACCTGCAACAGTCCGCCGGCCATGGCGAGGTTCTTGAGAAAGTGGATCAACTGGTTCTGGTCGGCGAAGGCCGTGTGAAAGGCGAGCGCGGTGACAACCGAGAACAGAGCCAGCACCAAGGCGACGATGCGCGCACGGTATCCGGCGATGAGTAGGAGCGAGCCACCCACTTCCACGGCGATGGCCACTGCGAGCGCAACCTGTGGCAGTGGCAACCCAGCGGACTTGATGTAGCCGAGGCTGGCGGCCGGAGCGGCAAGCTTGCTCAACCCGCTCGCCAGGAAGATCGTGCCCATGAGAAGCCGCCCGGCGGCTGGTACGAAGCGGATGAGGGGAAGCGCCGTCCTGTGGTTCGAAAGGCCGTCAGGTGAGATAGAAGCGGTCGTGGTCATCGCAGTTCTCCAGGTATCAGGGTTCGAGGGAAAGGAGCGCGGCCGCATCCAGCGGCCGACGCTCTGAAAGGCGCCCGGGTAATGGCTCAGATCTGAGCTTGGCCGCCGTCGACGAAGAGTTCGACGCCGTTGACGAAGCTCGCCTCGTCAGAGGCCAGGAACAGGACCGCATTGGCAATCTCCGGCGCTTCGCCGACGCGTCCGAGGGGGATGCGCGAACCCAGGAAATCGAGAAGGCCCTGCTGCTTTTCGGCATCGTCGCCGGCAAGACCGACGAGGCCCGGCGTGCGGGTCGCGCCGGGGCTGACTACGTTGACGCGGATGCGGCGCTCCTTGAGGTCGAGGATCCAATTCCGGGCGAAGTTGCGAACGGCTGCCTTGCTGGCGGAGTAGACGCTAAAGGCCGGCGTCCCTTCGGTGCCGGCGGTTGAGCCAGTCAGCACCACCGCGCCGCCATCCTTCAGGAGCGGAAGGGCCTTCTGGACGGTGAAGAGTGTGCCTTTCACGTTGGTGTCGAAGGTGCTGTCGAACTGCTCCTCGGTGATGGCACCGAGAGGCGCGAACTCGCCACCGCCGGCGTTGGCGAAGACCACGTCGATCTGCGCGTGCTTCTGCTGGACCGCATCGTAGAGGCGGTCGATATCGGCTAAGCGCGCCATGTCGCCCTGGACGCCGGTCACGCGTCCGCCGATCTGCTTCACCGCCGCGTCGAGCGCCTCCTGTCGGCGACCGGTGATGAACACCGAGGCGCCTTCCTCCGAGAAAGCTTTGGCCGTGGCGAGGCCGATGCCGCTCGTGCCGCCAGTCACCACCACGACCTTGTTCTGGAACCTGTTCGTCATCGTCGTTCTCCGTCGTTCGGCTTCGTTTGCGCCGCCGACGACTGAGATGCCCCGAGAACGATGATGCGAGTAGTCGGCAAACGTGGCACGTAGCGTTCCATCAGGGGAACGACGATGCGTGCCGACCTCAACGACTACCGCTACTTTGCCGAGGTGGTGGCACATGGTGGCTTCGCCGCCGCGGGACGGGCGCTGCGCGAGCCGAAATCCAAGCTCAGTCGCCGGGTTGCGGCCATCGAGGCGCGGCTGGGCCTGCGTCTGATCGAGCGGTCGAGCCGGCGCTTCCGCGTCACCGAGGTCGGAGAAAGCTTCTACGAGCGTTGCCGAGCGATGATGATTGAGGCCGAGCGGGCTGAGGCGCTTGTTGCGGAGGCACAGGCCGAGCCACACGGTCGCATCCGCATGAGCTGCCCGAAGGGGCTCGTGGAGGTTGTCTCAGGGTCCGTGCGCACCTTCCTGGCCCGCTACCCGAAGGTCAGCCTGCAGTTCATCGTCAGCGACAAGCCCGTCGACCTGATCGAGGAGCGCATCGACGTGGCCGTGCGGGTGCGACGGGAGCTCACCAGCGATGCTTCGTTGACGATGCGCTCGCTTGGGCACTCGCGCTGGATCCTGGTTGCCAGCCCTCAGGTCGCCAGCTGCCTCGGCGCCGACATCGCGTCGCTCGGCGCCTTCCCGACGCTCGGGACGAGCGACGATCCGGGCGAGGTGGAGTGGCGGTTCGAACAAGCGGACGGGGCGACGTACCGACTGCGCCACGAACCGCGCTTAACCTGCAGCGACTTTGCCTTCCTGTGCGATGCAGCCGCCGAAGGCATCGGCATCGCCTACCTGCCCGACCATGTCTGTGGCGGCCACATCGCCTCGGGTAGGCTCGTCCACGTCCTCCGGGATTGGCGCAGCCAAGTCGGCATCGTCCACCTCGTCTTTACGACTCGACGCGGCCTGCCGCCGGCTGTGCGTGCCCTGATCGACCACTTGGCGGCAGCCTTTCCGAAGCTATGAGCGCGAAGACGCAGCAGACTCGTATCATCATCCCAGCGGGGATGCGGTGAAGGTCCGCTTCGAGGCAATGTGTCAGGGTATGCAAGCCATCCTTCTTGAATGTTCAAGGATGGGTGCCCAAGGATCGGATTTTCGAATGTGAGGAGCGGTGACGCCCGCCATGCCTTCGACCTTGTGGCTTCAGGAATGCCCGGAGCGGGTGGCCGCCGATCCCAGAGCCTCGCATGGACCAGTCCCTGCGGTGAAGCCTTCGGGCGGTCGGGACCGAAAGTTTCAGGCGACGATCTCGCGAAGCGCGGCGGTGTTCCTCAGGACCACGGTCCGGCGATTGGGTGGCAGCTCGATCAATCCTTCCCTTTCAAGTTGGGTTACCGCGCGTGAGACGCTTTCCACCGTCAGCCCGAGGTGGTCGGCCATGTCGGCTCGGGGCATTGGCAGGTCGAGCGCCCCCCCTTGCTCCGCGAGGCGCTCCGCAAGGCCGAGCAGGAACGTGGCGATGCGCTCCTTCGCTGACTTGCGCCCGAGCAGCATCATGTGGTCCTGCGCCCGCTCCAGGGACCGCATCATGGCTGCCACGACCTTACGGGCAAGATCCCCGTCGTTGCCGGCCAGCGCGCTGCGCTCGCGGCGGTGGACCACCAGCTTCGTGTCGGTCACCGCCTCAGCGCTGAATCGGTGGTCGCCGCCTGCCTCGACGCCGAAGATGTCGCCCGGCAAGTGGAAGGCGTCGATTTGCCGGCGGCCATCGGCGAGGAGCTTGTAGGTCCGGACCGAGCCGGACACGACCTCGTAGAAGAAGGCGGCCCGGTCCCCTTCCGCGAACACCTCCCCGTCGGCCCCGTACGTGCGCCGCGCCGCGCACCTGGGCTCCCCCGCAGGACGTGGTGCCGACGGGCTTTCCGGGAAGGCTATGCCGAGGACGGGGAGGAGGCCGGATGCGGCGAGGGCGGTCTGCATGGGGTCCCCGGTGGTCGTGTGCGGCGTGGATCCTTGCCTACGCACGGCCCGTCGGACGCGAAATTCCGATGCATCCCTAAGGGGATCTACGTATGCTTCACCTGAACGTCCTCAGAGGCGACCGCCAAGGCCGAGGGCGTCGCGGATGCCGTCCAGCAAGGCGCAGTCCTCGAACGGTTTCTCCACCACCTGCCGGATGCCGGCTTGCGCCGCTCGCGCGCGCAAGGCCTTGGTGCATCTTCCGGTGATTAGGATGACTGGCAGCCCGACCTTGCGACCCCGCAGCTGGCCCACAAGCTCGACGCCGTCCATCCCGGGCATATGGTGGTCGACGACGAGGCACCCCGCTTCGGGCAGCTTGGCCTCGCCGAGTAGGCGCGCGCCGCCCTCGTAGAGGCGCACGTCGAGTCCTTCGAGTTCGAGGACGAACTTCAGCGAGTCTCGGACGGCCTCGTCGTCGTCGACGACGAGCACGGGTCCCGTGGGTGCGGACATGGCGGCCTGTATCCTGAGTCCGGACCGGCTTAGCCCGCGCACCGGGTCCGCGCCTTGATCTGGCTCAATCGAGCGTGGCGACACCCGAAGGCGCCTGGGTCCGAGTACGGGTACCCGCCGGGCACGGAGCGATGTCCGCGGCGCGAGGTTCAACCCAAGCTACCCTCGGACGCGCTTAGCCCATGGACTGCGCTTCGTGCGCCTCCCGGAAGCGTTGGTACATGAGCCGGTATTCGGTCGGGATGTCCCGCAAGGAGACCATGCCCACGACGTCCTCGCCCTGCATAACGGGCAGGTGGCGGTAATGGCCGTCAAGCATGTGCTGGAGCGCGTCCGCGACGCTCGCGTGCGCCGGTACCGTTTTCGGTTCGCGGGTCATCGCTTCCCTGACGAGCGTGAGCATCGGATCCCGATGGCCGGCGATGACCCGGCTGGTCACGTCACGCTCGCTGATGATCCCGGCCAGCCTCGTTCCGTCCAGGACGGCAAGTGCCCCCACGCCGTACTCCCGCAGGCGCCGGCAGGCATCGGCGACGGTCGAGTTGCATTGCACGCTGCGGAGGGGTCGACCCCCGATGCATTCGGCGATGGTGCGGGTGATCATCGGGCGGCTCCGCTGTCGGGGTTCTGGCAAGTGGCGGTCCGAACAGTCCCGGACCTTCCGACCTCACGGGGGGATCCCCTCCGATGGCCGGGACCCGCTGCCTCGTGAAAGGCCGTCCTCCGTTCGAAGCCCCCTGGTGGCGCGGCCTCCGGACTTCGCGTTGATCCACGTCAAGGCGCGGGGCACGGCGCAGGCCCGGTGCGTCGGTCCCATCCTTGATCCAGGCAGGACGACCGCGCCCTTCCTCACACGATGACGGGCGACGTCCAGCGCCGACCCGGTCCGGCGGCGCCGAGCTCGCGTCGGGTCCCAGCAGGAGCGGTGGCGGGCGCTGGTCCGCCTGGTGGGTATCGTAGGCCGTCGGACGGCTGGAGGTGGGATTGCCCCGACCGGGAGCGCGGGCCCGGTTCGTCGATGTCGGTCACCCTGAGCACGATGGCCCCGCAGGTCGCCTCAACAGCGACGAGAAGCGCGAGCGAGTCGCGCTCCCGCCGCCTTGCTTGGTCCTCGTCCGCCTCGGTCTTTCGCTGGTTCGCGCGCTCGCGAGCGTGGGCATTGACCCACCGCGGGCTCACTGGTCGCCTCGCTCCCTCGCTCCCTCGCCACCGCAATGCGCCAACTCCACGCTTGCCGCGCCCAGGTGGCCGCCTTGGAACGCCTTTCGGACCACTCCGTTGTCGAGCGCCTGGCCCGTCAGGGGGCCATCGAGTGGAGGACGGAATGAGCATTTTCGGATCGATCATGTCGAAAATCTTCGGCGGCAGCGCCAGCGCCCAGGCAGCGGCCCCGCACGCCGCGGAGACGCCGAGCGTGTCGGCCGCAGCGAAGGGCTCCGGTGGGCCGACCGGATCGGCCAGCGGCGCGGCCGCGCCCTCGATGGCCGGAGCGCCGTCGCCCGTCGCGACCGGTCCTGCCGGTGGGGGCCAGGCGAACGTCGACGTGGGACAGGTGCTCGCCGACCTTTCCTCGAAGAACGGTCAGACCCTCGACTATAAGCGGTCCATCGTCGACCTGATGAAGCTGCTCGGCCTCGACAGCAGCCTGCAGGCCCGCAAGCAGCTCGCTGACGAGCTGCACTACACGGGCGACAAGGAGGACTCTGCCACCATGAACGTTTGGTTGCATAAGCAGGTCTTGCAGAAGCTCGCCGAGAACGGCGGTAAGGTCCCGGACGACCTCAGGCACGCCTGAGGGACCCGAGAGGCCTATCGCGGGAACCGAACGACGGCCTGGGCCTTACCAGCCGTCGTCTAGGAGGCGGGCATGACCGAGAAGAAGGGACACGGCAGTGAGGCTGCCAGGAAGGCCAACGCCAAGGCCGACCACGAGGGCAAGTCAAACCCGCGCAAGTCCTCGGCCGCGCAAGCAGAGCTCGGCAAGAAGGGTGGCAAGAGCAAGTAAGGTGGGGACTTCCGGGCCGCCCTGGGGCCGGGGCTGGCAAGGGCGATCCGACCCACCTTAATCCTCCCCGTATGCTGACCGTCCTACGACGCACAAAGCCCGTCGCCTCATCTGCATGCCCTCCGGGTTGCGGGCCATTCCCCTGTGTCCTCCCGGAAGTCGACGGACCGATGCACGGAACCACGGCTTCCAAGGTCCCGTCCGCGCCGAAGGTCGGATTTCCTCCGGTCGGAGGCGCAGCGCCGGGCAACGTCGGCACAGGGGCCCGGTGACGCTGGCTAGGTACGGGGCGTCATGCGATACCGCCGGGGTAGGCTTTCGTAGGTCCGGTCGAGCTCACGACGACGACCGGCGCCGCACCGTCTGCGCGTTCGTGGATGACCACACGGAGCTGCCGCGAAAGGGGGCGCTCCTGTGATAGCCCGCCCTCGCGTACTAGGCTTGCCGTCCGCCGGCTCCGCCGCTCGGCCACCGGCATGGTGAGTCCGCCGGCCCCATCGACGAAGCCCAAGGTTAAGTCCCCCGACCGAGGCGTTCATACAACGGCTTGTCCCGGCCCCGTGGAGCGGGCGGCTACGATGGTGCGCTGCGACCGGTCCGGCCATGTCCCGAAGCGTTCCGGTGTCGTCGGCCTAGCACTGGGTCAGGACCCCACCGTCAAAGCCATGCGCACGAGCTCCGAAAGGCTGCCGGCCTGCATCTTGGCCATGACGTTCGCGCGGTAGATCTCGACGGTCCGCGGGCTGAGGGCGAGGTCGAGGCCGATGACCTTGTTCGACTTGCCGGCCACGAGCCCGTCCAACACTTGGCGTTCGCGCTCCGTGAGGGTGGCCAAGCGTGCGACGGTGGCGCTCGCCTGGCCGTCCTGCTCGGCGCGGCGTCCGGCCTTCGTGAGCGCCGAGCGTACCGAGGCGAGGAAGACCTCGTCGTCGAAGGGCTTCTCAATGAAGTCGACCGCACCTTCCTTCATCGCCTCGACGGCAAGTGGCACGTCCGCGTGCCCCGTCATGACGATGACAGGGGGCGCGCCTCCCCTCTCCCTTAGCCGGCGCAGGAAGGCAATGCCGTCCAGGCCGGGCATCCGGACGTCGGTGACGACGCAGCCAACCCCCTCGGTGACCGCGCCGAGATAGGCGATGGCGGACTCGTGCAGCCTCACCGGCAACCCGTCCGAGGCAAGGAGGAAGGCAAGCGACTGACGGACCGCCAAGTCGTCGTCCACGACGTGAACGACCGGTTCACTCGACATCCAGCATCTCCCTCCGGCCGACTGCTCGTAAAGTGAGCTTGAACGTGGTTCCCTGCCCGGGCTCGGACTCGACCCGGATCTTGCCCCCATGCGCCTCCACGATGGTGCGGCAGATCGAAAGACCCACACCCATGCCTTGCGGCTTGGTGGTCACGAAGGGCTGGAAAAGCCGAGAGGCGACCTCGGGTGCGATGCCGCTGCCAGTGTCCGCGACCCGGATCTCGACCAATCCCTCCAACGGCAGGGCATGGGTCGACACGGTGAGCTCGCGGCCGCTCGCGTCGTGCATGGCCTCGATGGCGTTCCGGATGAGGTTCAGCAGCACTTGCTGGATCTGGATGCGGTCGGCGAGCACAAGGGGCGCGTCCGGGTCGAAGGCGAACGCGACACGCACGCCTTGCTCCTTCGCCCCGACCAGGGCCAACGCGCTGGCCTCCTCGACAAGCTTGGGCAAGCCTTCGATGTGCCGCTCGCCCTCCCCCCGGGACACGAACTCGCGCAGGTGGCGGATCACCTGTCCCGCCCGGAGCGCCTGCTCCGCGGCATGGTTCACGGCGTCCGCGATCATGGCCACCTCAGGGCCTTCCATACGCCCCAGGATGCGCCGGCAACCCTTGAGGTAGCTCGCGATGGCGGTGAGCGGCTGGTTGATCTCGTGGGCAAGCGTCGAGGCCATCTCCCCGAGTGCGGTGAAGCGCGACATGTGCACGAGCTCGGTCTGGAGCTCCTGCAGGCGGGTCTCCGTCTGCTGGCGTTCGGTGAGGTCCCTGATGAACCCGGTGAAGTATCGGGCCCCCTCGGAGCGCATCTCGCCGACCGCCAACTCCATCGGGAAAGTCGAGCCGTCCTTGCGCTGGCCGACCACCACACGCCCGATGCCGATGATGCGGCGTTCCCCCGTCCTAAGGTAGCGCGCCATGTAGCCGTCATGGTGGGTGCGGTAAGGCTCCGGCATGAGCATGCTGACGTTTCGGCCGACGACCTCATCAGGTCCATAGCCGAACTGCCGTACGGCGGTGGCGCTGAAGGACTGGATCCGTGCCGCCTCGTCGATCACGATCATCGCGTCCGGCACGGTCTCCAGGATCGAGCGTAGGTGCGCCTCGCGCGTCCGCAAAGCCTCCTCCGCAGTGGCGCGCGGGGTCACCGCCCACAACGCCAGGGTATATCCCACGACCCGCCTGTCCGCGTCGCGCGATGGAACAACCAAAACGTTGGCGTGGAATGGCGTACCCCCTGCCCCCAGGTACAGGCCTTGCTCCTCGTAGCGACCAGTGTCGCACGCGATGGCGAGCATCCGCTCGGGCCAGTTCGCTTCCGCCCCTCCCAGCGGGAACAGAACCGAGAGATGGCAGCCCATGATACTGTTTTCGGACCATCCACTGACGTGCTTCGATCCGGGATGCCATCCCGTGACTAAGCCCCCCCTGTCGAGGGTGATCAGCGCAACGTCCGCGACCGCGTCAAGCCGGCGGTCGGCGTCGCTTTCCATTGGAATGCCGATCCCGTTCCCCACCCTCGCCTGCTGCAACTGGTTCTCCACCTCTAAGATCGGGACAGACTAGGAGAGAAGCATTCTGCCTCTCTAACTCCCCGATAATTGCGAAACGGGTTCCCGGATAACGGCGGCTCGAAAAGCGCTTTTCCAGGCTAACAGCGAAGCACCCCAAAATCATCCTCGCAACGCACGGCCGGTCCGCCCGCGATAGGCCTTATCCGGAAACCCTATCCTGTATAAGGCCAAGGCAGCTTCCTGAGGGTCACAGGATAAGGACGAGGCACTTCGCACTCTCGATGCCGGATAACAGCGAAGAAGGTTGTCAGCCTGAGCCCCACCTTGGCTAGCCTTCCGAGCGTGTTTTTCGCCGGTGCCTGGAAACCCAGGAACCCGAGCCTCGAACGCGCCGAGAGGGCCGCGGCGTAGACCTACGAGCCGCTTGGCCAATAGGCGTCGATTGCGACCCCGTCTTTCAGTCGTCACTCCCGCAAGGACAAGAGCCCCGAGGCTCGGACGACGAGAGGGACAGCGTGCGGCAGGCCCAAGCCGATGATCTCCGAAGTCCATCCACGCTGAGCTAGCAGCCAAGCCTATCATCCGCGTTTCGGTTCGGGCTTGCCGCCAGATCCGCCGCATGTCCCAGCGGGACAACCCCTAATGAGGTCATTATCCACGATAGGAGCGAAGCAGCGTTTCCTCGATACGGAGTAAGGGTGCAGCATGATATCGAAGGCAAAGCCGATAAGGGCGAAGCACGAAGCAGCCTGCGGCGTGGCCCGGGATTGATCCCGGACGCAGGGCCGTACCTACGCGCCGGTTGCAGAATACGTGATGCGACGTTCGTGACCCCAATTGGTCGGACCGGGTGCCGCGTGCCGAAGGGGTCGCTGGGTGTCAACGGCGAGGCCAACTTGCCGTCCGAACGGATGGTGCGGTACCATGGCCTCGACATCCCGTGTCCTACCTACCGTTCAACTTCGTCCTTCCGAGCACGGCTTGTGACGAACTGGCCCTCGCGCCAGCGGTCGATCAGGACCGCAAACCCCCATCATTCCGCGTTGGCCGAATTGGGCTCTGGGGAACCACGGCGAGCAACTGATCGCGAGCAGAATCAGGTCAACGCTCCGTGTAGATATGAATTTAGCGTCCACCTCGGCGCGGACGGGGATGTCGGGGAAAGCGCCTACCGTGCCGCGATATGCATTGTATCATAATAAATAGCCAGCTATCTGTTAGAACGCGATCTGGGGCGGTGCGTTCCCTCCACATCTGCACGGGAGCGGTTACGTGGCCACAAAGGACCTGCGCCAGCTGCATCGGGACTACACGCACGCCCTACTCCTTGCGGGGAGACAATGGCGGCGCGTCGCCAATGCGGCGGCGGAGTTGCATGGGATCTCGGATGCGACCGCGCTGCCGCTGGTGCTGATCGGGCGCATGGATGGAGATCCACGCCAGAACGCCTTGGCCGAGGCGGTAGGGATCGAGGGTCCGTCGCTCGTCCGCCTCCTCGACCAGTTGGAGAAGGTGGGCTTGGTCCTGCGCAAGGAAGATCCGCTCGACCGCCGCGCCAAGGTGCTCAGCCTCACGACGGCCGGCAAGAAGGTCGTCACAAAGATGGAGGCCGATCTCACACGGTTGCGGGAGACGGTGTTCGCCGATGTGTGCGCCGGCGACCTCGAAGCCAGCATGCGGGTGTTCACGGCCATCCAGAACCACGGGCGCGAGCCCTTGGACGCCGATGGCCTGCGAACAGAGGTAACACCCGAGGAGGCAGCCGAATGACCCTTCCAGGCTGGCGCGACTGGGCCTTCTCGTTGAAGACCTTTGGGGCCGGCATGCTGGCCCTGTTCCTGGCGTTCTGGATCGACCTGCCGAACCCCTACTGGGCGCTCGGCACCGTCTACATCACCAGCCAGGTGCTCGCCGGTGCGACCCGCTCGAAGGCACTTTATCGGGTGCTCGGTACCCTGCTGGGCGCTGTGGTGACGGTCGCCCTCGTACCAAACCTCGTCAATTCGCCGGAACTCCTGACCCTGGCCATCGCACTCTGGGTCGCGACTTGCCTGTACTTCTCGCTCCTCGACCGGACCCCACGCAGCTACCTCATGATGCTCAGCGGCTACACGGCGGCCCTGATCGGGTTCCCGGCCGTCGGCGACCCTGGGACGATGTTCGACACGGCCGTGGCCCGGGCCGAGGAGATCACCCTCGGCATCATCTGCGCCGGCCTCGTCAACACCGTGGTGCTGCCCCAATCGGTGGTGCCCGTCATCACCGGCCGGCTCGACCTGTGGCTGCGCGACGCGCGCGGCTGGGTCATCGGCGTCCTTGGAGGTGCCCGCACGGGGGCGGACACGCAGGCGACCCGGCTGAAGCTGGCCTCGGACGCGGTCGCGTTCGACACCTTGGCGACGCCGCTGCGCTACGACATGACGGGCGCGGAGCGTTCGGCTGATGCCATGGCGAACCTGCGCCAGCACATGCTGATGTTCCTGCCCATCGCCTCGGCGGTCTCGGACCGCATCGAAACGCTGGAAAACGCACGGGCCCTGCCGCAGCGCTTGCGCACCCTCCTCGACGACATGGCCGGGTGGCTCGCCTCCGGCACGACCGAACGCGCCGAGGCCGAACGGTTGAAGGCCGAAGCGGACGCCATCGAACCAGGGCTCGGCGCGCGCCCCTCCTGGGACGCCCTGGTGCTCGCGAGTCTCCTGGCGCACCTGCGCGACTTCATCGACCTGCGCCAGGACGCCCGCATCCTCCAGCGGCACATCGCGGACGGTACCCCGCTCACCGAGGACCTCACGTTCCGGTACACCGCCGCGGCACGGACGATCCGCCATCGCGACCACGGTATGGCGCTCCTGTCGGCCGTGGGCGTGTTCATCACCATCCTGGTCACCTGCGCGATCTGGATCGCCACCGGCTGGCCGCACGGCTCGGCCGCCCCCATGATGGCGGCGGTGGGATGCAGCTTCTTCGCCGCTCAGGACGACCCCGCGCCGTTCATTGTCAGCTTCGCCAACTCGGCGATCTTGGGTGCCCTCGGAGCGGGGGCCTACCTGTTCGCGGTTCTGCCCCTCGCGACCACGTTCGAGATGCTCGTCCTGGCGCTGGCCACGGCTCTCCTGCTCTGCGGGGTCTTCATGGCCCAGCCGAAGACCGCGCCCCTGGCCATGGGCGCGGCGGTCAACGGCTCGGCCATGATCGCCATCCAGGGCAGCTACAACGCGGACTTCGCTGCCTTTGCCAACTCGTCCGTCGCGGTCATCCTCGGGATGTGGGTGGCCGCCGTCGTTACCCGCCTCGTCCGCTCGGTGGGCGCCGGCTGGTCGGCGCGGCGCCTGCGGTCCGTCAACCGTCGCGACCTCGCCCGGGCAGCCCGGCGCCAGGGCGCTCAGAACGGTCTCGAACTCGCCGCCTTGATGCTCGACCGGGTCGGGCTGATCGCGCCGCGGCTGGCCGCCCTGCCATCCGACGATGCGGAATGGACCGCCGACCTCCTCGCTGAGGTCCGGGTCGGCATCAACGTGGTGGAACTGCGACGCGACCGCCGGCAACTCTCGAACACGGCGCGGGAGGCGGTCGAGCGGCTCCTCGCTGCCCTGTCTCGTCATTTTGAGGGCAAGGCCGACGACCCACCGCCCGAGCTCCTCGATACCATCGACGGAGCGCTCGACGCGGTCTCCGCCGACGCAGGGTCCCCGGCGGGCCGCGCCGCGCTCATGGGCCTCGTCGGCATCAGACGTGGGCTGTTCCCCGATGCTCGGCCCTACCTCTCGACCCTGCCTTCGTTCACGCAACCGGAGCGCGCGGCATGACGGGTGAACTCGACCTCTACGGCGTCTTCGTGCCGAGCCTGGCGGCCTGGATGCTGATCGCCTTCGTCATCAGCCTTCCCCTGCGGCGGGTGCTGGCCTGGACCGGCTTTTACCGCTTCGTCTGGCACCGGCCGCTGTTCGACCTCGCCCTCTACGTCGTGCTCCTTGGCGTCGTCGTCTCGGTCGCGGTCCCTCTCACTTCCTGAATTGCAGGCTTGTCTGGCTGCCTCGCCCCTGCCCAGACCCTCCGGAATCCGCCATGCCTCGATTGCTCGCACTCTCGTTCCGCCTTCTCGTCACCCTCGGCATGGCTGCCGCCGCCATCGTCGTCGGGCTGGCGCTTTGGGACTACTACATGGAGGCGCCTTGGACCCGGGACGGGCGGGTGCGCGCCGACGTGGTCGGCGTCGCTCCCGACGTATCCGGCCTCGTCACCGAGGTCATGGTCGAGGACAACCAGGTGGTGAAGCGGGGAGACGTGCTGTTCCGCATCGATCCGGAGCGCTTCACCCTCGCGCTTCGCCAAGCAGAAGCGATGGTCGAGGGCAAGAAGGCTACCGCTACGCAGGCCGCCGCCGACTACGCCCGCTACCTCAAGCTGAGCGACGCGGCGGCATCCCAGCAGAGGGTCGAGGCCGCACAGGCCGCCGACCTGGAGGCCAAGGCCGCTTACGGCCAGGCTACGGCAGACCGTGACCTGGCCAAGCTAAACCTCGAACGTTCCGCAGTGAAAGCCTCGGTCAACGGACGGATCACCAACATGGAGCTGCGGCCAGGCACCTATGTCACGACGGGCCGCGGCGTGATGGCCCTGATCGACGGCGACACCTTGCGGGTCGAGGGGTACTTCGAGGAGACCAAGCTGCCGCGCATCCACGTGGGCGACCGGGCCAGCATCAGGCTAATGGGCGAGGCAGGGATGCTGACTGGCCACGTCGAGAGCTTCGCGGGCGGCATCGAGGACCGCGAGCGAACCGCCGGCTCCAACCTGCTGGCCAGCGTCAACCCGACCTTCGCCTGGGTGCGCCTGGCGCAGCGCATTCCCGTCCGGATCAAGCTGGACGCTGTCGCCGACGAGGTCCGGCTCGTTTCCGGTCGCACGGCGACCGTTGCGGTGGAGCCCAAGGGCGAGACGCCGCGGTTAGACATGTTCGGATTCTGGCGAAGGGCAACGTCTCCCCCATCCCCACCCGGAAACGGACGCTGACTGGATACAAGCTCCCGATCTCCGGTGCGCCGTCCCTTGCCAGTGGTGAAAATCGGGCGGTTGGTGTCGACCCCTGTCAGGTCCTGGGAACTTCTGCCTTCAGGCTCGCCGATGGAAAAGCGACTACAGCCGGGCTGGAAGGAAGTTCTCCAATTCGCTCATACGCAGACGCCCGCCGAGTTGAATGACGCCCCTGTTCTACTGCGTCAGTATCGTATCTGCGGAGCTCGGACCGACACCGGTCGGCACGGGCACGTCACTGGAACCATATCGGGCGTTCAGCATGAGGTTGGGGCCATCGTACAGGTTGATCATTCGGGCGATGATCACCGTATAGGCAGACTGGTCGGCGACGGCCTTTTTGCTGTCGATGATCAAGCGGCCGACGGGTAGGTAGATGGTGCCGAGCAGGGTGCGCGCGTCGTCGCTGATGATTCGGTATTCGCGAAGGGCCGTGACGCCGCCGGGAGCCGGTTTCGGCTTGCCCTTTCCGCTGGCAGGGGCAAGCGACACGGGCGCCGGTGGGGCCTGTCGATCTTCGAAGAACAACAGTCCGGCCATGAGGCCGTCCTTGGGGGCGGTGAGGCTGACGGAACTCTTGTCATCGAACAGCAGGCCACCTCGGGCACCCGTGAAATAGAACGCGGTGTTGACCCCTCTGAGCGAGGCGTCCTTGTCCACCACGAGAGGGCCATCCTTCATGACGTAGATGCCCGGCTGTAGGGTGACGTCGGCCTTCTTCGTGAGGTGCAGGCCACCACAATAGGTCCCCGGGCTGAGGGTCGTGGCTCCGCTGACGACGTTCACGCCGTAGGCCGGATCATCGATGCCATCCACCAGCTTCTTCGGATCGGCGAAAGGAAGGTTGATGCAGGATCCGGGGGTCGGACCCTGCCGGTCGATCAGGGGATCGCGCAGGGGCGGGCAGTTCGTGGCTGGCGGCGGCGTGAAGTTGGCGCCTGACCCGGTGTATCCACCGCTGGAGCATGTCGAGAGGGCCTTGGCCACGGCCATGTTCTCGCTTTGGACGCCGGCGGAGCTCTTCGAGTTCGAGTAGAGCGAGCAGTCGGAGGCCGTCACCCGGGCGGCGCTTTCCAGACGGAAGGCGCCGTCGGCAGCCGGGTCGAGCGCCAGAAGGCAGAGCCGGGTCGTTCCAGCGAGTTTGGCCGTCGATTGAACCGCCACCTCGACCGTCGGCATATTGAGGATCTTGCCGAAGGTGAGCGGTATGATGTCGGACGCAGTCACCCGCATGCCTGCGTGATTGCCGATCACCGTCGCGGTCACCTGAAGGGCTCGGCCGCTGCTGTTGCGAGCCTGCGCCTGCGCCATGTTCTTGGCGGTCTGCTCTGCGGTCGCATCATCGGCGTTGGCGAGCTTGAACTGGTTGACCCCGGCGATGCTGGCACTGTCGACCGCGCGTTGAAGCTCGTTGCGACGCATCACCAGGGACGCGTAGTCGATCGCGGCGGCGCTCAACCCCATCATGACGGGAAGAAGCAGGGCCACGATGACGAGCACGCCACCGCTCTCCGATGTGCGAAACCGCGCGAGGCCCCTATCTGTCAGGAACGTTCTCATGCGACCCTTTTGACAGAGTGCCGTACCCAATTCCTGAAGTGGAATGCCGAAAACCCCATAAACAGCCCATTCCGCTCATGAGGTTAAGACAAATCCGCTGAGAATAGGGACCGCTCCAGGTTGAAGTGCACTTGCGGGCCGCAAATCTCGCCATTTCAGTTCACGGTGCCACCGGGCCAAAGGTCCGCCTTCGGATGAAGAGCTAAGGCCTGGTTGCCACCCCGACCAGGTTTTTAGGAGTGGTTGCCAAGCGTCGGATCTCCACGATCAGACGAGTTCAGGAACCTTCACGTCAAGGACCGTCAGTCGCTTCACCGTTCCCGTGCGGGTCAACCAGTCCATCGACTGACCGAGGGTCAATCCGATCAAGGCCGCCCCGATGGGCGTCAGAACGGATACTCTCCCCTGTTCGATGTCCGCCTCGCCCGGGTAAACAAGTGTCACGGTCTGGACCTTGCCCGTCGTGTCGTCCCTGAACTCGACCTGGCTCCCCATCTGGACGAGGCCGGATACGCACGCCCTGTCGCCGACGATTTTCGCCCGGTCCACCTCATCGGCAAGGAAGGAGGCAACCTCGGGCACGCGGTCGGCGGCGAACGAAGCCAGGCGCGCCAAGCGTTCATGGTCGTCCTTCGTCATCTTGATGTGCGGCTTCGTCATTTTTTGCGACATGATCATAGAGTCCTGAATGGTATTCCAAGTTGGGGCGATCAAGCTGCGCTTGGTGGCGGATCGTCGTCTTCGCCAAGACAGGTGGCGTCAGACCGATTGTCGCCAGGCGCAGACTGCGGCCTTAAGTAATTCCTTCGCGAGAAAGGTATTACGGTGCGTACTAGCGGGACTACATTGAGCGCAGTTTGCGCCGCCCTCTCCCCGTCGCAATCGTCCCGGGGGCCGGTTGCCAAGGTGGTTGTGGGGTCGGGCTTGGAAGTGTCCATGATTTCTTCTCCCGCAAGGACGTGCCCGCCGCTGATCCGACAGCAGGTCACGACGCAGGTGAGCCAACAAGCCAGCCGTATGGACTGCTACCCGTCGGTGAAATACTTGATGATTTTGGTTGGCCCTGGCGTAAGCCAGCACGCAATCCCCGAGCGGTCAGTGCACGCAGGCACCTCCGGCTCGGGGCTACTCGCCCGCGATAAGTCTCCCTGCCCGAAGCAGGTCCCGATGGGGAGGCCAAGAATTGCGCATGATCCTTCGATCCTCCCGGAAGTCGTCCTGCTTGTCAATTGCCTGCCGTGGCTCCTTCCGATGCAGGAAACCCCGACTACGGAATGACGTTCGTTGACACCCGTACGGCTTAGCCTATGCTGCGTGCCACGATGTCGAACCTTTTACAGAGCATTCGCCTCTTGGGGCGTGCGGGCAGCCTGCAAGCAGGCTCCTAAGCCCTGGCGCCTGGCCAGCCTTTCAAGGCGGGGCCCGCTCCAGGGTTAATTTCCGGAACAGTTCAGTCCTACCCAGGCGCCGTTTACGGTGGCTTGGCGAAAGCGCACAGCTTCGCCAAATTGGCGCAGGGCGGCCGCTTCCGGTGATTGCCGTCATCCATCGACGTCATGGTCATCCGGTCGGACCACAAGGTCATGCGAAGTTCTTCGCAGCCCGCGGAGTTCGGTCTTTGGCTTGGGGTAAGCAGCCAGTTCCGGTTTAGCTTCCTGCCGGCGACGGCATGCTGACTTCGCGGACTGCCTGACGATCCGACCATCGGCCCGGGACGGGTCGGGGTGACCCACGTTCCTGTTCCGATCAGGACGATCCCCACCCACCCTAAGTCGCTCCCGTCCTCAGGGCGGACGGCCTTTCGGCCGGGGCTCAAGCCCCGTCGCAATCTCGCTCACGTACAGGAACCAGAACAATGACCGAGCCCATATGGCCCGTCCACGGCCGAATCAGCGGTCCCATCGTCATGATCGGCTTCGGCTCCATCGGGCGCGGCACGCTCCCGCTGATCGAGCGTCACTTCGAGTATGATAAGGCCCGCTTCACGGTCATCGAGCCCTCCGACGCGCATAAGCCGCTCGCCGACAAGCACGGCCTGCGCTTCGAGCAGGTGGCGCTCACCCGTGAGAACTATCGCGAGATCCTGACGCCCCTCCTCACCGAGGGCGGCGGTCAGGGCTTCTGCGTGAACGTGTCCGTCGATACCTCCTCGCGTGCGATCATGGAGCTCTGCCGCGAGCTCGGCGCCCTCTACATCGACACCGTCGCGGAGCCCTGGCCGGGCTTCTACTTCGACAAGAACAGGAGCCAGGTCGACCGCACCAACTACGCGCTCCGCCAGGAGATCCTCGACGCGCGCACGGCCAACCCGGGCGGCACCACCGCGGTGTCGTGCTGCGGCGCCAATCCCGGCATGGTGTCGTGGTTCGTCAAGCAGGCGCTTCTGAACGTTGCCGGCGATCTCGGCCTGAAGACCCCCGAGCCGAAGGATCGTGCCGGCTGGACCGCCCTCATGCGCGAGGTCGGCGTGAAGGGCGTGCACATCGCAGAGCGCGACACCCAGCGGGCCAAGACCCCGAAGCCGCAGGACGTCTTCGTCAACGCCTGGTCGGTGGAAGGCTTCGTCTCCGAGGGCAACCAGCCGGCCGAGCTCGGCTGGGGCACCCACGAGACCTGGCGTCCGGACAACGCCCACGACCAGGAGAAGGGCTCGCGCTGCGCGATCTACCTGCTCCAGCCCGGCGCCGACACACGCGTGCGCTCGTGGACGCCCACCGCGCAAGCGCAGTTCGGCTTCCTCGTGACCCACAGCGAGGCCGTCTCGATCTCGGATTACTACACCGTCCTGGAAGGGGAGCGCGCCGCCTATCGGCCGACCTGCCACTACGCCTACCACCCCGCCAACGACGCGATGCTCTCGCTGCACGAGATGTTCGGCAATGGCGGCAAGGTCCAGGAGACGATCCACATCCTCGACGAGACCGAGATCGTGGACGGCATCGACGAGCTTGGCGTGCTCCTCTACGGCCACGCCAAGAACGCCTACTGGTACGGCTCGCAGCTTTCCATCGAGGAGACCCGCCGCATCGCCCCCTACCAGAACGCCACCGGCCTGCAGGTGACCTCGGCGGTGCTCGCCGGCATGGTCTGGGCCCTGGAGAACCCGGAGGCCGGCATCGTCGAAGCGGACGAGATGGACTTCCGCCGCTGCCTCGAAGTGCAAACCCCGTATCTCGGCCCCGTGATCGGCGTCTACACTGACTGGACGCCGCTGACCGGTCGCCCGGGCCTGTTCCCCGAGGATATCGACACCAGCGACCCCTGGCAGTTCCGAAACGTCTTCGTACGATAGCGGAGGGACACGCGATGACGGGTGTCGTTCACGTCGTGGGCGCGGGGCTGTCGGGGCTCGCCGCGGCCGTGCGTCTCTCGGAAGCCGGGCGCACGGTGCTCGTACACGAGTCCGCGGGCCATGCCGGTGGCCGTTGCAGGTCCTATCACGACCCGAAACTCGGGATGACCATCGACAACGGCAACCACCTTGTCCTGTCGGGCAACGGGGCGACATTCGCGTTCCTGGATCGCGTCGGCGGCCGCGAGGCGCTCGCCGTGCATGCGCGCGCGGAGTTTCCCTTCATCGACCTCGCCGCCGGCGAGCGCTGGACGCTACGCCTCAACCAGGGCCGCGTGCCGTGGTGGATCCTCGATCCCGCCCGACGCGTCCCGGACACCCGGGCGACCGATTACGCATCGATCCTCCGCCTCCTTTCGGCAAGGCCAGGCACGAAGGTCTCGGATGTCCTTCCTTGCGAGGGTGAACTCTATGAGCGGCTCTGGCGCCCCGTCCTCCTTGCGGCGATGAACATCGACCCCAGGGATGCGGACGCGACCCTTACCGCACAAGTTTTGCGCAAGACCTTCGGCGAGGGTGGGCATGCCTGCCGGCCTGTCATCGCCCATGGCGGGTTGTCGGAGGCCTTCGTCGACCCGGCATCGCGCTTCCTGAAGGCGCGAGGGGGAGTGGTCCGTCACAACGTTCGTCTGCACCGCCTGGCGTATGAAGGGGGCCGGGTCGTGGGTCTTGTCTTCAGCGACGGCTCGATGCGGCTGGCGCCTGGGGATCAGGTCATCCTCGCGCTTCCTCCCCGGGCGACGGCCGACATCGTGCCGGGTTTGGAGGTCCCGACGGATCATCGGGGGATCGCGAACATCCACTTCGCCGTGAACTGCCCTGCCGATATGCCGCGGCTGACGGGTGTGGTGAACGGGTTGTCGGACTGGATCTTCGCCTTTCCGGATCGAATCTCGGTGACCGTCAGCGCGACGGACGGGGACGACACGAGCCGACCGGAACTCGCGCATCGCATCTGGACCGAGGTCTCCTACGTCACCGGCCGTTACATGACCCGCCTGTCGGACATACCGCCGCCTTGGCAGGTCATCCGCGAGAAGCGAGCGACCTTTGCGCCCACGCCCGAGGCGGCCCGGCTTCGGCCCCGGACGCGCACGGAGTTTCGCAACCTCTTCATCGCCGGCGACTGGACCGACACGGGCCTGCCCGCCTGCATCGAGGGGGCCGTTCGCTCCGGCGACAAGGCAGCCTGGACTGCGATGGAGGCGAGTGGCTAGTCCGCTGCTGAATACCGAGCCCACTTCCCGGACGAAAACTTGAATAAACCTTCCGATTGATTATCTAGTAAGTGCTATGTTTATTTCGAGTCATCCTTTGAACCAGAGAGCCGGCCGCCTCGTCGCAGGCCGCTAAGCCCCGAAGTCGGACAGCGTCGAACGCTCTCCGCTCGGGGTCAATGACCATTCATAGAAACCAGCCCGACAATCCCCGATGGCTTCCTGGCCGCTTAAAATAGCGGCTAGCCTTCGCTCGATCCCGCGCGAGCGTGGAAGCGAAGGTCGGGGTGCCGAGCCATTCAGCCTTTCGTCGTCATCTGCGCTCTCAGGAGAAGGATCCATGCGTATTCTCGTCGCCACCGATTTCTCGCCCCGCTCGCAAAGGGCTGTGCGCCGCGCAGGCATCCTCGCCGCGCAGAGCCGTGGGACGGTCATCATGATGCACGTCGTGGACGGCCCGGGTTGCCGGGAAACCTCGCAGGACATTCGCGAGGCCCAGCGCATGACCGTCGAACAGGTGGCCGTGGTGCCCGAACTCTACCGCGTCCGGTGCGAGCCGCTCGTCGTCCGAGGTAACCCCTCCAGCGAGATCCTGAACGCCGCGGAGGACCATGATGCCGACCTCATCGTGGTCGGCTCCTCGCATCGGGGACCTTCCCGCAATGCAGGTCGGACCGTCCGAAACCTGGTCCGAAGCGCTCGATGCCCGGTCCTCGTGGTCAGGCGCTTCGCGGCGTCCCCTTACGAGAGGGTCCTGATCCCAGTCGACCTTTCGGATGCGTCGAAACGGGCTCTGGGAAGCGCGGGTGAGCTTAAGCTCGTGGACAGCGCGCACGTCACGGTCCTGCATGCCTTCGAGGCACCGGGAAAGTCCAAGCTGTCCGGGTTCGGGGTCGAGCGCGACCAGATCGACGGCTACGTCGAGGCTTGCCGTTCCAAGTCCGCCGAGGACATCGAGGCGCTTCTCGCGAGCGGCGGTTTCGATGACCGGGATTGGTCGAGGCGGACGGAGGAAGGCTCCCCGCCCGAGGCCATCACCCGCATCGCCGAGCGCATTCCCACGGACTTGCTCGTGATTGGCACGCATGCCCGTACGGGTCTGAGGAAGGCGATTTTCGGAAGCGTCACCGAGGACGTCCTGTCCAGGGCGGGCCCGGACGTCCTCGTGGTCCCGCCGCCTCGTTCCGATCTCGGGTGCCAGCCTCTACTGCCACCGACTGCCGGTCGGCCCGAGGTCGGACCGTCAGGTCCGAGGCTTGTGCTCGGGTAGGCGCCGGCTGCCGTGATGCATCCAGTCCTGCAATGACCCTGACAATGGACTTCCGCCGAGATGGACGGGAATGTCAGGGCCGTCGCTGCAAGCGCAGGCACAGGTCCGGGCCCTTCGACGAACGCAGTCGAGGTGGCCCACCGAGGAGGATCTCGATGAGGATCATCGCCGCACGGGCCATGGCCATCGCCATCATGCTGCTGGTGCTGGGCACGGCACGCTGGCTGGAGCAACTCGGCACACCCTTGCTGTTCGAGGGCTGCCTCGTCGCCTCCGTCGCAGCGACAGCGGTCGTGCTGCTCGCACGCTGGTGACGTTGCCGAAGGCGCGAACCGAGCCTTCAGCAGGCGCGACCGAGAGGGCCACCGAGGTAAGCCAAGCCCACCGCGCCTGCGGGCCCCTCAAGGCAGCACGGCGAAGAACAGGAACGAGGCGAAGATCACGAGGTGTACGATCCCCTGAAGCACGGTCGTGCGCCCGGTGCCAAGGGTGATGACGGCGACAAGGAGGGTAAGGGCCAGGAGCACCTGATCCTTGGATCCGAGCCCAAGGCTGAGCGGCTGGCCGGTGAGCACGGAGACCAAGGCGACCGTTGGGATGGTCAGGCCGATGGATGCCAGTGCCGAGCCGAGCGCGAGGTTCATGCTGGTCTGGAGCCGGTTGGCACGTGCCGCCCGTACCGCGGCGAGCCCCTCGGGCATGAGGACGAGCATCGCGATGACAATGCCGGTCACCGCCTTGGGGATGCCGAGCCCGTCGATGCCCCATTCCAGCGTGGGCGTGAGCACCTTGGCGAGCCCCACCACCCCTGCGAGGCAGACGAGGAGCAAGCCGAAGCTCGCCAGGGCCAACCTGCTGGACGGTGGCGCGGCATGCTCTTTCTCGTCGCCTGTGCCACCCTCCGGCAGGAAATAGTCCCGGTGTCGTACGGTCTGCACGAAGACGAAGGAGCCGTAGAGGACGAGGGAGGCCACTGCGGCGAACAGGAGCTGGGGCACCGTGAAGACCGGTCCGGCGGTACTCACGAAGTTCGGCAGGACCAGGGTCAGGGTGACGAGGGCAGCGAGAACCGCGAGTGCTGCGAGCGCCCCATGGAGCCGGAAGCCCTGCACGCTGTGCCGGACGCCCCCTGAGAGCAGGCACATCCCTACCAGGCCGTTGCAGATGATCATCACGGCCGCGAAGACGGTGTCGCGCGCAAGCTCCGCCTTGCCGCTGCCGCCGCCGAGCATGACCGAGACGATGAGCGCGACCTCGATCACGGTGACCGCAAGCGCCAGCACGAGGGTGCCGAAAGGTTCGCCGACCCGGTGAGCGACGACTTCCGCATGGAAAACCGCCGCGAACACTGTCGCGACAAGGACGATGCCGGCCGCGGCGAGCAGGATGACAGGTGGCTCCGTCATGAGCGCCGCCCCAAGAAGCACCAGGGCCAGGGCGGGCCAGGTCCAACTCCACCATGGCATCCCGGCTTGAGGCACCTGCATGTCCGTTATCCTCCGAAACTCTGAAAGCGCCCGACGGGCGGATTACCTGACAAAGGTCTTTGCGGGGCAACGCTTGCCCCACGCAGGCATGTCACCGGCCTGTGCGGCGACAAGGATCGAGACCGATCCGGGTCGTTCCGGCAAGCGAGAAGCGAATGGCGGTCGGACCTCCCCCGTTCATCGGAGTGGAGTCAATCGTTGGGCGGCCCACCCGACCCTTCCCCGCGCCCGGGTAAACCCGTCGAGTTCGTCGTCCGCACGGTTCGCCGCTTCAAACCGCCCGCATCCTTCCCACTTGACCGAATGCCATGTGGCTCCTTAGCGAGTCGACCGCGTTATTGTCTCGGAACCTCGCTCCACAGCATAGTCATGACCTGGGGCCTGCCGTTCTCGGAGGCATAAACATGGAAGAGCCGGCACCAAGCCTCGCAACCGACGTCGCGGATTCTATTCTGGCCGGGGCACCCTACCGGATCGGCGCGGTGACCCTCGTCGTGAACGACCTCGGCGCACTCGCGCGGTTCTACCAGGACGTCATCGGACTCGACGCGGTCTCAGGTGAGCCCGGTACGGTGCGGCTTGGCGCGGGCGACACGGTTCTCCTTGTGCTTCGGGGGGATCCGAATGCCCGACAGTGGATACCCCAGGAGGCGGGGCTGTTTCATACCGCGTTCCTGTTGCCCCGCCGCGCCGACCTAGGCGCTTGGCTCCTGCATGCCGAGGGGCGCGGCATCACGCCCACGGGTGCCGCCGACCACTCCGTCAGCGAGGCGGTCTACCTGACCGATCCGGAGAACAACGGCATCGAGATCTACGTCGACCGCCCGAGCTCGGAATGGCGGACGGCCGAGGACGGATCCGTCTTGATGCGCAACGAGCGGCTCGACCGCGCCGGGCTCATCGACGCCGTCCGCGCTCCCTGGGCCGGCATGCCGGCGGGATCGTGCGTCGGGCACGTCCACCTTCAGGTCGGTGACCTGGACGCGACGGAGCGCTTCTATGCCGGCCTGCTCGGCCTCGACGTGATGTGTCGCTATCCTGGCGCCTTGTTCCTTGGATCGGGCGGCTACCATCACCAGCTTGCCGGCAACATCTGGAACAGCGCTGGCGCGACCGAGCGAACCAAGGGAACGACGGGCCTCGCGGAGGTCGAGTTGCACGCGGACGCGGACGACCTCGCTGACGTGCGCGGGCGGTACCGGTACGCCGGTCAGCCCGCCGGCGAGAATGCCGAAGGGCTTTTCGTGCAGGACCCTTGGGGAACATGCCTGCGTCTCACGCCCACACCTCATCCGTGACGGCGCCCGGTCACCGGCAGGCCAGGATCAGCCGCCCTTCGAGGTCACGCGGCATGTCTCGGCTCGTTTCGTCCTAAGGGTTGATGCCCGCACACGATCTCCAGCGCCGCGGAGGAACCCGGGACGACGCAAGGCCTGCCGACGCGGAAGGATGCCATCAAGGATTTCAAGGCTTGGATGCTTGCGCTCCATGGCATAACCTAAGACAAGAAGCCGAACCTGTCCTATTTATGTATGATGGTATGAAGCAAACCATAAGTTCGCAAACCATGGTGCAGAGCATCGCACAGAAGACTCCGCCGGCGATGCAGGATCTCTTGGTGCGAACTTAAGGTAGAGATTGACTGGGACCATAAGGTTGCACCGTAAGATCATGGAAATGACGGAGATTGTCGCTGATCGCCTGCCAGCAACTGCTCCAGGGTGATGCGACGGTGGCCCATGCGAAGCATCCCATCCTCGGACCACCAGGTCCCTGCCGGTCGATCCCAGGTGAGTTCGACACCGTTCAGATCCGGATCGCACAGATACGCCGACAGGCTCACGCCGTGGTCAACCACCTGCTCAATCGGAATGCCGGCGGATTGCACGCGTCGGATGACCGCTTGCAAGGCGCCTAGGTGTCGAAGCTATGAAGGTTGTTCACCCGAGGCGGGGGTGAGAGGCTGGGGTTGCGAAGCCAACCAACCCTGACCGAGTGCCTCGGATGAACACCCATCAGCATGCCCGTATGACGGTTCATGGTCGAGCCCTTCTGGTGAACCGGATCCTGGTCGACGGCTGGCGCGTGGCCGAGGCGGCACAGTCTGCTGGCATCAGCGAGCGCTCGGCCTACAAGTGGCTGGCCCGTTTTCGGACGGGCGGCGTGGGGGCCCTTCGCGACAGAAGCTCGGCCCCCCTCCGGCCAACGGTGCGTGTCACGCCCGCGATCCGCATGCAGGTCGAGGCTCTGCGGCGCACGCGGCTGACGGGTCAGGCCATCGCCGAACGCCTCGCGCTTCCACGCTCCACCGTCGGCAGGGTCCTGCGCGGTCTCGGTCTCGGCCGGCTGAGCGCGCTCGAAGTTCGGCCGCCGGTCATCCGCTATCAGCGCGAGAGGCCGGGCGAACTCATCCACATCGACACGAAGAAGCTCGGTCGGATCGACGGCGTCGGTCACCGCATCACCGGCAACCGGCGCGACGGCCGGCGCGGCATCGGCTGGGAGGCCCTGCATGTGGCCATCGACGATGCCTCGCGCCTCGCCTACACGGCCGTTCTGCCCGACGAGACCAAGCAGAGCGCCATCACCTTCATGAGTGAGGCGCTGGCGTTCTTCGCCCGACATGGCGTCACCGTCGAGCGCGTGATGAGCGACAACGGCTCGGCCTACTGCAGCCATGCCTTCCGCGATCTCCTCGCCGAGGCCGGCCTGCGACACGTCCGGACCAGGCCCTACACGCCGCGCACCAACGGCAAGGCCGAGTGCTTCATCCAGACCTCGCTGCGTGAATGGATCTACGCCGTGCCCTACGCCTCGTCCGCCGACCGGACACAGGCCATGAGCCCCTGGATCGACCACTACAACACCAATCGAACCCACTCAGCCCTCAGCCGACAGACACCCTGGCAAAGGCTGAACAACCTTCTGGGCAACGACACCTAGGTCGCTGTAGGTGATCGCGAAATGATGGAGGCCGGTCGCGTCCTTCGGACTCGGCGTTCCGCCTGCGCCGCGCCATGTGTTGATACATAGGTCGTGATGGTAGCCGCCGAAGGACAGGAACACCGCCTCGCCGAGCAGCTTCGTCATCTTCATCCCGAGTAGGTCCCGGTAGAAGGCGAGCGAACGTGGGAGTTCGGTAACCGATAGGTTCACGTGGCCGATGCGGGCAGGGCTTACCGCCGCCGGCGTTTCAACGGGCATTCGTCGATCCTCTGAATTGGTGTTCATGACAGTGGAAGGCCAGCATTCCGGCATTCCGGCACTCCCGCGCTTCAGGCGCTCCGGGCGCCAGGCCGGACGGTGCGTCGACCCATGAGGCGTGCGGAGATGCCGAAGGCGATCCGACTGACAACCAGCGTCAGCAGGAAGGCGATGGGCCACGCGATGAGGAACTGCTTCGGCCAGGCGTGAAGCCACTCGGTAGTCGGGCCCAGGGTGATCATGGACATGATGCCGGACATGGCCCCGGCCATCATGAAGGTGATCAGGACCTGGGCGAGGAGGAGGGTCTTCGAATCGTGCATGTCGTTCTCTCATCCTGAAGGATGGAGAATGACGAGGCGCCGCGCCCAGCATTGCACCATCCCCGGGGTGGGGGTGATGCCGTGGGTCCGCACAAGGCGACTTTTCCCGCTTTCGCGAGGGCCGGACTAACCTCACCGGCCTGAATCTTTTCGACGTTCGAAGATTAAGCTTGGCTGTTCAAACCGTCAACCCCGAAGACGTCGATGGCTCGTCCGAGGGGAGCGGGTCATCGACGGTCCCGTCGACTGCTCAGGGCTTCGGGGCGGCGGGCACCAACCAGTGACCGGCGGCGGCGAGCATGGTCTCGACCCCGGTCCGCAAAGTCGGGGTCAGCACCGGGGCGTATTCGGGCGAGTGGTTCGCGGGAAGCGCATTCACGGTTCCGCTCTTCTCCGCCTCGGCGTAAAGCTTCGGATCGGTCCCGCCAACGAACCAAAACACGGACGGTACGTCCCAGGCGCGGGCAAAAACGGTGAAGTCCTCGCTGGCGTTCGCGCTGCTGGCGGGCTGCACCGTGTCGGCCCCCAGACGCTGCTTGAGGGCCTCGGTCACCTTGGCCGTCGCGTCCTCGTCGTTCACCGTCAGGGGGAACTGTCCGAGCATCGTGAGGAGTGGCGGCTTCGGGGCGCCGGAGATGGAGGCCTCCCCGTCGACGACCCGCTTGATCGACGCGAGCACCTTGTCCCGCACCGCGTCGTCGTAGGTCCGGACGTTCAGCTGAAGCTGGGCCTCGTCGGGGATGATGTTCGCGCTCGACCCGGCCTGCATCGACCCGACCGTGACCACGGCGCTGTCGCTCATCGAGACCTCGCGCGAGACGATGGTCTGGAGCCGCATCACCGTGGCGGCGGCCATCACCACCGGATCGATGGTGGATTCTGGACCGGAGCCGTGCCCGCCGCGCCCGTACAAGGTCACCTTCAGGCTGTCGCTCCGGGAAAGCACCGGGCCGCTGGCGAGGCGCACCTGTCCGGCGGGGAACGGCAACACGTGCTGCCCCAGGGTGACGACCGGCTTGGGGAAGCGCTTCACCATGCCATCGTCGACCATGGCCTTTGCGCCCTCGCCGATCTCCTCGCCCGGCTGGAACACGGCCATGACGGTGCCGTGCCACCTGTCCCTGTTGGCGGACAGGATCTGCGTCGCGCCCATCAGCCAGGTCACGTGCAGATCGTGTCCGCATGAATGGGCGATGGCCGTTTCCCGGCCGGACGCCGAATCGGTCCCCTTCTTCGTGCTGGCGTAGGGAAGACCGGTGTTCTCCTTCATCGGCAGGCCGTCCATGTCGGCACGCAGAAGCACGGTCGGGCCATCGCCGTTGCGCAGGATGCCGACGACGCCCGTGCCGCCCACGCCCTCGGTAATCTCGAAACCCTGATCCTTGAGCCATTTCGCGGCGATGCCGGCGGTGCGCTTCTCCTGCATCGACAATTCGGGGTTGGCGTGGAGATCCTCGTAGATGCCCTTGAGCTTCGTGAGTTGCTCGTCCGTCGGCCCGGGCAACGCCTTCGGATTGGCCTGCGCAAACGCGGCGCCGGAAGGGGTCGAGAGCGAGACGAACGCGGCCAGAGTCAGCCCGCAGGGAAGATTCCGGAGTACCATCTTGGTTCTTCCTTCAGGCCGATCCGAGCGAAGCGGTCGTTCGACGATGCGTAGGTTGCGAGAGGCGCCTCGAATCGAACCAAACGCGGTAAGGTCAGGCATGTTCAGTTGTAGGGGACGCCGGGGCGGGGGCGATAACGCGGGAGCGTCCACTCGAAGCGAAGCGATGCACCCCTGAGGAGCAAGGCAAAGAGGAAGCCGACGCCGAGCGCGAGCTCACGAGGCGCCTCAAGGAGCGTCAGGAACACGAAGGTGGCTGCTCCGACCCCGGCAGCCGATGCATAGATCTCACGGCTGAGGATCTTCGGGCTGTCGCCTCCGAGAAGGTCGCGCAGCAGGCCGCCGAAGGTGGCGGTCACTACCCCCATGACGACGGCCACCAGGGCACTCGCACCGGCCTCCAATGCCTTCTCGGCACCGGCCACCGCGAACAGCGCCAAGCCCAGGGCATCGAGCCGTACCAGGTAGCGGTATCGGGATTGCGGGATGTGAGCGACGAAGAACACGGCAAGGGAGACGACGAGGCACGCCAGCAGGTAGGCTGGCCGCTGCGTCCAGAACACCGGCAACCCGAGAAGCAGGTCCCGAAGCGTTCCGCCCCCGACGCCGGTCACGGTGCCAAGGACGGCGAAGCCGACGAAGTCCATCTCCTTACGCGACGCCACGAGGGCACCGGCGACCGTGAAGACGATGACGCCGAGCCAGTCCAGGGTCGCGGTTGCAGTCTCGAACATCATCTATCGTCTCAACGGGAGGGATGGTTCCAGCGGGTGCATTCGCATCGCGCTCTCATTCGAAAAGGAGGACTTGGTTGTCGGACCGCGGGTGGCCGTCCCACTCCCGCTGCACCATCACCTCGGGCATCGAGGTCTTCACGACGACGGTGGTGCCGAGCGGAACACGTCCGTAGAGATCGTAGATGTCCTCGTTCAGAAGGCGGATGCATCCGGAGGAATCCGTGCCGCCGACCGTCCAGGGCTCGTTGGTGCCGTGGATCCGGTAGAGTGTGTCCTTGTCGCCCTGGTAGAGGTAGAGAGCGCGGCACCCGAGCGGGTTGTCGACGCCCGGCTCGACGTACCGCGGGATGTTGGGGCGACGCTTCAGCATGTCCGCCGTCGGACGCCAACCCGGCCACTTCGCCTTCCGCTTGATCACTGCGGTGCCTGACCAGGTGAACCCAGCCCGGCCCACCCCTATGCCATAGCGGATCGCGGTCCGGCCCTCGCGCACGAGGTAGAGAAAGCGGTCGTGGGTGTCGATGACGAGGGTCCCGGCCCACTCCGGTCCATCATAGTCCACGAGCTGCTTGCGGAACTCCGGGGGGACAAGCGCCAGGTCGACCTTAGGAACGTTGAAGGGCTCGTCCGGGATCACGCCGATGAACCAGGCATCCCGGTTTGAGGCGGGATCGACCGGCGCAGGGGCCGCGGGAGGTTCGGGCTCGGTGTCCCAGAAGAACGCCTGCGCGCGGCCGGGCACGAGAACGGCGGCGGCCAGAAGGAGGCTTCGGCGGGTGGCCAACATCGGATGGCATCCAGGTTGAGGGTTCGATGGCCTGCGTCGCCTCAGGCATGCTCGACCGCGCCGCGCGGACCATGCCGCGTGCGTCGTCATCGAAGCTCTTGGGATGAGCTAGCCGGTGCGCAGGTTGGGCGAGGGCGGGAGCCGGGCGGCTCGCGGACTTCAGGCTATGGGGACATCTTCGCGCAGGCCTCCAAGGTCACTACGCACGCGTCGTGCATGCGAGCCCCCTCTGTCATCGGCCTGAGAGTTTCGACGCAGCCTCGGGCGAGGTCGCGACTTACACCATCGGCGGGAGCTGACGCTCCGCTTTCCAGAGTGTTGAACGACGTGCGGTCCGGGTGCCTGAGAGTTTCCGGGGCGGTTGCTCCTTCGGCGGCCGGTTCGCACCGGCTCTCTCCCGCTCGTCGACGACTAACTTGGCTTTTCGTATACCGCCCTATCATGGGAGGTGCCAGTTAATTCGTTAGCTTGCAATCATATATGTGCGTTGAGGCACCCCGGTTCCCCCGGCTGCCATCCGCAAGCCCCCGGATGGGAGATCCGAGCGCCTTGCCTCGTACGGGGCTGATGAACGCGACGCGCTACGCCCTGCACGATGCGCTAGTGGCGTCCGGCCTCCCGGTGGAGGCATCGACGGGCGGCCGGACCAAGTGGAACCGGACGCGGTTCGGCGTCCCGAAGGCCCACGCCCTCGACGCCGCCTGCGTGGGACGGACGGAGGGCGTCAGCGGCTGGCAACGCCCGACCCTCGTCGTCAAGGCGACGGGGCGGGGCGCCTACCAGCGCACCCGTCTGACGGCGCACGGTCTTCCGCGCCGGTACCTGATGCGGAAGAAGCGGGTGTATGGCTTCGCCACAGGCGACATGGTCCGTGCGGATGTCCCGACCGGCAAGAAGGCCGGAATCCACGCTTGGCGCGTGGCGGTGCGCGCCTCCGGCAGCTTCAACGTCACGACCGATTCCGGAACGATCCAAGGCATCGGCCATCGGCATGTCCGCCTCGTGCAGCGGGCGGACGGGTACGGTTATGCCCTGGACCTGACGGCATCCACCCTCAAACCCAGGGAAGGCCGCGTTCCTCCCAGCCCTGAAGGACGAGGTTTCCACGCGGAAGATACTCGATGACGTCTGCGTTCAGGAACTCTCCCGGTGGTGCCAGCGCCCGGTAGAAGCTCGATTTGCCTGAACCGTAATGACCACCAGGAATGGTGCAGACCGCGACGGATCCCTGATCCTCAGAACTTTCGTCCGTAGGATTCGACAACGACCTCCTCGCCTTCATGACGTTGGATACGCTCGCGCGTACCGTCGGGCATCTCGCGGATGACGCCGTCGCCAAGGGAGCGGTCCATATAGTAGGCGGGGACACCCGCCCGCCTTGCCTCCTCCAGGGCGCGCGCACCGACCTGCCGGATTCCCTCTGCCTTCTCGGCAATGAGCTTCGAGAGCGTCATGACACTTCCTAACGCTTGAGAAAGCGTTCCTGCCAAACGTCGATATAAGGAGCGGGGGCAAATTCACAAAGTGTCGGGGAGTAATCGTGCTCGCGCCGTCAACCGAGAACATCCGCGACGTCGGCGGCGCCACACCAGCGCGTCGCCCGCTTACAAGACCGCAAGTTCAACCCAGGCTTTTGGATGTTCGCAGATGGCGTTCAGGCTGCCGGTAGCCATCTAACCCTGAAGAGGAATCGCTTCAAACTTGGCCCGTCAATCGGGTCACACCCTTATCCAAAAGGTGTCGAAAGATCCGGACCTAGCGGAGTGCTCGCGCGTTCTTCGCACTCGCCAAGCTGCGCCGTGGCGCGCAGTGGCGATGACATCGGAGAGCATACCCATGGCCACGAAGCCGAAGACATTGAACGACGCCTTCTACGAGACCTTGAAGGATGTCTATTACGCCGAGCGGCAATCCGTGAAGGCGCTCAAGAAGTCAGCCAAGGCCGCCGAGCACGACGAGTTGCGCCAGGCGTTCGAGACCCACGCCGAGGAGAGCGCCCACCAGGTGGAGCGGCTCCAGCAGGTCTTCGAGATCATCGGCAAGCCGGCCCGCGGCAAGACCTGCGAGGCCATGCAGGGACTTACCTCCGAGATGGAGGAGGACCTTGAGGACTTCGGTGACAGCCCGGCGGCCGATGCCGTCCTGGTCGGCTGCGCCCAGGCGGTGGAGCACTACGAGATCGCCCGCTACGGGACGCTCAAGACCTGGGCGAGCCAACTCGGCTACGAGGACGCCGCCAAGCTTCTCGACGAAACGCTGCAGGAGGAGAAGAAGACGGACGAGCTGCTCTCGCAGATCGCCGAGCGCATCAACGTGGAAGGGTCCGAGGGGGAGGCGCAGGCCACTGGCAAGGGCAAGGCCAAGGGCGCCTGATCGAGGCACTTAAACTCGATCACTGCGGGGCGCCGTGAACGGCGCCCCCTTCGATTTGCGGGACACCTCGACGGGACTGGAGGGTCATCGCTACGGATCGTGGCGTTCCCATCCCACGCCTTCAAGGCCGAGGATGTGCGTCAGCCTCTCGCGCGCCCGCGACACGCGGCTCTTGACCGTCCCGACCTTGCAACCCATCGCCACGGCGGCCTCCTCATAGCTGAGGTCGTTCAGGACGATCAGCACCAGCGTCTCTCGATGCTCGGCGGAAAGCTGCGCCAAGGCGGCTTGCATGTCCTGCAGGTGGAGGCCGTCCTCCTGCGAAGGCGCGATGGTCATGGATCCTGCATGCCTATCGTCCGGATCCTCGACCTCGTATGTCCGCCTGCGATGGTAGGTGTAGAAGGTGTTGCGCAGGATCATCGTCAGCCAAGCGCCCAGGTTGGTGCCCGGCTGGTAGGTATGCCGGCTTCGCCAGCCCCGCATCAGGGTTTCCTGAACGAGGTCCTCCGCCCGGCTACGGTCCTTGGTGAGCGACAACGCAAAACGCAGCAACCCCGGCATCTGGGCTGTCATCCCGGCCCGGATCTCGGCGGACAACGCTTCGCCTTGCGAGGCCAACACCGCGTCGAGTTGGCGTAGCAGCGCTTGGATCGGTTCGGCCTCGTCCAGTTCCGGTGGTGGTCCATATAGGGCCTGGAGCTGCAGTCCCAGGTGCATGCGCACGGCAAGGGGCAGGACCGGATCATGGCGCTTCGCTTCGGCGGGTAGAGTCATGGCGTCGGAAGGCATTCAGGGCGTGGCTCATATTCTGGCGTGGATTTGGTGAACGACATCCTACCGTACATGCAAGAGGACGCGGGAAGCCGTGACGCCGAGCATCCCCGGCTGCGTACGTCCTGTCCATCGAAGGGCGTCACGTGGCTTCACGTGGCTGGAAAGGTCTGAAGGGTGGCATCGTCGCGCTCGCCGTTTGCCTTGCGTTCGTTCCCGCGCTCACGTCCCTTCGGACCTTCAATGCCGGACGGGCCTTCGGCCATTCCGGCAACCCTTCCGATAGGGCAGCGAAGGGATCCCGGAGCGATCCTGAGGACAGCTATGGCCGTCTAGGCTTCCGCTTCGTGGACCAGTGCCTCCGTCCCGAAGCCGAGTTGCGAGGCGAAGCGGTTCCAGGTCTCGACCCGAACCTGGCCGCCGGTTGCGCGGCGATGCCCCTGTGCGAATTGGTCGTCGGGTCCCAAATCAGGCGCGCGATTTCCCAGGAATTCGATGAGGTCCGGCACGCTGGCGCTGCGCGCTGCGAAGTGGACGAAGCCGTCACGAAACCCCGCGTTGGCTCCGATCACCACCTGCTTGCGCAGACGGTGGGTCCAGGATTGCGCGACGAGCGGGTGGATCTGGCACGGCGAGTCGCAGCGTATCAGCGCCACCGGGCCGGCGAAGAGGGGCGCGACGGAGCGGGCGGCGTCCAGGGCCGTCTTCACCTCGGCACGCGCCGCGTGCAGCGCATGCGCATCGGGGTCCTTGCCTGACACGATGTCGGCGGGGCGTTCCGCGCGCATGAGCAGGCGCAAGGCCGGCGCCGCATCGCCGGAGGCGGAGCGCCGGGGCGCATTGACGAGGCTTACCACCTCGCGCAGCGCCTTGGCCGTGTGCTCCTTGCGAAGTGGGTCCATGATTTCCGGGAAGCTGGCGTTCGCCCCACGTTCGCCGAGGTCCCCGACGAGCCCGATCCCGGCGAGCCAAGCCAGGTCGCCGGGATCGCACAGGGCCGACGCGCACGCATAGGCGAGCAGGCTTGATGTCGGAGCGGAACGTCGCCGTGTCCACTGATGACCACGGCCTCGGACGCGCTCGGCATCCCACGCGGCACGTGGTGGTCCACGAGAACGGTCGGGATGCCGGGCAGGATGGTGCCTGCCTGGACGCCGAGGTCGGTCACCACGAGGCATCCAGGCGCAAGCCTTGCGAGTTCATCGCGCACCAAGGGGGACCATGCCGACTCGCCGCGCCCGATGATTCGGACGTGGGCAGGCCTATGGCCTGTCCGGGCGAAGGCACGAGCGAGGATGGCGCCTGCCGACAGGCCGTCGGCATCATCGTGGCAGAGGACCGCCGGAGCGTTCGGTCAGGCAGCGGCGACGGCGCGAGCAAAGGCTGCTCCGTATATGGCGAGATCGGTCATGCCCGCTCCTTGTCGCACATGCACGGGCCCTCGCCTGTCCGGAGGGATCGTCGCGACAGGCACGCGGATCCTCGCGGAGGTGCTCCCCTCAACGTGCGAAGGCGATGGCCGTTCAGGACCCCGGCTGCCTTTCGCCGAGGTGCAAGCCCAGGCTCGGGGTCTGCGAGAGGTCTTACCTGGCATACTGGCGGCCTCGCCACCATGCCAAGCTCAGCTTGGCCGCAATAGTGACCAGGTGGTCGCGTTTCGAGCGGCGCCCAAGCATCCCGCAGCACTTCGGTCGCAGGTGCCCTATGGAACGTCAGTATCGCACCCACGTTGGCGCCCGGACAACGCACTGACACGAAGTAGGAAACGAATGGCTGCTACGGACATCGGCGCCGTCTACGCGGGCGCTCTGCGGAACACGCGCGCGTTAGAGAAGCAGGGCTTGGAACAGATGGAACGCCAGCTTTCCGGTCTGGAACGCTACCCTGACTACGCCGCCGTCCTGCGCCGCCATGTCGAGGCAACGAAGGCGCAGATCGTACGCCTGGACAAGGCGTTGGCCGACGTGGGCGAGAGCTCCTCCACGCTGAAGGAGACGGTCACCAGCGTCGCCGGCTCCATCGGCGCCGCGGTCCATGCCATCGCCCAGGACGAGACCCTGAAGAACCTCTACGCAGGCTACGCCCACCAGTACGACCAAGTCGCCGCCTACCGGTCCCTGGCCGTCATCGCGGAGCGGGCCGGCAAGGTCGATCAGGTGTCGGCCTTCCACACGGCGGCCGAGGATGAGGCGAAGGTCGCCGAGGAGATCGCGGCGCTGATCGAGCCCGTCACCAAGACCTACCTCGACCTCACACTCAGCGGTGCGAAGGCCGATAGCTGAGGATGGTTCTCGGGGCGGCCTCGCCGGGGTCGCCCTCACTTCGACCGGAAGGTGCGCGATGGCCGAAACGGATGACAACGAGGCGACCTACAAGGCGTTCAAGGAGGTCGTGAACATGACTGCCTCGACCTTGGAGAAGCACCTCAAGGGCGAGGCCAGCCAGTCGGTCGGCCAGAAGAAGGACGGCGCCGGCGAGGCGACCGGCCACGAGGAGGGCCGGCGCATCGTCGAGATGCTGCACAGGAAGAAGTCCGAGCTGTCGGACGAGGACTACGGACATATGCGCAAGGTCGTGGGTTACGTTCACCGACACCTGAAGCAGGGCGGCCCGAAGGACAAGGACGCGGTCGAGAACTCCCCCTGGCGGCTGTCGCTGATGAACTGGGGCCATGACCCGATGAAGGAAACCTGACCGATGGATGATCCGACGCCCGTAGCCGTCACGGTGGAGGCATGCGGCGAGATGCATGAGCGCTTCCGTTGGCACCTGACCGATGCCGACGGCGTGTCCGTCCGGGTCTCGCCGGAATCCTACGCCACTTCCGAGGACGCCGGATCGGCTGGGCAAGCTGCGTTGAATGCCTTCGGGGCTGCCCTGGGAGCCTAAGGGTGCCTCTCGGCACCTGAAGTGCTCTTATGCAGAGGCTTGGTAGAGAACGGTGACGCGAGGAGTTGATCCGTTTTGCAGGGTGTTTAGGTCCTCAAGCGCGTATGCACCCTGGGCGAGCGAGCTAGAACTCGCCGCGCAGCCTTAATGTTTCTGAGCTTTCCCAGCTTCGTGCATTGCCATAGCTACGGCGACCGCCTCGCGTTCGGCATTGGAGCGTCTATCCGGGTGTTTGGCCATCGCATCCGCAACGAAAGTTTTCCAGGCCTTTGAGTTAACCGTGGGAGCAATCTGTGCTTTGTGTGACGTGGCCATCCGTAGTCCTCGATAAGTAGCGCTTTCTGGATATCACAAAGCCAAATGGTCCGAAAACGGACCAGTCTTGCCGAAGCCTTGCGGTTATGCCCAAGGGCGTAGATGCCCGTACCTAGATCCATAAGGTCCCGAGTGGATGCACGCTGTTCACAGACGACCAAGCGCAAGGCCTGCCTTGCCGCGACCTAATCGAGGCCTGCTTTAGGTTCGTTCCATGGCGGCCAAGCGCTCGACCTCACGCACGTAGCCGTCGGCGTCGAACTTCTTGAGCGTCGCGGCGCCCAGGCTGCGAACGTTGCCGTAGACCGGACGCGGACCCCAGGGCCGGTCGTGCAAGCCGAACAGCCAGGTCACGTTCGTGAAGGAGTTCGCGTCGCGCCCGTCGATGAAATACTTGTTGTTGAGCCGTAGCGCCGTCTCGAACGCCTCCTCGGGCAAGGCCGACCACTCCACGATCTTCTTGCCCCAGTACATGCGCATGTGGTTGTGCATGTAGCCCGTCTCGCGCATCTCCATCATCGCCGCGTTCCAGTAGCGGTCGTGCGTCTCGCCACGTTCGAACTGCTCGGGTGTGTAGAGGTAGGGCCGCGGGTCGCTCCGGTGCGCGTCGAGGGTCTTGCGCGCCCAGGCCGGCGCGGCCTCGTAAGAGTCGTAATTTGGTTCGTAGAAGATGTGGTTCATCGCGAGCTCTCGTCGGACGATGAGCTCCTCCAGGTAGGCGGCCTTGTCGTCCTCGCCGCCGGTCGCGGCGGCCTGCACCCTGAGCGCGAGGGCAACGGGCGAGATCTGGCCGTAGTGCAGGTAGGGGCTCATGTGCGAGGCTGCGCCGGCTTCCGGCCTTCCCCGAACCGTGGCGTAGTTCCGGAAGCGGGCGTCCAGGTAGTGGTTCAAGGTCGCCTCGGCTTGCGTCGCCCCACCCCTGAACCGTCGCACGGGCCGGACGCTCTGGTCGGCCTTGAGCGTTCCGACGAGCCTCGGCACGTCGGAGAGGTCCAGGGTGCTCTCATAACTGAGGTGGTCGGCCCGGTGGGTGACCGGCTCCTCCCGCAGCGGCACGAGGTACTCGGGCAGGAGCCGGCGCAGCTTCGGACGAAGCGTGCGTGCCGCGATCTCGTGCTTGGGCGAGGCGGTCTCGACGGGCACGACAACCTCGCCCTCGACCTGCACCACGCGGCACGACGAGCGCTCGGCGAAGTCGGCATAGAAGCGCCGGACCGGCTTCTGGTAATTGCGGTCGCACACGATGAGCGCGGCCTCCGCCGCGTAGAGGAGCGCGGTCTCGACCGGCGGCTGACGGCGCACCACGAAGGCGATGCCACGTTCCCGCAAAGCCGGCCCAACCTCGGCCAGCCCTTCCAGCAGGAAGGCCCAGTGCCGGGCGTTCGCCTCGGGTATGCCCTCGGCGATGCCGTAGCAAACCAGTACCGGCAGCCCGAAGCGGTTGGCTTCCGCAATCGCGTATTCCAGTGCGTGATTATACCTGGCGCGCTGCGACAGGCCCATCCAGTACAGGACGTAGGAGGCGCCTTCCCGGGCAGGTCGGTCGTTCAGTACCTTGAGGCGGGTCGGCTGGATCATGCTGGCGACGTCTTTCGTGATGGCCGGATGCCGAGCGAACAGGTGCTACCGCCGACATAGGGCGGCCAACGCCGTGGCCAGAGAGGCCTTGGCGTGCAACCAAGGCGGTTCGGCAACCCGTGAAGGATACGAAACGAGTAGCGGGTCGGGTTAGACCTCGGGTTCGTTGACCGCGACCCGTCTCACGTTCCGCCCTTGCCTCCGGACGCGCTTGTACGTCGGCGAAGGAAGACCAGGGATTCCTTTCACGGTGGCCGAAAGAGGCGCTCCGCGCTGCTGCTCGGGCACGAGTGGCCAACCTCTTGCGCCGCCTCGCCGCCTCGGCCTGTTCCGCCGAGATGCCGGCGGAGATCAATGCGCTCGGGTTCGGACTCGAACGGAACGGCGGCAGCGCCCGCCCCAGCGTCACCTAACCGAGACCCCCGAGCCACGGCAGTGCGTCCCATGGCATCGGGGCGCCTTCACACGGCTCCGTACGCCCGGATCGCACTACGGCGCGCTTCCTTCACGATGCCTTCAGGACGGCGTGTGCCACGCCGGCCTCGTCGGAGTACCTCACAACGCGTAGGCACGCTCCTCTTCGGGACTGTCGGACGCATCCACGACGATGCTGCCCTCGTGATGCTTGGCGTCCGACCATGCGATGCGCACGTCCTTGCCCAAGCTCGTCAGTGCCCGCATGAGCCTGTCCGTCGAGAAGTCCCGGACGAGACGATTGACGATCCGTGAAACGTCGGATTGAGATAGACCTGTCCGGGAGGCGACATCCTTTTGCGTAAGGCCACGCGCCTCGGCGATAAGGGCGATCTCGTTCGCCATCAAAATCCTGAGTCGTAGGCTTCCGGTTTCGTTGTAACCTCGGTCAGCCAGGAAATCCCCGCTGCCGATGACGGGTCCGGACTCTTCGTCATCCATCGTTGTGGTCGACATCGCTCATCTCCCTGGGATTGGCGTCACGGTTGCCGCGTCTTCCCCGCGGTTGGTCCTTCTCTCGCTGAAACGGCGGATGAAAAGGTTCTTGTTCTGTAGATATGCCTCACGTGCCTTCGCGAGCCTTGCCTCCAATCTTTCGACCTGCTCCTGGGGGATCTGACCTCCCCTCGGTGACTTCTTCATCCCGGCGTCCAGGACGAATATGACTTCGTCGAACTCGACGACCTAATAGACCCTGTACTCGTCCGTGTTCCAAGGCAGCTTGATCTCAGTGACGCCGGCCAAGGTGCGGCCTCGTAGGGCCTCGTACTCGCCTCTCGGCAGGGAGCCCCCTTTCTGCAGTACCGACAATGCCGTCTCGGCACGTTCGAGCACCTCCGGAGGCAGGGCGTCGAACGCCTTCTCGGCTGCCCTGTTCACGAACGCCACTTCCTTCACGTCCAGGCTCGTGGCGCTTGTCAGGGATTCCTAGATATATCGGTTCCGCTATAATCACATGCGCCGTAGCAACCTTCAACGGTTCGCTCGCCAATGGCGGCACAATGGCGAGTTCTCTGGAGACGCACCCTGGCTCCAGTTAGCGTCGGCCGTACATCACAAGGGCGGCTCTGGCTGCGCGGAGCCATGCCATCCCGACCGGCGGCTGGCTATCGCGCGACGGAGGCGGTGCCGCGCTCAGCGAGGGACGGCCCCCTGGTCAATACCGTGAAGCCGGCGAACCCGGTGTCGGGAGTTCACCTCGGGGAAGCCCTCAGTGATGCCGTGGCAGGCCGACAGCCGCGGCCCGAGCCTGCAGGCATTCTCGGCGGCGAGTTCCGGTGCGGCATGGACGGGTGCGCGCCGGCCCTTGCGTACCCTGTGCGGGACCTTGGAAGAGCCCTCCCACGCCGGAAGGGCACTATGGACCTCGATGTGGGTCTGCTGGATCATGTTGGCGGCGTCGTTCGTGATGGCCGTATGCCGAACGAACCGATGTTGCCGCCGACATAGGGCGGGACAGCACGTCCGCCTCCGCATGCATGCCGCACGCGCTACCTGTCCGGTTAATCCTTGCCGAGGACGAAACAACGCACGTTGCCCACCTGTTCTCGTGCGTTGAAGAGAGCGGCCAGGACGGTGCCGCAGCCGTGCGTGCGTAAGGTGGTGAATGCCCGAGACCCGAACCTTCGGCTCCGAGGAACGCGCGGCGGTGCTTGAGCGGCAACGAACCCTGAAGATGGCCCGGTCCGCCCATGCCTACGTCCGCGGCAATACCCTCAAGTTCTACGAGTGGCTCGACGGCCTGCCACGCGGCACCCTGCCCGAGGGCCCGCCGGTCTGGATCTGCGGAGACTGCCACCTTGGCAACCTGGGTCCTCTCGCCGATGCCGAAGGGCACGTCGCCATCCAGGTGCGCGACCTCGACCAGACCGTCATCGGGAACCCGACGCACGACCTCGTTCGGCTCGGCCTGTCGCTGGCCAGCGCGGCGCGCGGCTCGGACCTTCCGGGAGTCGTCACCGCCAGGATGCTGGAGGAGATGGTGCGCGGCTACGCATCGGGCCTGGGCGGGCCCGGCTCGGACGAGCCTCCGCCCGAGCCGGACGTCGTGCGCACCGTGCGCCGCCGTGCCCTCGGACGGCATTGGAAGCACCTCGCGCGCGAGCGCCTGAAGGACGTCGAGCCCCGGATCCCGCTTGGGCGCAAGTTCTGGGCGCTCAGCGGCGAGGAACGCACCGCCCTCGATGCCCTTTTCGGCCAGGAAGCGGTGCGCCGCCTCCTGAACCCCTCCGGCCTCGGCGGTGGCCGTACCGACGTTCGCCTCGTCGATGCCGCCTACTGGATGAAGGGCTGCTCCTCGCTCGGCTTCCTGCGCCATGCGGCCTTGGTGCGGATCGATGAGCCCGGCACCAAGCGAAGGCTGGCGCTCGTCGATCTCAAGGAAGCCGTCGAGGCCGCCGCTCCCGCCGCCCGCGGCGCCGAGATGCCGGCGGACCCCGCCGAGCGTGTGGTGGCCGGCGCCCGCGCTCTCTCGCCGAACCTCGGCGACCGCATGCTGGCCTTGCACCTCCTGGGCAGGCCGGTGGTGATGCGCGAACTCGCTCCGCAGGACCTCAAGCTCGACGTCGCGCAGTTCGGGCGGGAGGAGGCCATCCGGGCCGCGCACTACCTCGCCTACGTGGTTGGTACGGCGCATGGCCGGCAGATGGACGAGGCGACCCGCTCCGGCTGGCGTTCGGAGGTCCTGTCGGGCAGGGACGACGGCGATAAGGCTCCCTCCTGGCTGTGGTCGAGCGTGGTGGAGCTCGCCGGTCGCCATGAGGTCGGCTACCTGCAGCACTGCCGCCGTTACGACGGAAAACTAGCCGCCTGAGGTCGCTCCGCCCGATTGCGGCGCCAGAACCCTGGAGGATGAGGAAGGCGCCAGGGTGGGCCCGACGGCGGATCGGAACCGGTCGCGCCAGCCTTCCGAGTCCGTCTCGTGCGGGACGCTTCGTGGCACAAGGTCGACCGATGACGCACCCCGTGGACCATAGGGCGCGACGGCTTCGTCCTTCGCAGGCATAGGGTCCGGAAGGCAGGGCGGAACCGTTACGTCATGCTCGGCGCTACCAGTCGTATGGACCCGCTCGATGACACGGTGCGCACCCTCCTCGCACTCGCGGCCCGCTATCGGCCCGGCACGATCATCGAGGCCGAGCGCGTGGTCGACGCCTACCTGACACACTTCCCGGTCTACGAGGCTCGGCGGACAGCGATGGTTGCCCTGCTCGAAGAGCTTACCATGCCGGAACACCGAGCCCGCAATCGCGGGGGCTTGTTCGAGCTTATCGAGATGCACTTGGAACGCCGCCACCGTGAGATCGCGGTACGGTTTCAATAGGCTGCCCGGGTGCGTGGCCAGGCCGTGCCCGAACGGGTCTGAGCCTTGGTCCCCTCAGGGCGTGCCGGAAGCCGGCGGCGCGTTATCGCGGGGCCGGAAGGGACAGCGCCATGCCTCGTCCACGACCCGGCCGCTGTACTGGCGCGCCTCCGAGACCTCGCCGTGTCGCGCCAGCATCGGGTTCGTCGAGCCGGCGAGCGCCTCGTCCCGCTGCAGGATGGAGGAGCGCAGCTTCTCGTAGCGGCCGGCCTCGCGCAACTGCTCGAACTGGGCGTGCAGGTTGAACACCAAGGCGGGTGACGAGAACCGGCGCGCCGGACGGCTCGCGTTCGGGTGGAGGCCGACGACGAAGAAAGCCTCGCCTGCGAAGCTCAGCGAGAAGTGCGGGCTCTCCGGCTCGGAAGCGACGCTCTTGTCCCATGGGTGGCCGAGCCAAGCGTCCTTGTCGGCGAGCGACTGCACCCGCTCCCAGAGGTGACGCTCGAACCCTTCCTCGTCCAGCTCGCCAGGTCCTTCGAAGATGACGGCGAAGCTCTGGAACAGGTCCGGCTGCCGCCGGTACCGCGCCGCGAATGCGAGCAGCGCCGGGTAAATCCGCATGTCGTCCCATGCCGAGGTGATGTCGCGGGCGACCAGCACCCGCATCTGTCCCTTCGACAAGGCCGACTTCGCGCCGACGCAAGGGAATCCGCCATCGCGGATGAAGTCGCGGAAGGCTTCGGCTCGCGGATGATTTCTGTCGTCTCGTGGCAGTTGCATGGGAACTCGGCACGCTCGTCGAAAAGTGCTCGCGGAACCTGCATGGGTGCCGCGGCACCAGGCAACGGCGCCCCGTGAGCGACGTTCCCCACGCGTTCGGGATCGCGTCACTTACCCACAGAGAAGGGGCCGGCCCGACCGAACCTGGCAACGGTCTCGATGAAGTTCCGAAGCTCTGTGAGCCTCCGTCGCTCATCCGTGACCTCCTCGTCCAGGCCCAGCTGCCAGGCAAGGTTCCGTCGGGTCGGCTTGCGGTGCAGGGCGTCTATCTGCCCGGCGTACGCCTCCACGTCGTCGCGGCTTCCGGCCAACCCCGCCTCGACCAGGCCCTCCGCCTGTCGGCGCAAGGCGCCGGCCACTTCGTCGAGGCCGATCTCGGGATGGTACTGTATGCCCCAGAACACACCGCGTTCAAAGCGGATCTCGGCGGCCTGTACGGCGGTGACGCGATTACCGGCAAGCAGCACCGCTCCGGGCGGAAGGGACGCGACCTCGTCCGTGTGGATGGCCGGCGCGTCATAGGAGGCTGGACGGCCCGCGAGGAGTGGGTGTACGCGGCCCGCTTCTGTCAACGTGATCCGCCGCGCGAAGGCGGCCTCCTGCCCATGTGCGTTCCGGCGCACGCTGCCCCCGGCTGCGACGGTCGCGACCTGCAGCCCCGCGCATGAACCGAAAGCCGGCGTACCCACCTCGAACACGGCTCGCATGAAGGCGATCGTGCGCCGGGTCTTCGGCGTCTCCTCGTACAGGTGCAGCGGCGAACCGGTGAGGAAAACGGCGTCGAAGCCGGCCAGGGTGGCGCCCGGCGGGAGAGCCGCGTCGGCGTCGGCCGGCTGGATGCGGTCGCAGACAACACCCGGTGCGAGCTTCTCCAGGATGTCGAGGTAGGTCTCGCCGGAGGAGCGACCGACGCTCCCGCGTCGCTCCTCGCGCGCCTGCGGTGTTTCGCTCTCGGCGACAAGGAACCGCAGCATCGGCTTGGATGAACTCACGGGTCTCGATCTTCCTCAGTGTCCGCGCGGCATCGGAAGCCAGCGGCGCAGGCTGGCGATGCCCGCCGTGAAGCGTGCGTTCGAAATGGCCCCGAGGGTCTCCTCCGAAGCCCCGGCCGCCCTGGCCTCGGCCTCGAAGGCGGTCAGACGGGTGAGCAGCACGTCCTCCAGGCCGGGGATGGCTGTCAGGTGGCGAGCGGCGAGCATCTCGTGCAGCCGCCGCATGTACGAGATGCTCGCTCCCTCTCCGCTGCCATTCCGTCCCAAACCTTTCCGTCTGGCTCCTGTCCGGTTGGAAGGCGCCTTTCTGGCAACCTCGAATGGAAGGAAGGGTTTGCGCGGGTGCCTGCGGCATCCTGATCCGGACCATAGATTGGCGGATGGGTCCCATCGTCGGAGGCGCCGAGCGGGCTAATGCCCGACCCTGCCACTGACAGGCCTCGCAGTTTTCCTGATCGGCCTGGCAAAGCCGGAGGTTCAGTCTCTGCGGACCCTGTCGCACCTCTTTATCGCCGTGAGATTCAGTGCGGCTCCGCTCCGCGGCTCCCTGATAACGGCGAGCGGCAACGTCCATTGTCTTCGAGCACACTGGATGGGCCGAATCCGATGGGAGCCACGTGGGCATTCGATGGGTGCTCGGAGGCGTCCTCAAGGGTGAACGGCATCGCTCTGCCGTCGCTCCCTTGAGAGTTCGGCCCACGGAGACATCAGGCGTTGCAGGCCCTCCGCTCGGCACCGTCGACCTCTTCCTCAGTGGGCAATTCGCAGCGGTTGTGGATGTCGGTGGCGGCAATTGCCCCGTGCCCCATCGCGACCACGACCTGATCGAGCCCGCGTACCACGCCACCCGCCGCGTAGAGGCCCGGCACCGTCGTACGGTTGTGCTCGTCGACGGCGAGTGCGCCTGTCCCGTCGTGCTCAGCTCCCAACGCCAGCGCGAGTTCGGAGCGGAGCTTCAGCCCCAGTGCCGAGTACAGCACCTCGAACCTGTGTTCCTCCCCGCTTGCCGTCCTCAGCACCGTGATCCTGTCCCCCTCAGTGTCGAGGCCGGACACCGGATCGTGGACGACTTGGATGCCGTGCTCCCGGACGCGTTCCCGCTCGCCTGCGTCGAGGTCCATGCCTTGACCGAGCGTCAGAAGCGTCACGTCCCGGGAATAGGTGCGAGCGACAAACACCGCCTCGCCCAGGCCTCGGTCGCCGTGACCGATGACCGCGATACGCTTACCTCGCGCCTCGTACCCGTCGCAGATCGGGCAGTAGCGCACGAGACCCTGTCGGACGGCATCCGGCAGGTCCGGAAGGTCCGGCTCCACGTCGTCCGCTCCCGTGGCGAGCAACACCCGGCGCGCCCGCACCTCGCGCACGACGCCCCGTCTCCCATCCACATCGGCTGCAAAACCTCCCTCGGCCTTGCGCAACGCGGTGACGCTGCCCCTCGCGACCTGAGCGCCGTAACGCGCGAGGTGCGCGCGTTGGCGGGCGAGGATCTCCTGCCCTGAGATGCCGTCGGCGAAGACCGGGATGTTGTGGCTGGTCGGTATCCAGTTGGCGCGGGAATCTCCCGCATCCACCAGGAGGAAGCGGCGCTCGAAGCGGGCGAGGTACAGCGCGGCGGTCAGTCCGCCAGGTCCGCCGCCGACGATCAAGCAGTCGAGGGGGGCGTCGAAGTCAGCAGACCTTGGATCCGACATCGTCCATGCGCTCCGGAACAAGGTGGGTCTCTTGGAGCGACCATCCTTGGCCGGCTTCGGTTCCGCGGCCGACTGAAGCCACCTCCTTTGCGGGCCACGCCATCGGCCATGGAACCTCGGCTTGGTTAAGCCGGAAGGCGACCATCGGGCGTGTACTGGTCGACGGCGTTCGGGAGGTTCTTGGAAAGCCGCGCCAGCAACTCGTCCCGCGATAGGCCCGTACGCTGCGTCAGCGTCGCGAGAACGTCAGGGCCAATCGCCTGCTCCAGATGGTGCGGGGCGATCTCCTGGTTGGGGCCGTGGTTGACCCACGACTGCGCTGCCTGTCCGTGACCGGCATTGTGGAAGCGCTCCAGCATCTCGCCCAGGCCACTGCTCAGGAAGCCTCCGGGCGATGCGCCACGCTGGGTGCCCGCCAGACCGCCAAGGAAGCCGCCCAAGGCACCGCCCGCGCCCTCCCCCGAACCAGTCAGGCTTCCCGGTGCGGCGCCGGACCCTGCGAGCTGCGGACTTCCCTGGCCGGCTCCGCCGAGCAACTCGGCCAGCTTGTCCTTGTTCTGGTAGCCGGCAAGAGCCAGCAGACCGAGCAGCGCCGTCATGGATGGGAAGCCGTCACTCATGTCTCGTCTCCTCGCGAGGGAGGGTCCTCCCCGAATGGCCATATGGGCCGGCGCAGCTCCGAAGCGGCGGCCGACCCGGTTGTTCGAGCCGACGCTGCCTCAGACCGGCTTGCGCGGGTCGGTGCCGCTCACGCCCGTGCGACTGACGTTGCCACGCTCGTCCTCGACCTCGACCTCTGTGCGCCGCACCGTATCGGAGACCGTCTCGGTGCGCTGGGTCGCGTCCTTGCGGATGCCGACCTCCTCGACCACGCGGGCATCCTTGGAGACCACCGCCTCCTCGCGACGCTCCGTCGCCTCGATGGTCTTCTCGGCAAACAGCGCCTCGTCGGCGGCCGTGACCGGACGGTCGACCGCGCGGCGCTCGATCTCGACGTGCTCCTCGCGCAGGCTGACCTGCTCCTCCACCGGCGTCTCGATGGCGTAGGAACGCACCCGCACGCGGCCATGCTCGGCCACGCGCTTACCGACGTTCAGCCGCTCCTCGACGACGGGGATGTAGTCGGTCTCGCCCGTGCCGCGTGCCGCCGCAGCACCCGTTGCCGTCCCGGTCGACGCCGTTCCGGACGTCACCGTGCCCGTGGCGGACGCTCCGGTCGCCGAGGCGGCGCCGTAGCCGCTCCAACCTTCCTTGCGCCACGTCGCCTCGCGCTCGTCGAGGTCGACCGATCCGTTCTCCTCCAGGATGTCCATGGCGGCGGCAACCCGGTTGTCCTCCACCGTGGCGGTCAGGAGCGTGCCGCCCCGGCTGAGGCCCTCGGTGTACGCGTAGCGGTCCTCCTCGGGCATGAAGGCGTCCTTGAGCGAGGCCCAGAAGCCGCCCTCGTCCCGGGTGTGGTCGTACGACCCCGTGCTGCGGGTGGCCGTCGTGGACGCCCCGGGCGTCAACCGGATCGACCCTTGCGGGAAGCCCGCGGCCACGAGCTTGCTCAAGGCGGCCTGCGCCTGGGCCTGGTCGTCGTAGAGTGCCGTGATGGTCTGCGTCATGAACCCGTCTCCTCCGATGTTGCCGGCGTGATCTCCCCCTCGGGACCCACGCGCTCGATCTCGGCACGCTGGCGACGCAGCGTGACCGGAAACTCCACCTCCTCGCCGGATGCGGTGTGGCGGACATGGACCTCTTCCTTGAGGACCAACCGCTTCTCGACGACGAGGACTTCCTCAAGGACGGGAATGACGATCACCCCGCCCTCGTTCCTGACCTGCGGCGCAACCTCGCCCTCGCCGAGCGTCCGGTTGACCGGCACGCGAGTGACCTCGACGGCGTCGCCGCGCAGGGTCTCGCGCAGGACCTGCTCGACCGTGTCCGTGTGGGTGCTGACCCGAACCCGGCCGGTCTCGACCACCCGCTTCTCGATGCGTGCCGTCTCCTCGATAAGGGGAACCAGGACCGTCTCGCCGGCCTGAACTTCCTCGGTGAGGATCGGGCTGCCGGTCTGGATCGGGCGGGCGGGACCGTCGCTCACGGCCGGCGCTGCATCGCGTTGAAGCCCAGGCCGGTGACGGTCGGCGCGACCGCACCCATGCGGCCACCGAACCAGGAAGCGACGGCGCCGAGCACGAGGGCGAAGAACCCGAACAAGGCACCGCGCGAGACGGCCTTGCGCGTCAGCTCGGCCGCCTGCTTGGCCTGCTGCTTGGCGCTGTCGGCCGCCTGGCGGTATTGCTGCTCGTATTGCTGGACCTGACCCTTGGCCTGATCGACCGGGATGTTCTGCGCCTTGGCCAGCGCTTCCGCCGCACGGGTGCGGGCCGCATCGGCCTGGGCCGGGTCGCCAGTCAGGGCCGCGCGCACGGCTGACACGGCCGCATCCTTCGCAGCCGCAGGGTCCTGCCCGGCGGACGCACCGCGAACGGACTGCTCGATGGAGGAGAACGGATCGCTGACCTTGGACAGCGAGGGCGCGGCGGCTTGCGCCGCTGTCTGCACGGCACCGCCTGCCGTGTTCGCCAAGCCACCGGCGACGCTGCTGAGCGAGTTGAAGGCGCCGCCGAGCACGCCGCCGACCGTCGAGGACAGCAGGTAGAAGATCACCAGCGTGGTGAAGGCCCAGGCCGTCAGCCCGTGCCACGCGGCCGTGTTCTCCTTGGGCTTGCCGCATAGCCGGCCCGCCGCGTAAGCGCCGACGAAGGAGGCGATCACGCCCGACAGGGTCCACCAGAGTCCGGCGCCGATGGAGAAGGTCTGGGCGGAAGGATTGTCGCCCCCGGCCGCGCTGAGGGAGGCCGCACCGATGCCGAGGCCAAGCAGGTTCAGGAGCAATTGTACCACGAGGGCGACGACCACACCCGCGAGCACGGCGCCCCAGGAAATCTTGTTGAGCATGATGGAGCGCGCGTCTTCCGTTGGCGTAACGGGGCTCACGTGCGGGGCCTCGTCGTCGCCGCGATTGCGCGGCGTGTCGGGCGTGTCCGGCGTGACGGTCACGGTCATGGTCTTCCTCCCGGGGGCCGCACCTGATGTGCTTGCCGGTCAAAAGTCCCTGGACGTGGGCAAAGTTCCGCCGATTAACATTCCGGGATGAGAGTCATCGGCAGAGCTGAGCCACGACGGCTGAGCCATTGCCTTGAAGGCCTGTCCCCGGAGTGGACGACGCTCGCTGGCGAGCGCCAAGCCGTGCAACCGCCGACCCGCGCAGCAACTCGACGCGATGGCGAACGAGAGGTCCGCCGACCGCGTGCCCGCGTCCCTCCCGCATCCGTCGCCCTGGGCGGCCGCGGTACGGCGCATGGAACGAAGGCCGATTCATGCGCAGCAAGGACGGACGCCCTGGCCGTTGGAGGTTCATGCTCCGCGCTTCACGCCTCCGTTCCCGTGCCGCCGAATGCAGGTCCGCTACGTAGGGACGGGTGGCCTTGTACGTAAGCGTGACCTTGGCCGTGACCTGCGATGGTGCCGGCGCGTTATACCTCGGGAGAGAGCTTCTTCCGCCGTACAGCAGGCCGCCCACATGAATTTCCTGACCTCCATGCTGCGCCGGAAGGGCTGGCGCGGTTCCCGGCCGCTCGCAGGCTTGCCGAGCTTCCCGCTGGCGTCCGTGCTGATCCTCCTCGCCTTGGTGGCCGGCGTCTGGAACTACCTGGCCGCGGAGGCGACCCGTGCCGAGGCCGCGCGCCGGCACGCCATCATGGGCCAGAGCGAGCGCCTTCTCTCCACCATGAAGGACCTGGAGACGGGCATGCGCGGCTATGCCCTGGTCGGAACCGAGGAGTACCTCCAACCCTACAACGCCGCCCTGGCCAGGGTCGACCAGGAGCTGCGCGACCTCGATGGGCTTGAGAGGGCTCGCTCAACAAAGGAGGGTGCCAAGGGCGAGTTGTTGTCGACCCTCGTCGCCGCCGAGCGTGCCTTCGCCGCAGGCGTCGTCGAGGCAAGGCAGGCGAGCGGCCTCGACGCCGCGACGGCCCTCGTGCAGACCGGTGAGGGCAAGCGCACCATGGACGCGATCCGCAGGGCGACGCGCTCCGTCGAGGATCAAGCGGCCGGGACCTTGGCGCGCCTTGAACGGGACGACCGCCGACGCTCCCTCCTCCTGTCCCTGCTCTGCGGAGGTTCGGCGCTTGCCGGCGTGGGCCTCATCGCGCGCCTCGCCATGGTGCGCCGGCGCGAGAGCCAGCGCATGACGGCCCTCCTCGACGGCGTCCTGGCGAACGCGCCCGTGGGACTGGGCTTCCTCGACCGCGAACTGAGGATCCGCCACATGAACCGGTCGATGGAGAGCATGAGCGAGCGCGGCTTCGGCGCGGACCTCGGGGCACCGATCTGGGCCTTGCTGCCGACCCTTCGGGACGAGCTCGCCCCGAAGCTTGCGGCGGCGCGCGACCAGGGGCTCGTCACCACGAACGTCGAGGTGGGGGTTCCCGCTCCCAGCGCGCCAGGCGGCACCCGGCACTTCCAGATGAGCTTCTACCCCCTTCAGGACGGTGGAGGGCGACGGCGCGCCCGGGTCGATGGCGTTGGCTTGGTCATTTCCGACGTGACGCTGCGCAAGCTCTCCGAGCTTCGCATGAGCGAGAGCGAGGAGCGCTTCCGCTCGCTGACCGAGGCGACCTCCGCGATCATCTGGACGACCAATGCCGACGGGACCTTCGCGGGCGTGCCCTCCGAGTGGACGCGCTTCACCGGCCAAAGCGGGAGCGACGCTGCCGGGCATGGCTTCCTCGATGCCGTCCATCCGGACGACCGCGCCGCGACGGCGGAGGCCTGGGGGAACGCCGTCGCATCGGTGACACCGTTCGAGGTCGAGCACCGCCTGCGGCGGCATGACGGCACCTGGCGCGACATGGAGGTGCGCGCCGTTCCGATCCTGGAGGAGAACGGTACCGTACGCGAGTGGGTCGGGGCCCATTCGGACATCACGGCCCGCAAGGAAGCCGAGCTCCAGCTGGAGATGGCCAAGGAGGCGGCCGAGGAAGCCAATCGCGCCAAGAGCCAATTCCTGGCCAACATGAGCCACGAGCTGCGCACCCCGCTCTCCGCCGTGATCGGCTATTCGGAGATGCTGCAGGAGGAGATGGAGGATCTTGGCCAGGAAAGCCTGCTTTCGGACATGCGCAAGATCGAGTCGAACGCCCGCCACCTGCTCGGCTTGATCAACGACGTCCTGGATCTGTCGAAGATCGAGGCCGAGCGCATGGAGATCTACCCGGAGGAGTTCTCCGTGGCCGAGGTCGTGCAGGACGTCGCCGCCACCGTCGAATCCCTCGTCGAGAAGAAGGGTAACGCGATGGCCCTCGATCTCGGGCAGGACCTCGGCGCCGCATGCACCGACGTGACGAAGCTGCGCCAGTGCCTGATCAACCTCCTCAGCAACGCCGCCAAGTTCACCGAAGCCGGGAAGATAACCTTGAGCGCTAGGCGGGAGCGCCATGGAAACGTCGAGTGGCTTGCGTTCGCCGTCAGCGACACCGGCATCGGCCTCAGCCCCGAGCAGCAGGCCAGGTTGTTCCAGCGCTTCAGCCAGGCCGATGCCTCGACCACGCGGCGCTTCGGCGGCACCGGCCTCGGGCTCGCGATCACCCGCGCCTTCGCGAACATGCTCGGTGGCGAGATCGGGGTCGAGAGCGAGGAAGGAGTGGGTACGACGTTCACCGTGCGCCTGCCCGCGCACTACGTCGAGGCGTCGGCCGAGGGTTCAGGCGACGCCCCGGGACAGGAGGTTATGCATCCTCCGGCTGGACGGGCCGCTTCGGCTTCCGGCCACGTCCTGATCATCGACGACGATCCCGCGACGCGCGACCTGCTCGCCCGGTTCCTGCAGAGGGACGGATTCCAGGTCGCCACGGCCGCGGACGGACGCGAGGGACTCGACCGGGCACGGACCTTGCGCCCGCGCGTGATCCTTCTCGACGTGACCATGCCGCGCATGGACGGTTGGACGGTGCTTCGCGCCCTGCGCGCCGACGCGGAGCTCGGCGACACACCCATCATCATGGTGACCGTGCTCGACGAGCAGAACCTCGCCTTCTCTCTGGGCGCGACCGACTACCTGCACAAGCCGGTGGAGTGGGGTCAGCTCAAGTCGGCGATGGAGCGGTTCAAGCCATCCGAGCATGACGGTCCCGTCCTTGTCATCGACGACGATGCGGATGCGCGGGAGCGCATGGCGACGCTCCTCACGCGCGAGGGCTGGCGCGTGGCCTCGGCCGAGCATGGGCGGGCCGGACTGGACGCGGTTGCGGCGCGAACGCCGTCCCTGATCCTGCTCGACCTGATGATGCCCGAGATGGACGGGTTCGCCTTCCTGCGCGCGCTAAGGGCGCGACGCGAGTGGCGCGACATCCCGGTCGTGGTGCTGACCGCAAAGGATGTCACCGCCGACGACCGCCGCAGGTTGGCTGGCCAGGCCGACCGCGTCCTGCAGAAGGGACAGCTCGGCCTTTCCGACCTTGCCGAGACGCTCCGTTCCCTGGTCTCGCCGGCGTCCATGCAACCGACGACGGAACTCAGCGGGCAACTTGAGCCGACGCCATAGCACCCAATGCCTCGGATGGTCAGACCCGCCTTCCCGATCTCCGTCGGGAGGGCGGGTGGTCAACGCAACGCTTCCCCTGCCGCGACGCGGCTCAAGCGCGACCTGTCGACCACGCGGACACGTTCCCGTCCGAGGACCACGATGCCGGCCCGCTCCCAACTGCAAAGCACCCGGCTCACCGTGAAGAGCGTGGTCCCGCAGAGCTGCCCCAGTTCCTGTCGCGTCATCCGCACCTCCTCCGCATTGCCGAGGCTGGCGTCCCCCGCCGGCGAGATCTTGAGGAGTTGGGTGGCGAGCCTGCGTCGGACCGGACCGTTGGCCATCTCGGCCTCGCGCCGGAACAGGTCAGCCAGGCGGCCACTCACGAGCGAGAGGGCATTGATGGCGAACCGTGGATGGGCCTCCATCAGGGCGAAGGCCTGACTGCGCGACCAGGCGTAGGTCTCGCATATGCCTATCGAGGTGGCCGTCGCGAGGTACGGCAGGTCGCGGAACACGGCGGCGCAGCCGATCAGGTCGCCGGATTGCATCAGGTGCACCGTCAACTCCCGCCCGTCGTTCGCGACCCGCGAGACCTTCACCCGCCCGGCAACGAGCAGCAGCAGGTGCGCGGGCCTGTCACCCTGGCGAACCAACGTCGTGCGCGAGCCGATGCGCGAGAACTTCGCCTGGCCGAGGATCAGGTCCACGCTTCCCTGGTCCAAGCCATGGAAGAGTTCGTAGTCGGATTGAAACTCGGCGGCGGCCACCACCCCTTGCTTGCCCATCTGTCGCTCCCGGACGCCGGGGAACCGTGGGTGATTTCGTTGGGCCGCTCTTTGATCTCGAACAAAGACGGGGGCGCCGCTTGCGCCTACGGTCCAGTCCAGGGGGCGTCGAGGAGAGGCGTGGATGCGTGTTCGCCACCTCAAGCGGGTTGATGTGCGGAAGCTCTGCATGAGTCTTGGATTGGTGCTTGCGTGTTGTCCGCGCAGATATTCCAAGTCGAGGATCGTGCGGATGGTCGCATCCGATGATTATAGATCCAACCAATAGCGCTTCCCGGTTGGGTTATCATGTAACTTGCGTCCCATGTTCAGGGTGCGCAGCTTGAGCGACGGCTCGCCTGCGCCATGGGCCTCGTCGTCACTATGGCTCGTGGCCCGCTCGGCCCGATCCCTTCTCCTAAGCGCGGCGCCGAAGCGGCCCCGCGGATCCTGCCGGAAGCAACGCGTCGGAGACCGATACCCGGATGGCGATGGACAACGTTCAAGGGCCCCTGCCCTCCTCCACGCCGCTTGAGCGTGACGCCCGCTCGGCGTCCACGGACCACAAGGTCGCGCCGGGCGAGATCGCCATCGGCGTCGTCATCGGCCGGGCCGCGGAGTACTTCGACTTCTTCGTCTACGCCATCGCCTCGGTCGTGGTCTTCCCCAAGGTGTTCTTTCCCTTCGCGGAACCCCTGACGGCGACGCTCTACTCCTTCGCGATGTTCTCGCTAGCCTTCGTCGCAAGGCCGGTCGGGTCGGTCCTGTTCACCGTGGTCGACCGCCGGCACGGCCGCGGCGTGAAGCTGGGCGTCGCGATGCTCCTGCTCGGCTTTTCCACCATGGCCATGTCCTTCCTGCCGGGCTACGCGCAGATCGGCGCCTGGTCCCTGTACCTCCTCGGCCTGCTGCGGGTCGGGCAGGGCCTTGCGCTGGGCGGCGCATGGGACGGTTTGGCATCGCTCCTGGCCCTTAACGCGCCGGTGGAGCGCCGCGGCTTCTACGCGGCCCTTCCGCAGCTCGGCGCGCCGGTCGGCTTCATGCTGGCCGCGGTCCTGTTCGCCTATTTCCTGCTGAACCTGCCCGAGCCCGCCTTCCTCGACTGGGGCTGGCGCTACCCCTTCTTCTGCGCCTTCACCATCAACGTCGTCGCGCTCTTCGCGCGCCTGCGGCTGGTGGCCACCGACGAGTTCGCGCGCCTCCTCGAACTGCGTCGGCTCGAACCATCGCCGATCATTCCCCTGCTCCGGAACCACTCCCGCGACCTGCTTGTCGGCGCGCTGATCCCGCTGTCGAGCTTCGCGCTGTTCCACCTCGTGACCGTGTTCCCCATCAGCTGGATCACCCTGTTCACGCAGCGTTCGGCCGGCGAGTTCCTGATGGTGCAATGCTCCGGCGCCTTCATCTGCGCGGGCGCGGTCCTCGCCTCCGGCCTGATCGCCGACCAGATCGGCCGTCGCATGCTCCTCCTGCTCTCGGCGGGCCTCATCGCCGTGTTCGCCATCGGCAGCATCATCGCTCCCCTCGTCATCGAGGAGAACGCGATAGGGCAGACCATCTACGTCAACGCCGGATTCCTGCTCCTCGGCCTGTCCTACGGGCAGTCCTCCGGCGCGGTGACGTCCAGGCTGGAGCAGCGCTACCGCTACACCGGGGCGGCGCTCACCAACGACCTCGCCTGGCTCCTCGGGGCGGGCTTCGCACCCCTGGTGGTCCTGTTCCTGTCGGCCCGCTACGGGCTCGCCTGCGTCGGCCTGTACCTCCTGTCCGGGGCGGTCACCACCCTGCTGGCCCTCGCAAGCTCCCGCTCCGAGATCCGGCAGGTCTGAACCGTGCGGACGCCGACGCTTCCGCCTTCCGCGAACGAACATCGCCGCCCGAGGCGGCGTGGCATCATGGAGTGACCGCCCTGGCCTTCCTTTCCGCTCAACCGCCCGCCCGGCGTCGGCGCGGGGTCACGGTCCGCACGCCCCTGCGCACCCTGGCGCTCCTCGCGGCCGCCGGCCTTCTCGGCGGCTGCAACATGATCGTGATGAATCCCGCAGGCGACGTCGCCGTCCAGCAGCGCAACCTCATCGTCGCGTCGACGGCGCTCATGCTGCTCGTCATCCTGCCGGTGATCGCCCTCACCTTCGTGTTCGGGTGGCGCTACCGCTCGTCCAACAAGGACGCCACCTACGACCCGAGCTGGCACCACTCGACGCAGCTCGAAGTGGTCATCTGGACCGTGCCGCTGCTCATCATCATCGCGCTGGGCGCGATGACCTGGATCAGCACGCATACGCTCGATCCTTATCAACCCCTGACCCGTCTCGCGCCCAACAAGCCCGTGCCCGCCGACGCGAGGCCCGTGACGGTCGAGGTGGTCGCGCTCGATTGGAAATGGCTGTTCATCTACCCCGAGCTCGGCGTCGCGAGCGTGAACGAGATGGCCGCGCCCGCGAACGTGCCCATCACCTTCAAGATCACCGCCGCCTCGGTCTGGAACACGTTCTACGTGCCTGCACTCGCCGGCATGATCTACGCGATGCCGGGCATGCAGACGCCGCTGCACGCCGTCATGAACAAGGAGGGCGATTTCAGGGGACAGTCGGCCCACTACAGCGGCTCCGGCTTCTCCCGCATGAACTTCGGCTTCAGAAGCCTGAGCCAGCAGGGCTTCGAGGAGTGGGTTGCGAAGGCCAAGGCGGCCGGATCGCCCCTCGACCGCGGGGCCTACCTCGCCCTTGAAAAGCCAAGCGAGGCGGAACCGGTCCGGTACTTCGGCTCCGTCGAGGGCGGCCTCTACGATGCCATCCTCGGAATGTGCGTCGCGCCGAACCGGATGTGCGTGGGCGAGATGCACCACATCGACAGGAGTGGGGGGGCGGGCAAGGACAGCGAGGCGAACCGCGGCAGGCTCGATTACGACAACCGCCGCCTGGAGAGCGGGCACGAGTCCTCCGCCGCCACCTTCCCGGCATCCGGGCGCCCGCCCATGGGCTCGGTGCAGCCGGAAGGCATGAAGCCCCGTGACCAGAACCTGAGCCGCGGTGGCGTCAACGACCCCAGGACCGAACCGGACCAGGGACAAGGCAATGCCTTGCCGGGCGCCGACAGGGGCCCAGCGCCGGCCCAGCTGAACAACCGGCCTACCGAACGCCACCAGCACTGATCCAGACGGGCATCCGCATGTTCTCGAACGTAGACCTCCAGCAACTCGTCTTCGGGCGCCTGACGCTCGAAGCCATACCCTACCACGAGCCCATCCTGCTCGTGACCTTCGCCGTGGTGGCGGCGGTCGGCGCGGCGCTCCTCGGTGCCGTGACCTGGTTCGGCAAGTGGGGCCATCTCTGGCGGGAATGGTTCACGAGCGTCGACCACAAGAAGATCGGCATCATGTACGTCGTGCTCGCCATCGTGATGCTTCTGCGTGGCTTCGCCGACGCGATCATGATGGTGACGCAGAAGGCGCTCTCGGTCGGCGTCAACGAGGGTTACCTGCCTCCGCACCACTACGACCAGGTCTTCACCGCGCACGGCACGATCATGATCTTCTTCATGGCCATGCCGTTCGTGACCGGCGTGATGAACTACGTCATGCCGCTGCAGATCGGCGCGCGCGACGTGGCCTTCCCCTTCCTGAACAACTTCAGCTTCTGGATGACGGCCGGCGGCGCCGTCCTCAACATGGCCTCCCTGTTCGTCGGCGAGTTCGCGCGCACCGGCTGGCTCGCCTATCCGCCGCTCTCGGGAGCGGCCTACAGCCCGGGGGTGGGCGTCGACTACTACATCTGGAGCCTCCAGATCGCGGGAGTCGGCACGACGCTGTCGGCCATCAACCTCATCGCCACCATCGTGAAGATGCGCGCGCCGGGCATGACCATGATGAGGATGCCGATCTTCACTTGGACGACGCTCGCCAGCAACGCCATCATCGTCACCATCTTCCCGGTCCTGACCGCGACCTTGGCCCTGTTGTCGCTCGACCGTTACGTGGGAACGCACTTCTTCACGAACGACTACGGCGGCAACTCGATGATGTACATGAACCTCATCTGGATCTGGGGCCATCCGGAGGTCTACGTCCTCGTCCTGCCGGCCTTCGGCATCTACTCCGAGATCGTGTCCACCTTCTCCAGGAAGCGGCTGTTCGGCTACACCTCCATGGTCTACGCGACCGTCGTCATCGCCTTCCTGTCCTGGCTGGTGTGGCTCCACCACTTCTTCACCATGGGCGCCGGCGCCAACGTGAACGCCTTCTTCGGCATCACGACCATGATCATCTCGATCCCGACGGGCGCGAAGGTGTTCAACTGGCTCTTCACCATGTACCGCGGCCGGATCGAGTTCGATTCCCCCATGATCTGGGTGATGGGCTTCATCCCGACCTTCGTGCTCGGCGGGCTGACCGGCGTGCTGCTGGCCGTGCCGCCCGCCGACTTCGTCCTGCACAACAGCCTCTTCCTGGTGGCCCACTTCCACAACGTCATCATCGGCGGCGTGGTGTTCGGGCTCCTGGCCGGCGTCAACTACTGGTTCCCCAAGGCCTTCGGCTATCGCCTCGATCCGTTCTGGGGGAAGGTCTCGTTCTGGTGCTGGCTGGTCGGCTTCTGGGTCGTCTTCTCCCCCATCTATGTCCTCGGGCTGATGGGCGTGACGCGCCGGACGCAGCACTTCGAGGACCCGGACGTGCAGCCCTTCCTGACGGTCGCCGCCTTGGGGGCCTTCATCATCTTGGCCGGCATCCTGGCCTTCGTCGTCCAGTTGGTCGTCAGCTACGTCCGGCGCGAGAAGCTGCGCGATCTTACGGGCGACCCCTGGGGCGGCCGCACGCTCGAATGGTCGACCTCCTCGCCGCCCCCTCCCTACAACTTCGCCTTCACCCCCCGTGTCCACGAGATCGACGCCTGGTGGGATATGAAGGAACGGGGACATGACCGGCCCCTGGAAGGCTACCAGCCGATCCACATGCCGAGGAACACCGCCGCCGGCCTCGTCCTGGCGGGGTTCAGCACCGTCCTCGGCTTCGCCCTGGTCTGGTACATCTGGTGGTTGGCGGCGCTCTCCTTCGCCGGCCTGATCGCCGCGGCCATCATGCACACGTTCAACTACAACCGGGACTACTACGTCCCGGCCGAGGACGTCGTCCGGCTTGAGGGCGTGCGGACGGCTCAACTCGCGCGGGGAGCCCGAGCCGATGCATGAGATGACCCCTCCGCCCGGCGCTACGGCGCCGGTCTTCTACGAGCGTGAAGGGCATGCCCACGAGGACGGGGGCACGCTGCTCGGCTTCTGGCTCTACCTGATGAGCGATTGCCTCATCTTCGCGGTGCTGTTCGCCACGTTCGGCGTGCTCGGCCGCAACTATGCGGCGGGCCCGGCGGGCGCGGACCTGTTCGACCTCAGGCTCGTCCTGGTCAACACGGGCCTCCTGCTCCTGTCCTCCATCACCTACGGCGTCGCGATGCTGGAGATGGACCGGCTCCGGGTCGAGAGGACGCTCAGGTGGCTCGCCATCACGGGCGCGCTCGGGGCCGCATTCGTCGGCATCGAGCTGTTCGAGTTCGGGCACCTGATCCACGAGGGCGCGACGCCCCAGCGCAGCGCCTTCCTGTCCTCCTTCTTCATCCTTGTGGGCACGCACGGGCTGCACGTCACGTTCGGCATCGTCTGGCTGGCCACGCTGATGGCGCAGGTGCGCCGTCGCGGGCTGGTCCCGGAGAACCAGCGTCGGCTCATGTGCCTGTCGATGTTCTGGCACTTCCTCGACGTGATCTGGATCGGCGTGTTCACCTTCGTCTACCTGCTGGGAGCCATGCGATGAGCACCTTGAGCGAGGCCAGGCTCGTCCGTCGGCCGCCCGGCGAGGGCAGCGGTGATGGCGAGACGCACGGCGGGCACCCTGCCCGGGGTGCGCACGGCACCCTCAAGGGCTACATGACCGGCTTCGCCCTGTCTGTCGTCCTCACCCTCATCCCTTTCTGGCTGGTGATGGGCGACGTCCTCGGCGACACGTTCAGGACCGGCATCGTCGTCATGGCGCTGGCCGCGGTGCAGATCGTGGTGCACATGATCTACTTCCTGCACATGAACACGAGGTCCGAGGGCGGCTGGACCTTCATAGCCCTCGTCTTCACGGTGACGTTGGTCGTGGTCACGCTCGTCGGGTCGATATGGGTCATGTACCACCTCGACCAGAACATGATGCCGATGTCGCCGCACGAGGCGTTGCACAAGCCCTGAGGCGGAAGCGGGTCCTCGGGCCTGTCTTGCCCGTCCTTCGGGCACCCCGGTACGGGTGGGAGCTCGTCCGGGGGGACAGCTACCCCGCCGCGACGGCCGTTCGGAGTACCAGGATCGGGCGCTACGTAGGCCCCGTCACGGACCGGAACCATGATAGGCTTCGAAGGGCGATGACCTGCGACCCACCGGTCTCCCGGGGGCCATTCAGGCGTCGACAGATACGATGGTTCGACATCCCGGCGCCGAAGGGCGCGACGTGGTGCCCACTCACGTTAATGTGAGCGACGGTCAAAACGTCTAGACTTAGACAATCGCGGATGTGTCTTCGGCTTGCCGCGCCTGAGAGACCAATGTGCTCCCGCCTTCGACGCCGGATACCACGATGCCCCGCTACTTCTTCGATGTTAATGACGGCTATGTTGAACGTGATGACGAGGGGGTGCTTTGCGACGACCTGCAGGCCGCAGCATGGGAAGCCGGCCGCTTGCTCCCCGCCCTTGCGAATGAGAGACGCGCCAAGGACATGGACCGCCAGACCATCACGGTGCTCGTGACGGACGAGGAAGGTCACCCGGTCTATCAAGCCAGCCTGTCGCAAGTCGGAACCTGGCTGCTCCGATAGTCCCATTCGGAAGCGTCCGGTGCCTCAGGCCGCGATATGCCCCGGCGCCCTGTCGAGGTGTGCTCCACCCTCGCTGCACTCGGCCCTGGTTGCAGCCTCGATGTAGCGACGCTTTTGCACCTCTCGCATCAGCTTCTGCTCGACGCCGGCGCCGCGCGGCTAGCGCTCGGGGAAGGCAACCGAGACGGAGAACGACGGCATCTGCAGGCGATGTACATTCAGGTGGTGGGGCCAGGCATCGTCAAGCTTCCCAGGGAGTTCGAACTTGAAGTCATTGGCAGGTATGACAACTTGACCGTTGTCATGCCACCGCCCGAGATCATCGCTGCTGCAAAGCTTGTCCGCGGCTCCGAAGTCGACTTCCAGGACGTGGCATGGTGGGTTGGCCAGCGTGGACTGGACGCAAGCGATATCGAAGCGGCGATAGACCTTTTCCCCAATTCAAGGGATCGCGAGGCCGCCCGTGAGAACATCGTCGTGGTAAGCCTTGTCGCCGATGGGCACGGAAGATGAACCGGACCAAGAGAGACATCTACGTTGAGGCCCTCGAAATCCTGCTCAAGGGCAGGATTGCGTTCGTCGTGAAGGCGAGGGATCGGCAGCTTCTACGGGAAGTGGCTCGGCTTGCCCATGAGGATGCACCCTTGGTGCTGAGCAAGACCGATCCTGCATTATTTCAGGCTTGGCGCACGGCCGTCAGTCGCTTCCATATGGCAGGGTGGACCCACATGACGCCAGCGCGGGTCGATGCCGTCCAGTCGAGCCTTCAAGAGAAAGCGGACGAGATCAACGGATCCCTAACTGCTGCTTGAGGCACCCATAGCAGCACTGCCGAGGACGATTTACGGGCAGGGAACGCTCGTCCCTTGGGTTCACACCGTGCGGCTGTGGGTTCGCCCCGAGGTGCCCAGGTATGCATCGAATGCTGCGGCCACGCTCCGGACGAACGTTCGGGCACCCTCGGGGATGCTCAGGACCTCCCCATCAAGCTCGATCAATCCATCGGCTTCGAGCGTTCGGAGCCTGTCGAGCGACTCCAGAAACTCGTCCGAACGCCGCGCATGCGCACGGCAGGCCTGTCCTACATCCACCGAGAAGTCGCACATGAGCCGCTCGATCAGCGCGGCCCTGAGACGGTCGTCCTCGGTCAGGGCATAACCCTTGACGCACGCCAGCTCGCCGCGCGCGATCCGTTCGGCATAGCGACGGACCTCCTGCTCGTTCTGGACGTAACCCTGGGGCATCCGACCTATCGCGGATGCCCCGAGGCCGATCAACACGTCGCTCGGGTCTGTCGTATAGCCTTGGAAGTTCCGGCGCAGCGTCCCGTCGGCATGCGCCGACCCCATCGGATCGTCCGGCCGGGCGTAGTGGTCGAGTCCGATCCGTCGGTATCCCGCCTCGGCGAGGACCCCGGCGATGGCCTCCGCCTGCGCCCGGCGTGCCTCGCCGTCCGGCAGGTCGGCCTCGTCGATGTGGCGCTGGTGCTTCTTGAAAGACGGCACGTGCGCATAGCCGAACACCGCAAGGCGCTCGGGGCGCAGTTCCAGGCACATCATGGCGGTCTCGACGCAGGACGCGACGGTCTGATGCGGCAGTCCGTAGATCAGGTCGAGGTTGATGCCACCCACGCCTGCAGCCCTCAGGTCCCGGACGGCGTGCTCGGTCGACCCGAAGCTCTGCCGCCTGCGGATCGCCTCCTGGACGACCGGGTCGAAGCTCTGGACGCCGAGGCTCGCACGGGTGACGCCTGCGGTGCCGATGGCGTCCGTCATCTCGTCCGTGAGGGTGCGCGGATCGATCTCGATAGCGAGCTCGGCGCCGGGGTCGAAGGGGAAGCGGGCCCGCATCTGGCCGACGAGGTCGCGGAGCGCCCGGGGCTCCATGATCGTGGGGGTCCCGCCGCCAAAATGCACGTGGCGCACCAGAGGAGGGTTGTCGAGGCGTGCGGAGACGAGGTCGATCTCACGGCGCAGGACGGAAACGTAGTCGCTGACCGGCGCATCGTGCTTGGTGATGCTGGTGTGGCAGCCACAATACCAGCACATCGAGCGGCAGAACGGGACGTGAAGGTAGAGCGACGCGGTCGAGGCCTCGGGGAGTGCACCCAACCAGGTCGCGTACGCATCGGCTCCGACGTCGGCGGCGAAATGCGGGCTGGCGGGGTAGCTGGTGTAGCGGGGCAGGCGCTCCTCCGCGTAACGCGCCCTCAGGTCGTCCCTCATGCCGGCTTCCGTCCGTGGCTACGACGCTGCCGCCCTCGGCGGCCAAAGCGATGGGCATGTCCGTACGAAGCCGCGCCCCGGCGTTCCTTGACCTGGATCAAGTGGCCTCCCGCCCCTCCAGCCATGGAGCATCGGCCACGCTGCGCCATGCGCGCATCCCCGGCGGCACATCACGTCTGAACCTCGGCGATGGCTCTATGCCGCGGCTGCCGCGTCTCGAAGGACCGGCGACCCTCTCCCCTGGATTCCGGCAGCTTCCGGCTTCGGTGCCGATCTTTTATGGCCGGCTGACGCTGCCGGCCATGCTGCGGCATGTGATTGGCACGTTCGCGGGATGCCCCACGGTTACGTCAGCCAGGTCGTGCCCGGCTTTCCTCCCGCCGGCCGTCGCGAAATAAGCCGGTCGGTAGCCGCCCCGGCGCAAGTCGCCCCTGCCCCGGTGCCGGTATTGTCGGCAGGCCCATGCGTGCATGGTAAGGGCCGGGGTACGCGTGTCGCATGCCGGCTCGTTCGGAAGAGCCGATGGCACCAGCGTCCGGCCGCGGAAGCGCCGACGGAGAATGCCGACAACGACGCTCGTCCAGCCTGTCGCCGCGAGCGCTCCTGCGCCGCAAGGGCCGCGCCTGCCTCAGCGGCGGCGAAGCAGGCCGAACGCAGCGAAGCCCGCCAACCCGGCAAGGCTAAGCGCAAGCAGGCGGTTATCCTGGAAGGCCGCGGCCGCCTGCCCTCCCGAGCGGCGGAGCGAGTGCGCGACGGGGGAGCGGGCGAGAAGCTCCTCCGCACGCGCGCGGTGCTCGTCGCGGACGTTGATCAGCACAAGGAAGCGGTCGCCCTGCCGCTCGATGTCGATGCTATTGCGCGCGAAGCCGGCGCTCGCGAGCCGCTGCCTCGCCGCCCGGGCTCCATCCAGGGAGGAGAAGAAGGCGGTGACAGGGCTGGCAGCGGTCATTCGGGATCTCCGGTGGTTTTGGGGTGAAAGCCCCGATGTGGAAGGTGGGCGGCGGGATCACGGTCGATCCAGTCGACGCCGTCGGTGATGAAGGGGAAGGTTCGGAGTGCCTATCCGGCGATCCTGACCGAAACCGGATCGCCCCTGGAAGAAGTCTCCTCCAACGCCTCGTCCAGCATCTCCTCAAGCCGATCCGGATGCTTGCCGGGCAGCGTCGCATCGTAGGGGCGGCGTGCGGTCCCGCCGGACACCGCCTGCAACCGCCGTCGCTCGGTCCCTTGGCGCACGGCGTCGTGGACGAGGTACGCGAGACCGGCGCTTGGAGAAGGATCGTGCTCCACGGAACCTGACCCCGGTGCGTGGGAGGGGTCGGGCATCTTGGCGTCTCCCTATCGCGGACGGGCGCTTAGCCGGTTCAAAACGACAGGCCGCGTCGGCGGTTCCGAACTGGACCTGGGGACCTGGCCCTCTCGATGACCTCCTTGCCACATACGGCCCCATGAGGCGGCGCGGGAGAACGACGCCCGATCCCGCCTCGGCCAGGGTAGTCGGCCCATCCGGCCTGGGACCTGTCGCATGAAGGTCTCGGCCGGACCGGCAGCGTACCCTCCCGGCACCTCCACGATGCGGCGAGGGACCAGCGCGCCATGGGCCGAGCAGCCTGTCAGGCTCTCATGAGGCGCCGCGTATTGTCCGCGACAAGCTCCCGGTAGCGCGCCAGCACTTGATCGTGCGAGCCGCCGGCCATCACCGTGTTCACCGCCTCCATCGCCGCCACGACCTTCTCGCCGACCATCGACATCATCTCGGACCGTGCGTCGGCTCCGCCCCATGCGATGCGCACCAGCCTCAGCTCCATGACCTTCTGCGCTTCCAGGGCGAGCATGAACGCGGCGCAGAACGGGTTGAGCATCGAAGTCTCCGGCATGGGTGATGGCACGTACAACGCGGCGGGGACATGGACGGTGCCGACGGAGGTCTACGCAGAAGGACGTCGCGGCCCGCGACGCGCCGGCAACTCGAATCGCGGCGGTTCTACGAACCTCACGTTAAGCACGATCCGTCAAAGGTACGCCAAGCCCTCGGGCCGTCTCCTCCTACGGGCGTTGGACCTCATTGACGAAGCAACGAAACCCGGGAGCGCTTACGATGGCACTGCCGCCGCTCCTCGGCGAGCGCCTCCGTCACGCCCGAGCCTGGATCGCCCTCGGCGTCCTGACGCCGCTCGGCATGCTCGCGGTCTCCGGGCTGATGCTGCTCGACCTGAGGCAGGACGCCTGGGACAAGGCGGAGGTCACCTCGAAGAACCTGCTCCAGGTCATCGAGCGCGACATCGCCCGCAACGTCGAGATCCTCGACCTCTCCCTTCAGGGCGCCGTCGAGAACCTGCGCCTGCCGGACATCGAGGACCTCAAGCCCGAGCTCCGCAGGCTCGTGCTGTTCGACCGCTCCGCCACAGCCCGGGACATCGGCGACATGCTCGTGATCGACGAGCACGGGAACGCCCTCGTCGATGCCGGCGCCCTCTCACCCCGCCAGGGCAACTACGCCGACCGTGACTACTTCCGCGTCCACGAGGCGCGCGACGGACTCGGCCTCCACGTCGGCAGGCCCCTCGTCTCGCGCCTCACCGGGGAGCGCATGCTGCCCTTCAGCCGCCGGGTGACCAAGCCCGATGGTTCCTTCGGTGGTGTGGCGCTGATAACCCTCAAGCTCAGCTACCTCGCCAGGCTCTTCGACCAGATCGGCCTTGGGCGCGACGGGACGATCAACCTCTACCTGCGCGACGGCACGCGCATCATGCGCCAGCCTTTCGCCGAGTCCGACATCGGCGCGGACGTCGCCGACGACCCGACCTTCCGACGCTTCCTCGACGCGCCCTCCGGCGCCTTCGTCGCCGGATCGGCCGGCGAGGACATCGAGCGACATCACGCCTTCACCTCCGTGGGCGACCTTCCGCTCGTGCTCGACGTCGCGCTTGCCACGCGCGACATAGAGGCGGGCTGGCGCACCAGGGCGTCCACCCTCGGCGCCGTCGTGCTCGCACTTTGCGGCGTGACCGTCTTCCTGTCCCTGCTGTTCGGGCGGGAACTGCGCCGCCGCGACGCGATGCAGGCCGAGCTCGCACGCTTGTCGTGGACCGATGCCCTCACGGGTCTGGCCAACCGTCGACGGTACGAGGAGGCGTTCCAGGCCGCCTGGGCCGACGCGGTTCGCAGGGGCGGGCCGCTTTCGCTCCTTGTCGTGGACGCGGACCACTTCAAGCTCTTCAACGACCGTTACGGCCATGCCGTCGGCGATACGGTGCTGAGGGACCTCGCCCGTTGCCTGTCCGCCAGCGTGAGCGCGCCGACAGGTCTTGCGGCCCGGATCGGCGGCGAGGAGTTCGCCCTCCTCCTGCCTGGGACGGACACGGACGGGGCGCTGAGGGTCGCGCGCAAGGTCCACGCCGAGGTCTCGACGCTCGGTGTCCCATCGGCCTCCATCCGGCCGGGTACGGTCACGGTGAGCATCGGCGTCGCGACCGGCCATGCCTCCGCCGGAGGGAATCCGGAGGCGCTATACCGTGCAGCCGACGCCGCGCTCTACGAGGCGAAGGCGGGCGGCCGCCATCAGACCCGCTGCGCCCAGGCGCCTTTCGGCCCCGGCGGACCGGGGGCCCGCTTGATCCGGGCGTTGAGGGCGTGACGCGTGGCCGTGGGGGACGCCGTTCCACCGCGGACATCAGGCCTCGCCGTCCACGTCGCGGTACGTGGCCTTCAGAGCCGCAACCCGGGCCCGTGCTTCCATTGCCCTGACGCGATGATGCCTGGCGAGGCTCTGGATGCCCCCGGCGATCTCGTGACCGCCATCCTCGCGGCATGTATGGGCGATCTCCGCGCACTCGCGGGCGACGCCCTCTTCGATGACGATGGCTCGGAGCAGTTCCTCGATGAGGCTGCGGACCGCGTCGCGCATCCGTGCCCTCCCTTGCACGCGCCACTCGCCCGATACGGGTGGATGCGCCGAATCTATGCCGGGCGCGTGCGAAACCCAACCAGGTCTCATCGAGGACCGAGCCTTGATGAAACCGAACCAACGTCCCGTGATAGCAACGCTTCATTATGGTTCGATGAGCTCGAACAAGCCCCCGCGATTACGGACGTGGTACTCCCGTGAGGCGAGCCCAGCGAGCAGTGCAAACGTCACGGCCTTCGCGTTCGGTGGCCCTGATGCCGAGCCAGGTAGGCATCGACCCCGCGCCCGACCTCGACGATGCCGCCAGGCGGCTGACACGTCGCATGTGAGAGGAGCGAGCGCATCGCTTTGTCGAGCGGGTCCTTACCGACGGTATCGCCAAGCGTCGAGTAACCGTTCCGCGTCGTGCCGCCCCAGCGGCACGGCATTCGACGGTGTTCGCCGGGACGAGGGTCCAAAGCGCCCCGTTCCGCGTTGGGAGGCCGTGCGCCGCGTACCGTCGGCCTCGCGTCGAGGAGTTTTCCCATGCCGGCTGACGAAGCCACCGCCCCGCGCCCACCCGCACAGGTGCCGCCGCCGCTCGTGCCGGGCTTGCGCGGCCTCCTGACCCTTGCGGTCGGCGTCGTGCTGATCGCCGCCCTCTACTTCGGACGCGAGGTCTTCATCCCGCTAGTCCTGGCGGTTCTCCTCAGCTTTGTCCTGGCGCCCGTGGTCAACCTGTTGCGCCGGATCAAGCTGGGACGCGTCCCGTCCGTGATCGTCGCCGTCCTGCTGGCCCTGGCGGTCATCGGCGGCATCGGTGCTCTCATCGGCACGCAGGTCGCCGGGCTCGCCGGCAACCTGCCGCAGTACCAGGCCACCGTGCAGAAGAAGTTCGCCGGGCTGCAGGAAGGCTGGCTGGGCCAAGCCAATCGGGTCATCGCGAAGTTCAACCATCAGGTTCACGATGCCACCCAGAAGGCCGATGCCGCCGGCACCGCCGCGGCGACCGGTCCGGCCGGCGACACGCCGAAGGCGCAGCTCGTCCGGGTGCAGGAGCCCGAGATCTCACCGTTGGCTCTGGCGGAGAAGGTGCTCGGCCCGATCTTCGAGCCGCTGACCACCGTGGGCATCGTCCTGGTCGTGGTGGTCTTCCTGCTCCTGCAGCGCGAGGACCTGCGCAACCGCATGATCCGCCTGTTCGGGTCGGGCGACCTCCACCGCACCACGGTGGCCATGGACGATGCCGCGGCCCGCCTCGGCACCTACTTCCTGGCCCAACTCGGCATGAACGCCACCTTCGGCGTCATCATCGGCGTGGGCCTCTGGTTCATCGGAGTGCCCAATCCCCTATTATGGGGCGTGTTCTCGGCGCTCATGCGCTTCGTGCCCTACATCGGTGCCTTCATCTCCGGGATCCTCCCGGTCGCCCTGGCAGCCGCCGTCGACCCGGGCTGGTCGATGGTCATCGCCACCGCCGCCCTGTTCCTGATTGCCGAGCCCATCTTCGGTCAGGTCATCGAGCCCCTGCTCTACGGGCACTCGACCGGGCTCTCCCCCTTCGCGGTGATCGTCTCCACCCTGTTCTGGGGATTCCTCTGGGGGCCCATCGGCCTGATCCTGGCCACCCCCTTCACCGTCTGCCTCGTGGTGCTCGGACGCCACGTCGACAGCCTGGAGTTCCTCGACATCATGCTGGGCGACCGGCCGCCCCTGACGCCCATCGAGAACTTCTACCAACGGATGCTGGCCGGGGACCCTGACGAGGTGCGAGACCTTGCCGAGGCGATGCTAAAGGAGCGCTCGCTCTCCTCCTACTACGACGAGGTCGCTCTGAAGGGGCTTCAACTCGCGGCCAACGACTTCGGGCGCGGGGTCGTCACGCCCGCGCAGCTGGAGAACATCCGGGCGTCCTCCCGTTCCCTCGTCGAGGACTTCGAGGACCATTCCGACGTCGAGCCGAAGGGCGAGGACAAGGCCGTCAACCCGAACGAAACTCCGACCCTGGCTGAACGGACCCATCCCAAGAACGAGGCCGTGCCCGGCCAGGCGCCGCCTCGCGAGGCGCTCCCCGAGGCGTGGCGCGGCGATGCGCCGGTGCTGTGCATCGCCGGACGCGGCCCCCTAGACGAGGCATCCTCGGCCATGCTGGCGCAGTTGCTGCGCAAGCATGGGCTCGGGGCCAAGGTCGCCGGTCACGAGGCGGTTTCGCGCGACCGCATCCGCGACCTCGACCTCACCGGCGTGGCGATGGTGTGCATCTCCTACCTCGACATCTCCGGCAACCCGGCGCACCTGCGCTACCTGCTGGAGCGCCTGAAGCGGCGCGCGCCGGGCATGCCGGTGCTGGTCGGGCTCTGGCCTGTCGGCGAGAAGGTTCTCACCGACGCCGCCATCGGTCGACAGCTCGGTGCGGACGTCTACGTGTCCTCGCTGCGGGACGCCGTCGCGGCCTGCCTGAAGGCGGCCGGGGGCGAAACGGGAAGTGCCCTCGCCGCTTGAACCCTCGCACCGACCGAGCGACTTGATCGCTCGGGCTCATCCGCGGCGTTGGAGGGAGGCGGGCCCGCGAAGTCGCCGGACGTCCGCGCGCATCTCGGCGAGTGGCGGTAGCAGGAGGACCCATCGCAGGTCGGCCCGCCCGTGGGTCAACCGCAGTCGTTTGCCATCCGGTGGCCGGTGACGGTCGCCCCTTAACGCTCGGCGCAGATCCGGTGGCCAAGGCATGCGTTGCCTAAGGCTGCATCTGCGGGAGCCGACCGTTTCCCAGCTGGGAGGGATTCGGAAGCCCCGGGTGGTGGATGACCTGAGGCGATGGTCTCGCGACGGGTGTCGCCGGATGGTTCTCGGCACGAAAGGTCGGAACCAGTCGGGAGGCCTCGACAATCCCGCAGATTCTGTCCCAATGCATGGTAGGCGGGATGCGAACGCGCACGGGACCTTCGCCGCTGGCCGCCAGATCTCCGACCATCGCCGTTCGCGGATCGAACACCAATGACACGTTACCTCGTTGCCCGCGCCAACCTGATGGTCTTCGGCGTGCTGGTCGTCATCCTGTGCCTCGTCGGCGCAATGGCCTGGGAGCGCCTGAACGCCTCCCGCGAGGCCCGGGAGTGGTCGATGCACAGCTACCGGGTGCTGACAACGACCAAGGACCTTTCCATCGCGTTGCGCGACGCCGAGCGGGGCCAGCGCGGCTACCTCCTGACCGGCAACCCCGACTACCTCAGCCCCTACAACGCCGCACGCGACCGCATCGGCGTGCTCCAGGGCGAGCTGCAGAAGCTCACGTCCGACAACATGGCACAGCAGGAGCGCCTGCGCGTCCTCGCGCCGGTGGCCCAGCACAAGCTGGAGGAACTCGCCCAGACCGTGCAGGCGCGCCGCGACGGCGGCCTGGAATCGGCGCTGCGCATCGTGGCCACGGATGCAGGCCGCAATCATATGAAGGATGCCGAGGCCATCCTCGACGTCATGCTCGTCGACGAGCAGCGGCTGCTGGACGAGCGCCTCGCCCAGAACGATGCCCGCGCAGCCTGGGTACGCTGGCTGGTCATCGGCGGCTCCGTGCTCGCCGTCCTGACGCTGCTTTGGGCGGCCCGGCTCCTGAACCAGGCGTGGTCGCACTCCCACCGGACGGAGGCGGAGCAGCGGGACCTGGCGTTGCGCCTGCGGACCACCCTGGACAGCCTCAGCCAGGGCGTGGCGGTGTTCGGGCCCGACCGCAGGCTCGTGAGCTGGAACGAGTGCTTCCAGGTGCTGCTCGACTTGCCGAAGGCCATGCTTCGGCCGGGCACCGCCTACGGTGCCTTCGCCGAGCACACGGCCGAGCCGGGACGCGCGGCGCTGGAGAGCGAGGACCAGGTCCGGCACGGAAGCCAAAACCCCCGGGAGGCCACCACCTACGAGCGCGAGCGCGCCGATGGACACCACCTGGAGATCCGTCGGACACCGATGCCGGACGGCGGCTTGGTCCTGACCATCTCCGACATGACCAAGCGTGCCCAGGCCGAGGGCGTGCTGCGCGAGGCGCAGAAGATGCAGGCCATCGGCCAGTTGACCGGCGGCATCGCGCACGACTTCAACAACCTGCTCCAGGTCATCCTGGGAAACCTGGAGATCGTACGCTCCAAGCTCAGCGACGACCCCAAGCTGCAGGACCGGATCCAGCGCGCAGCCTGGGCGGCCCAGCGCGGCGCGACCCTGACGGGCCAGCTCCTCGCCTTCGCCCGCAAGCAGCCGCTGGCGCCGGCCGCCATCGATTTGGCCGCGACCATGCCGGACCTCGTGCCCCTGCTCCGGCGCACGCTGGGCGAGCACATCGAGGTGCGCTACGTCGAGACCGCCGGGCTGTGGCCGGCGATGGCCGACCCGGCGCAGCTTGAGAGCGCCGTCCTGAACCTGGCCCTGAACGCGCGTGACGCGATGCCGGGCGGCGGGCGCCTCACCATCGAGCTCGGCAACAAGGTGCTCGACCAGGAGTACGCCCGCCACCATGCCGAGGTCGTGCCCGGGGACTACGCGATGGTCGCGGTGTCCGACACCGGGCACGGCATGGCCCCGGAGGTCGTGGCCCGCGTGTTCGAGCCGTTCTTCACGACCAAGCCCGACGGAAAGGGCACCGGCCTCGGGCTCGCCATGGTGTTCGGCTTCGTCAAGCAGTCGGGCGGGCACGTGAAGGTCTACTCGGAACCCGGCGAGGGCACGACGGTGAAGCTCTACCTGCCGCGGGCCGTCGGGAATGCGGCGGCTGCCCGCCAGCGCACCGGCGCGCCCGTGGAACTGCCGCGCGGCTCCGTCACCGTGCTGGTGGTGGAGGACGAGGCGGCGGTGCGCGAGATCGCGTGCGCGATCCTCGCCGACCTCGGCTACCGGGTGCTGGAGGCCGCCGACGGCGAGGAGGCGCTGCGCGTCCTCGGCCCGGACGCATCCGCCATCGACCTGCTGCTGACCGACGTGGTCCTGCCCGGCAAGGTGCGAGGCCGCGAGCTTTCGGAGCGCGTCCTCGCGCTGCGGCCGGACGTGCGGGTGCTCTTCATGTCCGGCTACACCGAGAACAGCATCGTGCATCACGGCCGGCTCGACGACGGGGTGCATCTCCTCGGCAAGCCGTTCAAGCGCGAGCAACTCGCCCTCAAGGTCGCCGAGGTGCTCGGAACGCTCAGGGGCGACGCGGACGGGTCCGGCAAGGTGGTGGAGCTCAGGCCGCGACGCGACGTGTGAGCGCCGCTAAGGGACATCCGGTCGACCTTCACCCTGGATGGGCCCCTCGATGGGCCCGGTCCGGACGGGCGGAATTTGACTGGCGCCTTCGGCGTCGCGGAAGCGGACACACCGCCGGTCTTCGCTATCCGGATGCGCAAGGGACTCGTGAGGTTGCGCTTCGACGGTGATCCCGTGGCATAGGCTTTCCCTCCCTGGCCCGGGCGGACCAGGCATCCGTGGATTGCGCATACGTGATCGCGATGGGCGCCAACGTTGGGGGCACGCGTTGCGTCCGCGTTGACGATGACGCCGGGAGCCTGCCACCCAAGCCGCTGGCGGCCATGCCCCGCCCTTGCCTAGGCTTGCGCCTGATCCCGGATCCGGCTCGTCGGATCGACGGAAGGCCGAGTCGGCCTGCAGCTGGCAAAGGTGTCACCGCGCCGCGCCTCGTCCGGCCGCTGCACGGAGGGAAGCACCATGAGAGTGGCGCGTGCGCAGCGGCTCAGCCGGACGCTGATGCCTAGGCACGCAGACGTCTCGCTTGCTGGGGCATGGATTTCTTAACCTGAGTGAACCTCACGTGCTCGTGATCGTTCTCGTTCCATGTCCGGTCCTCAGCAATCCTCCCCCTCCCTGGTCCTGGTCGTCGAGGACGAAGGGCTCGTTCGCCTCATGGCCGTAGACATGCTGGAAGATGCCGGGTTCACCGTCATCGAGGCATCGAGCGCCGATGAAGCCTGGACGGTTCTTCAAAGCCGGAGCGACGATGTCGGGGTGCTTTTTACTGACATCGAGATGCCGGGGTCCATGAACGGCTTTGCATTGGCGTCGCGGGTGGCCGAGTGTTGGCCCCACATTCGATTGGTGCTGACGTCCGGACGATGTCGTCCCATTGCGTGCGAGGTGCCCGACCACGGCAGGTTCGTGCCCAAACCCTATCTGGCGGACCAGCTGCTCAAGGCTTTCGATCAGGCCAGGCCGATCTGAGCATCGGTCTACGTCACCCGACCGCAGGGGCCATCCTGTGCCCAGGGATGGGGGGCGGCAGATCCGGACGTGAAGGTTCCTGGTCCGGCGGTCGTGGGGAGTTGCCGGAAGCCTTTTCGGGGTCGCTCGACATGTGAGGCAACCCTTCAGGCGGCCGTATTCCGGACGCAGGGATGAGGCCTGGGGCGCCGCCGTTATGACGGGAAGGCCGTCGACGAACGGCAGGACACGAGGACCCGATGGTGTTGGATACCCCAGCGCTGCCACCGCAGCTCGGCAAGGGATGGCGGGCCTCGTCGATAGCGGTGACGGGACGGCACGAATTCCGTCGGGGCGCATCGGCGAACGGCGCGGCACGGTGGCGACGGGGCATGGGCTCGCCTAGGCCCGTTCCCTCGCCCGAGGGATGGCAAGCGATGGGTTCGCGAACCCGCGCGCGATGCGCGAGAACTCCGGTGTGCGCAGATACCCGTAGGACTTGTGGTGGTTCGGCTCGCCGTCCGGCCGCCGGTAGCCGTTCACCACGCGCCGGTCGACCACATGCGAACCACGGCCGTTCGGCTCGAAGACCGCCTTCAGGGCTCCCATGATCGCGACGACGTCGTCGCCGTCGGCAAGGTTCGTCCACTGCCCGACGGTGTCCGGCACCCTCGGGCGTCCGTGCTCCGACTCGATCTTCAGCCTCACCTTCGCCAATCCGAGCGGCGAGCCGGCGGTCACGAGGTGCTCGACCCGCAAGGAGGGATCCTCGCGTTCCAGCATGCGCAGCACGTCGTAGGCAACGACCGATCCCATCGAGTGCGCAACGAGCAGGATGCGATGGTCCCTGAAGGCCCGCAGGCGTTCGGCCAGCCGGGCCCGGACCCGCCGCGCGAATGCCTGGTCGACGTGGTAATGCCAGAGGTCGTCGAAGCGATGTTCCAGGATCAGGTCGTCGACGAGCGTGACGCCTGTCATCTTCTCGATGGTGTCGATGCCCGCGTATACCGGCGCCAGGACGTCCTTGGCCGTGGTTTCCGGCGCCTCGTCGCCCCCGGGGAGCGGTCCAGCGCCGTCGTAGGGCCGATACGGCTCCCGGTTCTCGGCCTCCGTGAGGGGAGCCTCGTACCGGAGGTCGGCCCAGTAGACGAACTCGAAGGCGAAGCCCGCATCTGGCATTTCCTCGTTGCGGGCAAGGCCTTCGGCGATGGCCGCCTTCCACCACCGCGTCTTCTCGTCGACGGGCGGCTTGTTCGCCAAGCCATGGATGCCGATGACGACGGGATGACGCTTCATGCGGCCGAGGTACCCTCCCGATGTGGCGCAGCCCTCCACTTCGTCGGGATTGCCTTAGCCGCCTTTGTAACGCCGTTTCCGCGGCTTGGATGCGTGCCGCCCGGCCCCTGCGACCTTGGTCGCACTGCGTAGGGCCTGTAGCGGTGCAGCTTGTCCGCACCGCTACAGGCGTCGCCCGGTCTTCGGCTGACCGTTACCCACCCTCGTGCTGTCCTGGTAGTACGGCGCCGGCCGCTTCCTGCGGGTGGTCGGTGCGTGCGGGACCGTAGGCCCGTGCTTCCCTCCGAGGTATGGCTGCCGGTCAGTCGTCGGCGTCGGCCAGTGCTTCGACGATGCGGCCCCCTGGCCCTCGGTCGGCGACCGCCTGCACCTCGATCCGGAGCGCCGAAAGGCGGGCCAGGCGGCTGTCGATGGCGGCGAGGTGCCGGCGCGCGATCACGTCATCCTCGCCGCGAGGACCGTCGCCCCGGTCGGCGAGGTCGAGCATCGACCGGATGGCCTCCACGTCGAATCCCAGGTCGCGCGCATGCCGGATGAACCTGAGACGGCGCACGGTGGCCTCGTCGTAGGTCCGCCTGTTCGTGTCCGTCCGGACGGCGGCCGGAAGGAGCCCGTTGATCTCGTAGTAGCGGATGGTGGGGACCTTGACCCCGGCCTTCTCCGAGAGCGTCCCGATCGCGAAGGTCTTGTTCTCCATGCCCGCTCCTCCAGCCACCGGAGGCGGTACGGCATTCACGTCGCCCGGGGAAGGCCCGTCGCTGTCCGGTGGGGCCCAGGGCATGGGTCGTCCGGTCACGGTGCAAGGATGCCGTGTCCTCCCGCGACTTCCCCACGCGGCATGATGCCAAGGCCGCCGACCCGACCCGGCGACGCAGCGGTTGAGACGCGCGCCGCGGCGAAGCTACCCGTGCCGGCTGGGAGCCCGCCTCGGCGAGCCCGGCTGCAAGTCGCTCGACAGCGGCTCACTCAGGCACACGCACCGTTGGCGCCGGTCCGGCGCCGGGCCCTGGACCGGTATCCCGTACCCCGACGCCCGGCCGAAGCGTCCTGGCATCCCCCGGAACGCGCCCATGCCGTCGTGAGCGCCTGGAGCCTGTCCCTCGTCGCGTGGTCGAGCAGGTGCGAGGAAGTGCGCGATTTCTCGGAAAGGTACTCGACCAAGCGGGGACCGGCCTTCTGCTCCCAATCGAGGACGAGGCGCAGGGCCCGCGCGATGGTGCCCGCCGTGTTCGGATTGGCCTCAAGGTTGATGTCGACCGTGGCGTGCCTGAGGGACGACCAGTATCGCCTCGCGTGATGGACCCTGTCCGCCTTGCAAAGGTAGAGGACCGCGTCGCGGTCGAAGAAGGTGGTCCTGAGGAGGTCCGTCAGGCCGGTGGCCTCGACATGCCCGCACCGGATCGCCCACGTGGAGGGAAGGGCCCAGACATCGTAGGAGTGCCGGTGTCCGGCGACGCGGTAGCCGCCGAATCGGTTGCGGACCGCGGGTCCGTCCCGCAGCAACTCGGCCAGTGCCTCGGAGGAGGCATCGACCACGAGGTCGACGTCGGACCGGAACGCGTCGGCGCCGCCGCGCGCGAGGTCTCGGGGCATGCCGCCGAAGATGGCGACCTCGCCGACGGCTCCCAGGTGCCCGACCATGTCGGCGATCTCGCCACCACCCCTGGAGGCATCCTCGATGAAGGCCCGCACGCGTCGGGCGAGCTCGCCGGCGTTCCCGGCCACCGTCCCGCGCTCACCCATGGTGGCGCCTCAGGTCGTCGTGGAGCGCGATGGCGAAGCTGTCGCTCATGCCCGAGACCATGTCGGTGAGGAGCTGGAGCTCCCGGTAGCGCATCGGCATCCTGTTGTTCGGCCCCTCGGCCACGCGCCGGTAGTTCTCGGAGATGAGCGAATAGACGTAGCCCGACAAGGGTGGGCGCCGAGAGGACAGGTCCGTCGGGTCCGCCCTGTCAGTGATGGCTGACCAGAAGATGTCCATCAGCGCGTGGATGGTGCGATGCCCTTCCAGTTCCACCTCCAGCACCTTCCGGTGCGAATAGACGTGCAGCCTTGCGAAGGACTTCAGCGAGGCCCAGAGACCGTTCGCCTTCGATACGGCCATCAGCTCCTTGTCGAACGTCCCGCAAAGGATGGCGCCCCTGTTCTCGACGAAGGCCTCGACGGCGGCGTTGACCATCCAACCGATGGCGTCGACCCGGAACATCTGCATCGAGATGTCGTCGAGCTCGCGCGGCGACAGGTTCTTCGCCCGGAAGCCGGAATGGCGCTGCTCGGCCTTGTCCACGACCTTCGACGTGACCTCGTCGCCCTCGCCATGGTGCTTCAGCCAGGCCATCAGGACGTTGAAGTTGATCAGCCCCTTCTTGGCCGCGTCCTCGACGTCCACGACCGAGTAGGCGATGTCGTCGCACGCCTCCATGACGTAGGTCAGGGGATGGCGGATGCCCTTGGCGAGGCCGGTCCTGGCCCAGACGGCCTCGACGATGTCGGCCTCGGATTGGAAGAAGTTGAACTTCTTCCGGGACTGCGACCCCTTCTGGGTCTCGTTCGACGGGACGGGATACTTCATCAGCGCCGCCAGGAACGCATAGGTCATGTTCAGGCCGTACTCGTCGTTGACGATCTGCAGCCTCGTGAGCAGCCGGAAGGCCTGGGCGTTCCCCTCGAAACGCAGGAAGTCCTGCCGCCGGGCTTCCGTCGGCGCCCAGCCGTCGAAGATCCCGAGGGAGCCGCCGTTCTCGGCCCGTGGCGCAGCGTTCCGCGCCATCCATCCCTGGATCGCATCCTCGCCCTGGTGGCCGAAGGGCGGGTTGCCCAGGTCATGCGCCAACCCCACCGCTTCGAGGAGCGCCGGAACGTTGCGCAGCGGCTGAACCTCCTCGGGAAACCCGAGCACGTCGCCGTGCACGAACGCCAGCGTCGTCCCCATGCTACGGGCCATGTTCGCGACCTCGTGGCTATGGGTCAGCCGGGTGCGGACGCTGTCGTTGCGCTCAAGCGGAAAGACCTGCGTCTTGTCCTGGAGGCGACGGACGGGCGTCGAGAAGAGGATGCGGTCGTGATCACGCTCCAGTTCGGTCCGCGCCTCATGGGCCCTCGCGACCCGCTCCGGCGGCGCGGCGTCGTCCTGCAGGCCCGATCTCGGCACCGCCTCGTCATCCTTGCGCCGCCTCGTGTCGAGGAGCTTCGTCCAGTCGAGCTGCGTCGCCATTCCATCCCGTTTCCGCCCGATGCCGGCGTTCCGGCACGCCAACAACCGGACGATGCCCGGTGTACGTTCCCGCTCCGGGCCCCGTCACGCTTCGATTCGGGGGTTGTCCACGATTCGTTGCCGCGATGATGCCGTATGCCTGGGCATGACCCTAGGCCTAAGGCCCCGCCATGTAGGAACATAACGTGAACGCAGCGTGCGGCCCAGCCCGAATTTGCCGTCGGGCAGCATCAGGCGAAGCGGCACGGCGAAGACCGTCAGAACCCTGGACCTCACCGCTTGGCACGACCTCGACGATCTCACGAGCTTCAAGGCCTGCACGACGGTTACGAGGCGGGGACTCCGCTGGCCGGTGCCCGGGCCCGGATCCTGCCACGGATCACCCCCTTCTTTGGGCTTGCGGAGCGCCGTCCCCGGACGGCGGGTGGGACGCGCCGCCTCACGCTCACTACGCGGGGGTAGCCAACGGCGGCCTTGCGCGAAGGACTTCTTAACTCTGGCTGCCGCCAATTCTCTAGTCGCTAGAGATTTTTCTTGATCGGAAGTATCCGGGCAGTCTAATATTGCATTGTGCCCGAGAGGCACGGGCCGATTGCGGAGTTTCCGTGATGAACATCGGGTTTTTTGCCGACGACAGCTCAGCCAGCCACGCCGCCCTGCTTGCGAATAACGCCCTGTGCCGAGCCGACGCATCCAAGTCCGGGGTGTTGGCTGGAGGGTACAACATCGTCGACGTCGTGCCCGCCTACCTCGACGAGGCGTCCGAGCGGGGACGCCACCTGATGCTGGCGCTTCCGTTGGCGCAGCTCGGCAACGCCTCCGTCCGGCGGCGCCTCGACCTGTCCGTGGTCACCTTCGGGGCAGAGCCGCTGGCGCATGACGGGGCCCGCCGCGCCATGGCTTCGAAGGCCGCGCAGCCCACCGACGCCCAGGCACCCCCCTGGATGCTCGCGTCCGGCGGCAAGGCCCTACCCGCGGGACCGCGTGCGTTGCCGGTTCGAACCGGTTCGCTCCGCCGCGACGAGGTCGCGAGCCTCCGGGCCGGCTGCACCTGCGGCAGCCTCCACTGGAGGGCCGTCGGGCTTGCCGCCGCGCTGCGCATCGCCGCCGACGACCCCTACGCGGCCGAACTCGACCGCGCCCGCGTCGTCGAGGCCATGACGGAAGGGGCGACCGTCGCGGAGATGAGGCTCCGGGACGACCTCCTCGACCTCGCCGTCGACCTCGACGAGCACCCCGTGGACCCGGGCGCCCGCTCCGACCGGCGCCGGCTCGCCTCGTACGTCCGTTCCGCCCGCCGTGGCACCGGTCGGATGGTCCGGACGGGGCGGACTGTCATCGCATCCCAGCTCCCGGCGGCCCGCCATTCGGCGGACTGCGTCTGTTCCGCCCGCGTCTGAGACGGAGGTCGCCATGCAGGTTCGCCACAAGACCCTCACGAAAGCCCGCCCCGCGCCGCGTCCCCGCCCGGGCCCCCCGCTGGAACCCCGCCGCCGCCGTGGCACGGCGAGAAGGGTGCTCGACCGATCCAGGGGCGTCGCACCGCAACCGGCGGACTCCGGCTACGACGACGCCGTCGACTGGGATGCCCTTCCGGTCCACTCCGTTCTCGATGGGGACTTCGACTGGGAGGACGAGGAGGTCACCCTCGGTCGCGCGCGGTCAACCGCGCTCGGCATCCGCGAAGAGGAGGACAACTACCCGGCCTGATCCATGCTCCGGCCGGTCCCTAGGGGCCCCGGCGCCTCTCCCGACGCCATGGCCCTGGCCGCGGCGTCGGGGGTCCGTCCGGCTCGCTCGGCGTGCGACCGGCGGAGCCGGGGCTATCGCGCCCGTATCCCATAGTCACCATTAACCATAAGCCAGGGTCACGACTTGCCAAATACGTAGGTGTATTGCTATTTTGCCCGGTTTTGCTGTATTATTCGCATCTTCCAAATTCACCGAACGACGCGTGGCCGTCCCGGAACATCCCGGCATGGCGTGCGCGTCCGCATGCCTGCGGAGGATCCCATTGATCTGCGCTTTCTTCGGCACGTCCGGACGGGTCGACGCCACCCATTCCGCCATGATCCTCAGCGACGTGCTTGCCGCGCTCGGGGAACCCGTGACGCTCATCCGATGCCGGCTTGAAGGCGAGCCGGCCCTGCCGCCGCGGGCGCCGGCGGACGGTTCCGTCGCGATGTGCGAGCAGGTCTTCGGAACGTTCGAAGGATGCACCGTCCCGACCGTCGACGCGATTGAGCGAGCGTCGGACGCTGGTCGTCACGTGGTGCTCGACATGCCAGGCGCGTGGCTGCGGGACCCGGCCGTGCGCAAGCACGTCGACGTGGCGGTCCTGGCGGTGGGGCCGGCGCCCTTGGATGAATTCGCCGCCTGCCAGGCATTGACCAGGGAGGCACAAGACCGTGCCGACGGGTCGGCCGGCAACGGCCTCGCCCCACCGTGGCTGCTCGGTTGTGGCCGCGGCGGCGGCGGGACCACGGGAGCGGCCTTCGCCAGGACCATGGCGCGGCTGGCCGCCGGCACCGACCCGGGCATGCCGGTGCGCGCCCTGCCCGTGACCTTGCCTCCCCTGACGTACGCGGAAGCATCGCACCTCGTCGGGGGCGACCGCGCCGCCAGGACCCTGGCCGCGGGCGTTCAGCTGCTGGCCGCGCTCCGAGCGGTTTCTCGTGATCCCCTGGCCGCGTCCATCGACGCGGGCGGTCTCGCAGCCGCCATCGGCGTCGAGGCCGGGACCATCCGCCTGATGGACGAGCGTCGCATCGACGAGCGCCTGCGCGACCTCGCCGACGGGCTCGGGGCCATCCGGGACGGGCACGGTCCTTCCACGGCCGAGCTCGGCGAGAGCCCCAGGCTCGATGACTGGAGCGTGGGAACGGCGCCCGTGCGCATCCTTACCGGCCGCGTGTACGGCCACCCCAACATCCCCGACGGCCGGCGCGTGACCACCTCGGCGCTCTACGCGACGGACGGCGTCTCGTTCGCCAGGACGCTCTCGCGCACCTACGCGCTCGGCCGGCAAGCCGACGACACGGCAACTCCCCTGCACTAGGCCCGCGATGGACGGGGTCGGGGGAATACCGCGGACCGGAAGCCGAGGCGCGATCCGGAGCCGCCCCGCCTTGCGGCCCTGACCTCCGCCATCCGGAATCCATGTCCCGTCCGAGGGACGTGCGCGAGGCGTCGCCTCCGGCGCGCCGGTCCCCGGCCGAGCGGCGGCGCGCCGCAGACAGCCACCAAGTCCACCCGATGACCAGAGGAGGCTCGACCCATGCGGATCTGGATCCTTTCCGACCTTCACCGCGACGTCGGCGTCCCGTGGACGCCCCCGGCCATCCCGGACGCCGACGTCGCGGTCGTCGCGGGCGACGTCTGCGAGGGCCTCGTCGAGAGCGTCGCCTGGGTCGCCGACGCGATCCTCCCGCACATGGATGCCGTCCTCGTGGCGGGGAACCACGAGTTCTACCGGCGTCGCTTCGAGGCGGAGCTCGCCTCGGGGAGAAGGACCGCCAAGGACCTCGGCGTCCACCTCCTGGAGAACGACACCGTCGCCGTCGGCGGCGTGGACTTCACCGGCTGCACGCTTTGGACCGACTACGAGCTCGACGGACGCGATTACCGTGGAGCATCCATGGACGATGCGCGCCACGGCATGAACGACCACCGCCTGATCTCGACCGACACGGGCGGCGGGCCCCGGGATTTCCGGCCCGAGGACGCGCTCGGCATCCATCTCGGCTCGCGCCGGCACCTCGAACGCGAGCTGTCGCAGCCCCTGGTCGTCGGCGGCGAGCGCCGTCCGCGGGTCGTGGTCACCCACCACGCGCCGAGCGCCCGATGCGTCGCGCCGAGGTACAGGGCCGCCCCGCTCAACCCCTGCTTCGCCTCGCGTCTCGACCCCCTCATCGAACGGTTCCAGCCAGCGCTCTGGGTGCACGGGCACACCCATACCTCCATGGACTTCCTCATCGGCGCGACGCGCGTGCTGTGCAACCCGAAGGGGTATCGCGGCGAGAACCCGGCGTTCGATCCCGCCCTCGTCGTCGAGGTCTGAGGACCGCGCCGCCCGGTCCCGCACTCGTGCGGACCCCATTCGCCGGCACGGTGACGCGAGGGCGTCCGAAGCCCGACCGTCCGATCCCGACCCCGACCCCTGGAGGCAGATGGCGAGAATTCCCGCATCGACCGCGCGCGCCGTCGTGCTGAGGCTGTTCCCGCGCGTCCTTCGCGCGGGCCTCGACAACGCGGTGCGCTACGGCGCGCTCCCGCGGCAGCTCGCGGCCGATGCCGGCGCCATCGAGCCCGCGCTCGGCGCGCTCGTCGGGACATGGCTCGCCAACCCCTACACCGTGCCGTTCCTTCACGGCGTCCCGCGACGCACGGGCGGGATGGTGTCCCGGTGCAGGGACGTCCTCCGGCGCGCCGGGTCCCGGGAGCGCCCGACCGAGCCGGGAACGATCCTGGCCGGTGGCCTCGCGACCCTCGACGCCTATTGCGCGAGGACCGACGACCGGACCATGCGCGACATCGTCGATGCGTCCCTACTGCTCGGCGCGTCCGCCCTCGTGCAGCCGCTCGCTTCCCGTGTCGCCGCGGCCGCGTGGAACGACCTCGAACGCCTGGAGGAGGTCGCAGCCGCCCTGCATCAGCTCGCGCTGGTCACGGCGACCGCGCAAGGCGACCGGGAGGTCGATTATGTTGACCTCGGGCTTCCCGACCCGTTCCCCGCCGACGAGCTCGACCCGCGCGGCGTGGACACGGCCGTCGCCGCCTGGCGTGCCGCGCTCGGCCAGGCGTTCCAGGACCTCAAGGCGGAAGCCCGGACGGTGGCGGTCGGGCTGTCGGCCATCAGCGTCGGCCAGACCCTCGACTTCCTCGCCGACGACACCTTGGCTGCCCACGCGCGGGCCGTCGGCCAGCAGGCCGTGCAGCCCCTGGAGCGGCATGCCGCGGCCCGGTCGGGCAAGGATGCGGCCCGTAGGAGGCTGCCGCAGCCTCCGAAGCCCGCCAGGGCGGTGTCGGAGGAGCCGAAGGGACGGGAGGATGCGGTCCGGCCGGGGCACGTGCTCGTCTGTCCGGCGGGCCCGGCCACCGGGACGGGGAAGGGCCGGGACGTGGCGCGCGGCTTCGAGCATGCCATCGGCAAGGCTCTCCGCCTCGTCCCCACGCCTTCCCTGCCCGCGGTGCGCGAGCGCCTGCTCGCCGAGTTCTGCCAAGCCGGGCGGGCGGTCGACGCCATCCTGGGCGAGCTCGTCGGCAAGGAGTTCGTGCGCCTGCCCCCGCTTGTCGTGGTCGGGCCCCCGGGGTCCGGTAAGTCTCGCTTCGTGCGCAGGCTGGGCGAGGCGCTCGGCGTCGGCGTGTTCCGCGTGGATGCCACCAACGATTCGGGGGCCTCCTTCGGAGGCACCGAACGCAGGTGGTGGAGTGCCGAGCCGTGCCGCGCCTTCATGGCCTGCGCCCGGCATGCCCAAGCCAATCCCCTCGTGCTGGTCGACGAGGTCGACAAGGCCCCGACGCGCTCGGAATACGGACGCATCTGGGATTCCATGCTCCAGACGCTCGAACCCGAGAACGCGGCCCGGTTCCCGGATCCGTGCCTGCAGACCGACCTCGATCTCTCCTGGGTGTCCTTCGTCTGCACGGCCAACGATGCCGGGAAGTTGCCCGGACCCCTGCTCGACCGGCTGCGCGTCGTGGCGTTTCCCGCGCCCGGCCGGGAGCACGTGGAGGCGCTGTCCGTCGCCTTGCTCGCCGACATCGCACGCGAGCGTGGCCTCGACCCCGCCTTCCTGCCGCCGCCCGACGCGACCGAGTTGCGCGCCCTGCGGCACCGCTGGAGCGGAGGCTCGGTCCGTCGCCTCCGCCGTGCCGTCGAGGCCATCGTCCGTGTCAGGGACCGGGAACTGGAGGGGCGCCCCCAATGAGCCGCTTGGCCAAGCTTGATCGGAAGGTCCCCTTGCCGGCGCCAGGCGTGCCGTCGCAGAGGCGGAGCCCCTGCCCGTCCCGGCGCCTTCCAAGGTCCTGGGGAAGCGCCGGATCGCGGTCGCACGAGGGCGCGGCCTTCCCCGACGCGACGGGCAAGGTCGAGCATCCTCTCGGCATGCGGTTGTGGATCCTGTCGGATGTCCGGGCGGACCTGAACCCCGCGTTCTCCCTGCCCGATCCCCTGCCGGACTTCGATGCCCTCCTCGTGGCCGGTGGCATCTGCGCCGGCCTGGAGGCCTCGCTAGGATGGCTGGCGGCCGCGCTTGGCGGCCGCCAAGGACGCCGTCCGGTCGTCATGGTGCCCGGGAACCTCGAATATTGGTCGGAGATCCCCCTGGTCGAGGCCCTCGCCAAGGGACGGCGGCGCGCCGTCGAGCTCGGCATCCACCTGCTCTCCGACGAGACCGTCCGGCTTGAGGGGCCGGACGGCCGCGGCGTGCACGTGGTCGGCGCGACCCTCTGGACGGACTGGTCCCTCGAAGGCGCCTTCCAAGGCAAGCTCGCTCGTGTCGGCGCCAGGCACGCCGCGCCGGATTGCGACCGGATCCTGCTGCGGCGCGGCCGACCCTGGTCGCCTCTCGATGCGCTGGCGGTCCACGCCCGGTCGCGCGCCTACGTCGAGGATGCCCTCACGACCATCGCCTACCAATCGCTCGGGTATCCGGCGCCGCCCAGGGCGCTCGTCGAGGGTGTCATGCCGGGCGACCGGGCCGTGGTGCTGACCTGCCATGCACCCTCGCGGCGCTCGCTGCCCGAGGATTGGTCCGGCTGGCTCTGCGACGGGTGGGTCGCCGCGTCCCTGGCCTCCGACCTAGACGCCGTGATGCAGGCCTGGGGGGCGCCCTGCCTCTGGGTGCATGGGATCACCCCGGGGCCCGTGGACTACAGGCTCGGCCGGACGCGGATCGTCGCCAACCCCCGTGGGGATGCGCGTGTGCCGGGCTTCGATCCCGCCCTCGTCGTCGTCGCCTGAGGCGACCGCCGACTCCACCCCTGCCGAACCGGCCCCCATGGCTGCCCCTGGGCGTGCCGGTCCCTTCAGAGTGAGCGAGGTCTCATGGGAACCCACCAAGGCAAGGTCACTTCCCCGGCGGCCAAGCGCCGTCGCGGTCGCAGTCACGTCGCGCGACGCCGGGGCCGCCGGACACGGAGGTTGGAGGCCGTTTGCCCCCTGGCGCTCTGGCGAACCCGGGACCCGGCGCGGATCTCGCCCGCCGAGGTCCTGCGGCTGGCCAGGACCGTCGCCGGCACGGAGATCCTCCACGAACGGCGCTGGCGGGCAGCGCGGGCGGGGGATGCCGCCGCGGCGGCCGCCATCGCCATCGACCACCTCCACCGGCGCAAGGCGTGGACACCGTTGACCGACCTGATCCTCGGCAACCTCGTCATCCTCGCCCTCCGAGGCGACCCGACCGCCGCCGTCGTCATCGCGCACGCGCTGCGGACCTTCGGCCGGCTCGACGCTGCGGGAAGGACGCTCGGCGGCCTGTCGGCGCGATGGGGAAACCTGCACGCATCGCCGCGGCGCCGGACGGGGACGGAAGCGGCCTTCCGCCCGGGGGCCCCCGTTTGATCGGGTCGGACAGCACGAAACGGCGCCCCTCCGGGACGGGGCCTACACGAAGGGGGACCACGATGAGCGGCATCACCAAAGACGGCCTCGCGCGCACCTTCATCGACCTTCTCCGCCGTGAGTCGACCGACGAACGCGAGTTCGTCGTCCTGGCCGCGGACGAGGACATCGACGGGATGCAGGGCATGCCGGGACATCCCGGGACCGACGCGCCACCGACCCTGTCGGCCGGGACCGTGGCCGCGGCGGTGATGCTGGCGCGGGCCATCGAGGCGGAGCCCGGCCTCCTGCGTGCGTTGCGGCGCGGCGCCCCCCTCGTGACCATCGCGGTTCCCTCCGGAGAGTGGGTCGCGGCCGTCGAGCATGCCGTCAAGGTCTGCGCGCTCGGCGCCGCATGCAGGGTGGGGAACGGCGATGTCTCGCGCCTCGACCACGGCGGCACGACACGGCGCGAGGCGATGCTGTTCGCACGCGACGGCTCGTCGACCAGCCATCGGCCCGACAAGGGCAACGACGCCGTCGGAGAGGCCGCGCAATCGCGGCATGCCGTCATCGGCATCGCCGTCGACCCGAACCGCACCCTGCCGCGGGACCTCGTGCGCGCGGCCGAGCACCGGGTCGACGTCCTCCCCCTCGATCCCTCCGCCGTCGGCCTCGTCGTCGAGGCCGTCACCGGGGAGATCCCCGACAGGGAGCTGGCCGGTCCCCTCGCCGAGGCATGCACCCCGACGGACCTTCGCCTGGCCGTTCATGCCGACCGAGGGGCCGCGGGCGCGTTGGACCGGCTGGAGTCGCTCGTAAGCTCCGGAACCTCCGACCTCTGCGCAGGACCGCGGTTGGAGGACATGCACGGGTATGGCGAGGCGCGGACGTTCGGCCTCGCCCTCGTGGAGGATCTCCGTCTTTGGAGGAACAAGAGGATCCGGTTCTCGGATTGCGAGACGGCCCTCCTCCTCTTCGGTCCCCCCGGTTGCGGAAAGACCCGGTTCGCCCTGGCGCTCGCCAGGAGTGCGGGATTGCCGCTTCTGGCCGGGTCCCTGGGCCAATGGCAGGCGGAGCGGGACGGCCATCTCGGCCATACGCTCGCCGCCATGAAGGCCTTCTTCGAGAAGGCGCGCCGGGCGCCGTGCATCGTCCTCGTGGACGAGCTCGACAGCTTCGGTAGCAGGAATAATTTCCCAGAGCATCACAGGGATTACAGCAGCCAGGTCGTCAATGCCTTGCTGGAGCACCTCGACGGGGCGGTGTCCCGCGAGGGCGTCGTCGTCATCGGCGCGACGAACCATCCGGGCCGCATCGATCCCGCGATCCTTCGTGCCGGCCGGCTGGACCGGCACATCCGGATCGACCCGCCGGACCTGGAGGACCTCCAGGGAATCCTGCGTCACTACCTCGGCGGTGACTTGCCGGACGTCGACCTGCGGCCCCTCGCCCTGCGCCTGCGAGGCTCGACCGGGGCGGATGTCGAGGCCCTCGTCAGGCGCGCGCGCGGCGTCGCCCGGCGGCGGAACGGCGCGGCGCTGACCGTGGAGGATCTCGCCGCCGCCGACGGCACGCCGCAGCTCGGCGAGGCGATGCGCCTTCGGGCGTCCGTGCACGAGGCCGGCCATGCCGTCGCGGCCCTGGCGGGGGGGAACCTCGACGAGGTCGCGCTTTCGGTCCAGGCCTCGGGCGGCCTGTCCGTGATCAGCCTTGACGCGGCATCGTTCAGCCAGACCGAGTCCGATTTCGAGGGCTTCCTCCTCCTTGCCCTCGCGGGCCGTGCGGCGGAGGCCGTGATGCTCGGCGAGGTGTCGGCCGGGGCCGCCGGCGACCTTGCCGAGGCGACGCGGTGCGCGGCCCTGATGGAGGCCCGGCTGGGGTTCTCCTCGGAGTTCCCCCTCGTCAGCCTCGGGCCCGACGGCGAGGTCGACGTAGCCAGGATGCCCTGGCTGCTCCGCCCGATCCAAGGCAGGCTGGACCGTTCCTACGAGCGCGCCATGGACCTGATGCGGACGGAACGCCACGCGCTGGAACGCATCGCGGAAGCCCTGTTCCGTTCGGGCCACCTGGGGAACGCCGAGGTACGGGACCTTTTCGCGGGCCCCGCCCGGCCGTCCGGCGGACGCAAGCCCGGTCGCCCGAGGCCCCCGGGGCGCGGTGCGGTGCAGCCACCTTCCAAGTGAACGAACGCTCCGGGACCGGATCCCGGATTTCCCATGGCAGGCCAGGAGGAGATCGAGATGTCGTCACACGCAATCGCGCGCGGCGCCGGACGCATCAGGACCGGGCATGCCCGGCTGCGCCACGGACCCCTGCCCGGCGGACCCACGCTGTTCGACCGCGCGGCGCCGGAGCGCATGGACCTCCCGAGGCACGGCGACGAACCGGCCGCGGGTACCAAGCGCGCCGATGGGTCGGCTCCGCACGATGCCCTGCTTGCGCTCGACATCGAGACCGTCGTCGATGCCGAGCTGCTGCCACCGGACTGGCCCGCGGACAGGTTCCCGAAGCCGGCTTGGCACCGCGTCGTCGCGATCTCCTTCGTCGAGGCAAGCATCCACAGGAACGGCTGCGACGGGACTGAGGAATACCGCATCCGGTCCTGCCGCAGCGGCGGAGACGCAGGGTGGTGCGAGGAGCGTCTCCTGCGTGCGTTCTGGAAATATTTCGAGGGCGGCCGGTTCCGTGTGGTCACGTGGAACGGGCGCGGCTTCGACATCCCGACGCTGCTCATGAGGTCCATGCGGCACGGCATCGGCACGCCGGCTTGGTTCCGCAGGGGGACCAAGTGGAGCGGCTACGGGTACCGTTACGCCCTGGATTGGCACGCGGACGTCATGGAGGCCATGGCCGATTTCGGAAGCTCTTCCAAGCTGACCCTGGACGAGGGCGCCGCGCTGATCGGGATGCCGGGGAAGCTGGGCGAGCACGGGTCCAACGTCGCCGCCATGGTGGAGGCGGGGGAGATCGGGCGCGTCCGCGCCTACTGCGAGACGGATACCCTGAATCTCGTCGCGCTCTACTTCCGCTGGTGCTTCCTCACGGGGAGGATCAACGCCGAGGCCCACGACCGCGCCGTCTCCGACCTCATGAGCTACCTGCGGCGGGAAGGTTCCGAGCGCCCCCACCTGGCCCGATTCCTCGACGCCTGGGCCGTCTCGTCCCAGCATCGTTCCGCCTTCGTCGGGAATGAGGCGCGACAACTCGGAATGGCGGGCGCCCTGCGGTTCGTTGCGCCGCTGGCGTTCGGCACCACTCACTGACGGCCCAAGTCAACACCGGCGTTCCGGCGACTATGGTCATGCGGGCGTCACCCGAACGGGATGACGGTGGAGCGTGATGTGGAGTTCAACATCCTCGGGGCGAAGGTTGCGCCGCTGGTTCCACGCTGTTGCCGGTCCCCTGCTGCGCTCCAACTTGGCCCTGCACCCACAGGCCCCCGAACCAGGGCAAAGGATCCGAGCCCGCGTCCTTTTCAGTCCCTTCGGTCTCCCTCCGCCGCGTTAAGCGCATGAGAACGCATAACCCGTAGCATGGCATCAATCGCTGCGCGGAAGTCGGCGGACGTCCTGGCAGCCGTGGAAACGGAGCTTAACCAAGCGTCGAACGGCTGCTCATCGGAAAGTATCAGCTTGCCAATCGCCGCTGTCAGGCGACGCCCCGGACGATGCCGACCACGAAGGACCTTCGATAGCTGTCCTTGGGAGATGCCCAGTCGCTCCGCCATCTCCGACTGAGTCCAATCGTCCCGTTCCGCCAACGAATTCAGCTGATTCAGGAGCGCGTCGACGCTTGTGTCTTTCCTCATAACGCATAAAATGCATATCCAGGGTTACAAGGCAACGGAGCGACGCCGATGCAGACGATGTTCACCGTCGTGGGGGACCGGACCCATCGCCTGGAGATGCCGCCCTGCAGCGAACTCATCATGCCGGGCATCCGGTGGGGGGCCTTCGATGCGCTGTTCACGGCCGCCTACTGGTGCGGGCAGGCGTGGCAGGCGTCCCTGCATGGCCAATTCCGCTCGCTCAGGCTGGGGCGGTCCTTGGCCGAGGAGACCACGGCCTGCCTCCTTGGCGGTTATGGGATGAAGGCGGAGCTTGGGCTGGCTGCCTTCCGGAGGCTTCGCGACAGGGCGTTGCTGAACGGTTCGGCCGGAGCCGCGGAGATCGAGCGGCACTTGGCGGAACCCTTTTCGGTCGGCGGAAGGCCGATGCACTACAGGTTTCCCCGTCAGAAGGCCGTCTACCTGGCTGGTTGCCTCGACGGCCTGGGCCGTATCGACGAGGAAGACCTGGGCGATATCGAACTTCGTAAGGCCTTGATGGCCCTGCCTGGCATCGGCCCGAAGACCGCCTCGTGGATCGTCCGGAACCACCGAGGGTCCGATGACGTCGCCGTGCTCGACGTCCACATCCTTCGCGCCGGGCAGATGCTCGGGCTCTTCGCCGCGCATGAGACGCCGCAGCGGGACTACCTGGCCATGGAAGGCCGATTCATCCGCTTCGCGTCGGCGGTGAATGCACCGGCCTCGCTGCTCGACGCGCTTGTGTGGCAATACATGCGGCTGCTCCGCTACGCCTGACCGTCGCGTACCCTGGCCTCAAGGTCTGAGCTTTCCCATACGGGAATGAGGACTCGATGCGAGGACGTGGGCTCCCATCTCAGGGATGCGTGATCGGGCGTCCGACGACGGCGGATCCCGCTGCGAAAAGCGCCGTGCTATCACCGAAGACCGCTTCCAACGCCTCATGCCCGAGGATGCCCATCGGACAGAGGCCCAGGCGGAACGCGGTTGCGCAGAGGTGTATCGTCTGCATGAGGGCTCCCGCGTCCCGCCAGACGAGGGAGACGGCTTCCTCGTAGATCGCGTTCGGTACGGCAGGATCGGCCGCGAGGACCAGGATATCCGCGGCCGCGGACGGAACGATGCGGCTCGCTGCGTCCACCAAGTCCACCAAACGCTTCGGGCGCTCGGGGCGCAGGAATTCGATGCGGGCGGCAAAGGGATCGAGCCTCAGTATGCGGGGCTTCGGCCCGCTCCTGACTACGAGGACCGAGAGGGGATGGATCGCGCCGGCCGAATGGGAGGGACGCAAGGAGCGTCGCGGCGACACTCCCCATGCATGCCGTGCCGCCGCGGCGACGAGCAGGAGGTTCGCCACTTCCCTCAGCGGAGCGCGGGAGAGGTGCCGCTCCGAGGATCGCGTCTCCAGCACTTCCATGAAGTTCGAGGGCATCGGCGGCACGACGTTCCCGAGCCCGAAGGACCGCGTGACCGGCCACGTCACCGTGTCGAAGGGGAGCATGGATCCGCGCGGCCGCACATCGCCCTGTCGGGAGAGCCGGCTGTTCGTCACGGCGGGCATCCCTGGCTCATGGAAACCGCCCCGCCGCCCTCGCCCGGCGCACCCCGGATGCATGCAGGTGATCCACGGCACCGGTCGGACGATCCGTTCGAGCTGCTGTCGAGCATCGGTCAGTAAGGACCTGCACCGATGGCTTCCATGGTCCGGTAGTGCTTTCGACAGCCTCCGCATTCACCGCAGGCGTAATCGGAGCGATGGCAGGAATGCGACCACGCCAGGACATCGATGGGTACCCCCGCCCGCCGGACGAGCTCGGCCGCGCTCATTCCGATGGCAGGGGCTTCGAGTGACATGCCGCCTTCCTGCATGCGAAGGAGGCCGTCGAGGCGCTCGATGAAAGCGGGTTGCCCGTCGACGTGCTCGCCGTCCGTACCCAACGTCCCGATCATCAGGCGGGTGACGCCGAGCGGGATGACAGCCATCGCGGCCAGGGTCACGACCATCTGGTTCCGGTATGGCCACCACTCGGAAAGCGGGGCCACGCCGATCTTTGGGCGGCCCGCCATGTCGCCGCTGCCGAGGGCCGCCAGGTTCGCACGGACGACGCGGTGCGCGATGCCCAGCATCTCGCAGACCGCCGTGGCCGCCCGCACTTCCGCAGGGGCCGCAAGCTGGCCGTAATCGATGGTGACCGCGAACTCGGGACGCTTCCAATACGCGATGGCGACGGAGTCCATGCCGCCGGACAGGAGCAATGCCGCGCTCACGGCCGCCAAGCCAGATGATGGATGGCCGTCACGAAGTCGTCGTGCACCAGGCATCCCGACCCCACGACCATCTTCAGGTCCTCGTCCTTGACGGCCTGGGCGAAGGCGTAGACGGGCTTGTCGATGGCCCTGGCGAACCCGACCTCGAACATGGTTCCGCTATCGAGGCCGTCCAGGATCGCGAAGACGGCATCGCAGCGCCTGATCGCCTCGATGTCGGCTGGGGCGACGTCCCCCGCCAACCCGGGGCCTATGTCGTGGAACGGCGAGAACACGCTCATCCCGACTTCCGCAAGGCATCGACGTGCCTCGTCGACTTGCCACCGCTGCGCCATCGTGAAGAAGGGGCCCGCCAGGTAAACCTCGCCAGGCTTGGCCACCAACGGAGGTGGGCTCGCACCAGTCAGGAGGCCCGGATCCCGGATCGGAAGGCTTCGGCTGGATACGTACTCGGAGACCGCCACCGAGGCGATGCGTGCGGACGTGTTCGGATCCATGCCGCGGACGCCCCAGCACGCCGCGAAGGTCGCGGCGAACACGTCCCCGCTACCTATGGTGAAGGCTTGCTCGGAGCGATAGGCGCTGACCCGGGTGGCTCCGTCGGCGGTCACCACCAACGCGCCGTCCGCTCCGCACTTGACGACCACGACCTCGGCGCCCTCGGTGGCCAGGATCCGGCGCGCCGCCGTCTCCGTATCCGCTCCGCCCGCCATGCCAAGGATCTCTCCGCGGTTGGCAACTACCGCGAGCCGGCGTGCGGTGCTTCCGTTCGCGGAGAACGCCTCGGGTGCGAAGGCCGATTGGGGATCGTAGACGCAGCAATCGGCGGACACCTTGGCCGTAGTCTCCATCATCCCGAAGCGGAGGACGACGTCGCCGTCGACCTCAAGGGGTGCAAGACGGCCGATCCGCACGGGCGAGGGCCTGATCACGGGCATGGACATGGGATGGACGTAGTCGAACGAGATCCGCTGCGACGCCTCCTGTGTCCGGAGGGCGAAACCGTAAAGTTCCGCGTATTGTAGGAAGTGGCTTCGTAAGCCGGGTTCGGCGTACGTCACGAGTTCAAGGTCGGTCACGATGCCGCCCAGGGCTGCGGCGGCTCGCCCTCCGGACCCGAAGACCTGATCCCATTCCGGCCAGGAACAGCGCTCGCGGTAGACGCCGCCCACGATGGTCAGCTTCGTCATCGGGGTTGGACCTGCACGTCGATGAGTCCTCCGAGGATGCTCAGGATCACGACGTCGTATTGGAAGCCGGCCCCGATGCACTGGATCAGCTGCGGCATCGACGGCGAGGTGATCGACCCGAGGATCGCGCCCGCAGCGGTGCGGATAAGCAGCCTCTTGGGCGGCCCCGGATCGTATTCCAGGCTTAGGATGTCCCCGTTCCGGAGCGTGGACCTGACCGTCGGGTCGGGGGAGTTCACCTTCGTCCGCTCGACGATGTTGCAGGGAGTGCCCGCAGGGGCACCCCCGCCCCCGCCGGTTCCGCCCGGTCCCGGAGCGACGGGGACGGGTCTGGCCGCAGGCCTCAACGGTGTGTCGTCGTTCCCGCCGCCGTTGCCGCTGCTTGACATTCATGCACCCCCAAGGTGAAGCGCCCGATCCTCGTCTCGTGTCTGCAAGTGGGCAGGACATCGGCAGGGCCGGCTTTCCCTGGACGTTGCATCCGCGTCGGACCGCGTCAAGAAGTCGGCCCGCGTCATCGAATCCGGCCTCGGGTTCAGCTCGCGCCCGTGAGCGCGACCGAGCGGCTCGGCGTGCGCTGTGCCTCCTGCGGCGGGCGGAGCAGCAACAGCCTGTCGCCCGCGGTGGGTTCGATGATCCCGTGTTCGGGCGACGGAAAGCCGAGGCTGCCGTCCGACCCAATCACCAGCAGGCACGGCACGCCGTGGGTTGTCGCGGCGCCGCCCGCCACCACCTCGAACCGCCAACCGGCCGCGTGCCGTTCGCTGAGGCTTTGGAAGTCGAGGTCGCCGCCACCCAGCACCTTGCCGCGCAGGTCCCGGCTGACGCCGGTCTCGGCGTGCAGCAGGTGATCGGCCGACGGCGCGAGCTGGTAGACCCGCTCCCGGCCGAGCTCCGGTGCGAGCCGCGTGCAGACGAGTGCGTTGTAGAGCTCGTCGCGGGTGGCCGCGAGCAGGTAGTCCGGCGGCTGGTCCGCCAAGCCCTCCTCGGCATGTCGCGAGAGCAGTTCGGCCTGCAACGTCGGTACGCCCCCGACGTGGGCGGCCTGCAGGGCGCCGGGATAGGTGTCGATCAGTAGAACCGGAACGCCCGCCCCATGCAAGGCCAGGGCGAGCGCGGTCGACCAGGGCGAGGCGCCGACGATGGCCAGGCGCTCGGCGTCCGCGGCCACCGAGAGCCGGAGCCGACGCGCCAGCGGTCCGAGCGTGAAGCCATGGGCGAGCACCGTCGCGACGATGACGGCGAACACCGTGGGCTGGATCAGGTCGCCCCCGGCGAACCCCGCCTCGCTCAGCCTCGGGCCTGCAAGTCCGGCGACCGCGGCCGCCACGATGCCGCGCGGCCCGATCCAGCCGACGAACAGGCGCTCGCGCCACGTCAGGTCGCTGCGCCAGGTGGCCAGCCAGATCGCGGCGGGTCGTACCAGGAACAGCGTCGCGGCCGTCAGCGCCAGGATGGGAAGGGAGAGCTTGCCCAGGACCGCGAGGTCGAGGTCGGCCGTGAGCACGACGAAAAGGCAGGACACCAGCAGGACGACGAGGGCTTCCTTGAACCGCCTCAGCTCCGCGATGCCGGGCACGTGGAGGTTGGCGAGCGCGACCCCGAACGCGGTCGCGCCGATGAGGCCGGCCTCGTGCATCAGGAGGTTCGGGGCCGCGTAGGCGACGAGCGCCAGCGCAAGGAGCGAGGGCGTCTTCAGCGTCTCGGGCACGAGGTCGCGCCGGAACGCCCAGGCAACCAGGAAAGCCGACCCGACCCCGAGCACCGTCGCCGCTCCTGCGCCTTCCGCCAGGCGGAGCGCGATGCCGGTCATCGCTTCCTCGCCCGACCGGTGCGGGAAGCCGACCAGGATCTCGATGACGATGGCGGTCAGGATCGCGCCGATAGGGTCGTTGACGATGGCCTCCCACTTCAGGAACGAGGCCGAGCGCCGTTCCAGCTTGGCATGGCGCAAGAGGGGCAGGATGACCGTGGGACCGGTCACCACCAGGATCGCGCCGAACACGGCGGACGGCCCCCACAGCATCCCGCCGATGAGGTGCGCGGCGAGGGTGCCCAGCACGAAGTTGATGGGCAGCGCGATGGCGGTGAGCCGCAGCACGCCTCCGCCGGCGGCCCGGAGCTCGCGGAGATCGAGTGCCAGGCCGCCCTCGAACACCACGATGGCGACGGCGAGGCCGATCAGGGCCCGCAGGTTAGGCCCGAACGATTGGGTCGGATGCAGGAACCCGAGGATCGGTCCGACGAGGAACCCGAGGCCGAGCAAGAGGACGATGGCGGGTATCCGAAGGCGCGCGGCGAGCACCTGGGCGGCCACGCCCCCGCCGACGATGCAGAGGACGGCCGTCGCGACACCCTGTTCCATGCTCGATGCTCCCTGGCCGACGCCGAACCTACGCCGCGGGTGACAACGCGCCCGGACCTTGGCGGTCCCCAGCTTTGGTCACGCGTCTTGGCAACCGACGCCCCGCTCGTCGGTTGAACGGCAGGCCCCCGGGCGGCGGGCCGACACGGGGGTGGACTTGGTGGAGCACGAAGACGCGGGACCGCCCCGTCCGGACCTGGAGGTCCTCCTCGCCGCCATCGAGGCCTCCGGCGAGGCCATCCTGATCACCTCGGCCGAGCTCGACGAGCCGGGCCCGCGCATCGAGTATGCCAACCCTGCCTTCTCGCGCATGACCGGCTACCGGGCGTCCGAGGTCCTGGGCCGCACGCCGCGCATCCTTCAGGGACCCCGGACCGACCGGGCCGTCCTCAACCGCATGCACGGGGCGCTCGCGGCAGGCGAGCCGTTCCAGGGCGAGGCGCTCAACTACCGCAAGGACGGTTCGACCTACATGGTCGAGTGGCTCATCACGCCGGTGCGGGACGCGGAAGGCCGCATCGTGCGCTGGGTTTCCGCCCAGCGCGACATCACCGAGCGGCATGCGGCGGAGGACCGCCAGAACCTGCTTGTGCGCGAGCTCCACCATCGCGTGAAGAACACGCTCGCCACCGTCCAGGCGGTTCTCAACGCCAGCCTGCGCTCGTCCCTCGGGCTGGCGGAGTTCCGTCAGGCGTTCACCGGTCGCATCGCCTCGCTCGCCAAGACGCATGCGCTCATCACGGAGGACCGCACCCAGGCCGTGGCGTTCCAGGATCTGCTGACCGCTGAACTCAAGGCCTACGACGAGGCGGGACGCCGGCGCGTGACGATGCGCGGCCCCCACGTGCTCCTCCCGTCGGAGTTGGCCGTGCCGGTCGGCATGGCGCTGCACGAGCTCGCCATGAACGCCGTACTCCACGGCGCCCTGGCCGATCCGGATGGTTGCCTGGAGCTCGATTGGTCGGTCGAGGAAGGCCCGAGCGGCCCGATGTTGCATTGGACCTGGAACGAGCACGACGGCCCTCCGGTCGCCTTGCCAACGCGGGAGGGGTTCGGCTCGCAACTCCTCAACCGTGTGCTCACCCAGCAGATCGGCGCGAAGGTGGACATCGCCTTCGATCCGGATGGCCTGAGGGTCGACGTCGCCATCCCTCTCTCCGGGACGACGTCCTAGCCGCAAGCACGACCCGATCAGCGGTTTCGGCGGCGTTGCCTGCGCGAGCGGCGGGCAGGGACACGGCTGTCTCGGACCCCCCGGTCCACGCGGACGCTCGCCCTCAGGATGGTCGAATGCACGGTGCCCCCCCTTTCGACCTCAGCCCGTGCTCGTCTCAGATCCCCCGTACGGGCCGATGCCACGGCCGGGGTCGGCGGGCATGCCACCCCGGCGGCCGAGTGGAACCGGATGACAGCCACCGGTCGGCCCCGGATGCCGGTCGCGCGACGATGGCGACCTGACCGCCTCCGCACCTGAGGACGGGCCATCCGGCAGGGTGACCCGCTCGGATCCCGTCGCCCGATGCCGGTACGTTCCGCTCCGTGCCGGGTCGTCGAACATGGCAATCCCATCATCGAACAAGCCAGCCGCTCCGGCTTTGGAAGAGCGTTCCCCTCCCCGGTAGGCGAAGACATCTCGAAAGGGGAAGCCGAAGTTCGAACCCATCCGCTCCCGAGGCCGCGGCCTACGATGGGGTCAGGCAACCCTCTCCTTGTCGGCGTCATGGAACCGGAAGGTGTTCCGGCCCGCGGCCTTCGCGGTGTACAGCGATGCGTCCGCACGCCTGAACACGGCGTCGTGATCGAGACCGTCGTCAGGCATCAGGGTGATGCCGATGCTGAGGCCGACCGCGATTTCCCGCTCCTCGAAGACGAAAGGCCGCCCGACCGCCGCGATCAGGCTTTCGGCGAGCATGGCCGCGTCCTTTCGGCTGCGTAGGTTGGTTCGCAGGACGGCGAACTCGTCGCCGCCCAACCTGGCCAGCGTGTCCTCGGCGCGCAGCGTTGCCCTCAGACGTGTCGACACCTCGACGAGCAGTGCGTCCCCGGCATGATGACCGAGCTCGTCGTTGACCTGCTTGAAGCGGTCGAGGTCCAGGTAGAACAGCGCGAGCCTCTTGCCCTCGCGCCGGGCCTCCGAGAGATCCTGCTCGAAGCGCTCCCGGAACAGGGAGCGGTTCGGCAGGTCCGTCAGCGGGTCGTGACGGGCGAGATGGACAAGCCTTTGCTCGGTCCGCTTCCGGTCGGTGATGTCCAGGGTCAGTCCCACGATTCGGACGGGCCTGTCGCTCACCTCGTCGTAGACGATCCTTCCGAAGCTCTGGGCCCACCGGAATCCACCCGCATCGGAAGCGCGGACCCTGAACTCGGCGACGTAGGTGGTGCGCGTGTCGATGGCACGCTCGACGGCGGCTTTCGCGAAATCCAGGTCATCGGGATGCACCACGAAGTCCCACTCCTCCGCGCTCAGCTCGATGGCGGTGTGCTGCCCTGCGCTCGCCGGCGCCAACAAGCCGTGCATGCCGGGATTATGGCTCGACAGGCGGACCAGGCCGGTCGTCAGGTCCCACTCCCAGACGGAGGCGCCCGCAGCCTCCTGGGCGAGGCGCAGGAGACCTGCCGTCTCCTCAAGCCGGTGCCGCGCCTCGACGCTGTCGTGGATGTCGAGCGCCGTCCCGATCCAGCCCGAGATGCCTTGCCGCTGCTGGATAGGAAGCATCAGGACCTTGTGCCAACGGTAGGCCCCATCGCGACGTCTCAGGCGGCCTTCCACCTCGTACATGCATCCATCGGCGAGGGCGCGGTCCCAGGCTCGCTCCATTCGCCCCGCGTCGTCCGGATGGTTCCGGTCCAGTCGCTCCCGGCGCGTGGTGCCGGCGGAGCCGTAGTACGTCCGGAAGGGCTTGTTGGTGTAGGTGGCGCACCCGTCTTCCGGGCGCATGACCCACACCATCTGCGGCAGGGCATCGGACAGGGCACGGTAGCGGGCTTCGCTTTCCGCCAGGGCAAGCTCGGCCCGCTTGCGGGCGTCGACGTCGATCTGCGTGCCCACCATGCGAAGCGCCTTGCCCTCGCCGCCTCGCCTGACGACCTTGCCGCGCACGAGGACCCAGCCGTATCCGCCGTCCTTCCTTAGGAGCCTGAGCTCGCACTCGTAGGCAGGCGTCCGACCCTTCAGGTGCTCGCGCAGCAGTTCCGTGGCCGCCTCGGCGTCGGCTGGGTGGGCAAGGCGCGTCCACGAGGAGAGATCCGACGCCAGGTCGCCGCGGGCGTAGCCCAGCATTGCGTACCATCGATCCGAGAACCAAGCCTCCCCCGTCGCGACGTCCCAATCCCAGAGCCCGTCGGAGCCGCTGTCGAGGGCAAGCGCCAGCCGTTCCTCGCTGGCCCGGAGCGCCTCCTCCACCGCCTTGGCGGCGGTGACGTCGCGCAGCGTCGCGACGTAGCCGGTCGGCTTGCCTGTCTCGGCATCGCGCATGAGGTTGAAGGAGTTCTCCAGCCAAACCCACGAACCGTCGCGATGGCGATAGCGCTGCCGGGTCAGCGCCCGGTCCGTCTTGCCTTGCGTGAGGTCGTCGAGCATGGCCCGATAGGCCGGAGCGTCCTCCGGATGAACGTAGTCGAGCGGGCGCGTGCCGACCGATTCATCCGCGTCGTGGCCAAGGATCGTCTTCATGGCAGGCGACACGTAGCGCCGCGTGGTGTCGAGATCGCACCAGACGATGATGTCCGTCGCATTCTCCGCCAGGAGGCGGTACCTGCGCTCCGAGTCCTGCACGGCCGCCTGCGCCGCCCTGCGGAGGGTGATGTCCGAGAAGGTGAGGAGGCAGCCTCCGTCCGGCAGGGCGACACGTCGCACTTCGAGGATGGCACCGCCTGGGCCTTGCCACTCGGTCGGCGATGGATGTCCAGGCTTATCGCCGTCTGCGGAGGCTTGATCGTTGCCGGTCAACGTTGGCGGGAGGTCACCGCGGTCACGTTGGAATGCTTGTATATCCTCGCATGCGGCCCCTTCGTGCAGGACGGACGCCGGCAGGTTCAGGAGTTCCGAGGCGCGGGGATTGAACAACCTCACCCGCGCGTCGGCGCCGAACATGATCAGACCCTGATCCATCTGCCTGAGCGTGGTGCCGAGGGTCGCGTTGGCCTCCCGGACCAGCCCCTCGCTTGCGGTAAGGTCGGTGATGTCGAGGATGACGCCGTACAGCGCGGTCAGCGCCCCTGTCTGATCGTAGTCGGGGGCGCCTTGGACAAGGACGTGGCGGATGGTTCCGTCGGGGCGCACGACGCGGGCACGTCCCTGGTAACCGGCTGCATGCGGAGATTGGCCGGCAAGGGCGGCCTCGATACGGGCGCCTACGCCGGCCCTGTCCTGGGCATGGTAGTAGGCGAGGTGGCGATCCAGGGGGATCGAGCCGCCCTCGGGCCTGGGGCGTCCGAAGATGTGTGCGAGCCCTTCGGACCAGAGGATGCGCCTGTCCTCCGGGGTGATGCGCCAGTGGCCGACGCTCGCCGCGCATTCCGCCATGCGCTGCGCCCGGAGCATGGAATCGGTCGCCGATGCGCTTTCGGCCAGCGCGCGTTCGGCCCGTTGCCGCGCCTCGGCCTCGCCCGCGCTCGCACGGTGCGCCGAAAGCAGGCGGATATGGCCGGACACGATCCGGCCGAGGTTCCGGAGTTGCTGACGCTGCTCGTGGGAGAACGTACGCGGCACCGTGTCGATGATGCACAGGGTGCCGGCCCAAGGGTCAGGTTCAAAGCCGACGGCTACGCCGGCGTAGAAGCCGATGTGCGGCGCGCCCGTCGCCAAGGGGCCGCCGGCCAACCGCCCATCCCGACCGGCGTCCTCAACCACCAGAAGCCCGTCGGGCGGCGAAGGATGGGAGCCGAACGGGACCTCCAGGGAGATGTCCCCGAAATCCGGGCCGCGTTCCGCCCTGGACCACTGCCCGCCCCCTTGGGGTAGTGCTACCCGAGCGAAGGGGACGTCGAAGAGGGCGCATGCCGTCTGGCAAACGGCATCGAACTGTTCTTTGGTCGCCATATCGAACGCGTCGGGCACACGCGGTGCTTCGAGCCGGTGGGCCTCGTTCGGCAGGTTGGTGGACATGGTGGACCTACCAGAGGCATGAACAGGATGGCTGGCAAGCCATGCACCGCCCACGATAGGACTCTTATGGTTAAGGCAGTCCTATCCGCCGTTCGTGCCGTCCTCGTATGCTGCCGTTCGCTTGGATCTTCCCTTGGGAGGTACGGTGCAAATCGTGGACGGTCCCGAGGAACCGCAAAAACCCGCCACGGATCGCTCCGGGCGGGTCGAGGTTGCGGCAGTCGACCGCGCGGGGGCGCATACCGGCCGAAAGCCATCCGCACCTTCGCTTGGATAGGTTACCGAAAGCTTTCGAGGACGTAGCTCCTGGCGCCGGGATGGTCGAAGTCCTAGAGCGTGCCGCTTCGCAGAACCTTCAGGATGGCGGCGATCACGGCGCCGAGGCGCGCTTCCGCGATGTCAGCCGGCAGACTGGCGTCGTTTCGGATCGCCGCCGGGTGGGTGAAGCGATAGCTTGCGTCGAAGATGTGCGCGATGGCCCGTTCCCGGTCCCTGGCCGAGAAGGCGCCTGTGGCGATGCCCTCCTCGACGATGCCCTCCACTAGGCTGCGGAGACGAATACGATGCCGCCGCGCGGTCGGACGCGCTCGGACCATGGCGTCGAGGTGAACGGCGAATAGGTTCGGCTCCTTGGCCAGCGTCTCGCGCTGCATTCCGGCCAGGGAGGTCAGCAGGCGCTCGATCTTGTCTTCGGCTGGGTCCGGCCCTTCGGCGATGCGGGCAAGTTCATGCTCGACGTTGCGCAGCCACCCTTCCGCGACCGCGTCGATGAGGGCCTCCTTGGATGGGAAGTAGCGGTAGACGTTAGCATGGGTCATCCCTGCCTCGTTCGCGACCGCCACGACGGTCAAGCGCCTAGGGCCGAGACGATGCAGGTGCTCGGTGGCCACGGCGAGAAGGCGAGGGTTACCTCCTGACGTCGCCCGCGCCGGCTTCGCTTGCCCGTTGCCGGGATCGACGACGCTGGTGGCACTTCCCGGTGCCTCGGGAGCGTTCGGGTACCCGCACCCAGGCAAGACGCCCTGCCCGACCTTACGCAAGAAGGCCGACACCAAGCTTGGGGGCGTCATCAGGCCCGGCACCGGGGATCGGGGAGATGGTCCACGAGGCGCCTGCCGGAAGGGGTCCGCCAAGCACTTCGTGTCCTTGGGTATCCGTGTCCTTCCTGTCGGGGGCGCTGCATGCCCGCATCCGACGGTCGCAGCCTAGCCCAATCCTCGGTGGACCCAGATAGGCCCTTGATGAAGGCCCGCCGCGGGAAGTGCTGAACGAGCCTCGGGGCAAGCTCACGGAAGGTTATAGGATCAGCACCCGTCGTCCTTCTTGCCGATGCCTTGGTTCGCACCGGCGTTGTTCATGGCTCCGACCGTTCCGGGCGAGGCGGGCTGCTGGCCTCCGGCCAGGTTCTTGCTGGCGGGGTCCTCGCTTCCCTTGCTCGCGGACGTGCTTGCGCCCTGCTTCTCGCCAAGGCCTTGGTTGGCGCCGACATTGTTCATCGCACCGACGGTACCAGGCGACGCGGGCTGCTGACCGCCTGCGAGGTTCTTGCTGCCGGGGTCCACGCTGGCACCCCTGTCCTTGCCCGATCCCGTGTCACATGGCGCGGCATGAGACGCTGCGGTCGTGACGGCAAGGATGGCGACGGTTCCGGCGATCAAGGAGAGCTTCACGGGCGTTCCTCCGTAGTTGTTGGCGGGAAGTATAATTCCATCCGCCGCCGTCAGTTCCCGAATGTCTCTATCCTGCATCGATGGAAGCCAACTGATGGTAAGCCTGAGCCTTCTTGAAGGATCATGGCATTATGGTTCCTGCGCTGCGCGCGAAGCGGATGGCATCGTGACGAACGCAAGTGACTTGCTTCAGAAAAGGGACGCTCCTTGGGGATCCGATACGGCGACCGGACCACGGCCGACTCAAAGCCGTGGAGGCGGACGCTCTGGAGGCGTGGCCGGTCTTCCAAGAATGGTGTGCCGACTTCCGCGAGGTGGCGATGGAAGCCCGGCCATTCGTTCGCCCGGTACCGGCTCGCGTGATTCGTTAATGACGCCTAGGTATGAATTCAGTCGTCGTAACCGCGCGGTGAACCGTATGTCTGCGAACTCACAACCGGTGACCGGGGAAGCATCGTTCGGGGAGAGGGAGGCCAGGGCCGAGACGAACTGGATAGGCGTCATCCGGACGTCCGAGGGCATCGAGATCCCCTGCACCGTCAAGGACGTCTCGAAGACGGGCGCAAGGATCTGGGTCCCGGCCTCCTATCACCTGCCGGAGAACTTCATGCTTCGGGTGCTGGGCAAGGATTTCGTCTGCAAGGTCGCGATGGCTTGGCGCAAGGGGAACTTCGTCGGGGTCCGGATCGAGCGGATCGGCAAGCTGCCACAGAAGCAGGCGGAGACCATTGCGGACTCCGAGACGGTGGCGAGCAAGCATCAAGTTATCGGCTCCCGGCGAAGCCGGATATCGGCCTTCTGAGATAGCGTATGCCCCCGATACGGGGAACATAAGCCGATATAAACCGGGTTCCGCGCGTGCTCGAACGCCGGTGCAAGGTCTGTTCTTCCGACACGTCCCGACGCCGCCCGGGTCTGCAACGCCCGACGGATGGCCATCAGGCGTTGCCTAGACCGTACCATGTCCCTTGTCGCCCCCGGTATTCGTCCAGACGATCAGGTTCCAGAGGACTGGTCCTGCTTGTGGATGCTGGTGATGGTTCTGTGGCGGGAACGGATCGCCTGAATTGCAGGTCGCCTCTTTCCCGCAGTTCCTGCATCGATAGATCCCTGACTGTGGAACGATGTCTCCGGGTTTGTAGAAAGTGGACCAAACCGCCTCCGTGCCGTTGGCTTTCACCAAATTGTCGGCGTTCTTGTACCATGCCACCTAGCCTGACCTCCGCCCATCCCTGAAAATCCCCTTCCGCCAAGTTGGCGCAGGCCCTCTCCTTTGACAAGGCGTGGCGGATGACATCCCGCAGGCACCATGGCGCAGTAATCGCCGGTCGCTATTGCAGAATGCCAGCAATCTGTACTCCCGCAGCGCGACATGCTTCCATGTGAGCCGTCGCCTGGTCGCGGCCGCATCTTCCCCAACGAGGTCGTCCATGCAGCCTCTCCGACGCCTGCTCCATGTCGCTGCCGGCGTTCTCTCTTCGCTGGTCGTTCCGTCGGTGCATGCCCAGCAGGCCGAGCCCGTCCTGTCCGAGTGGACATCGACCGCTTCCTTCGAAGGGCCGCGTACCTCGCATGCCGCCTTCGTGGCCGGCAATCGCATCTATGTACTGGGCGGCCTGTTCGTTGCCGGAACCGGCCCGACGATGCTGGACGACATCCAGGTCGCCGAACTGGGGAACGACGGTGCTGTCCTTCCCACCGGGTGGCGTACGGTCGGGCACATGCCGAGCGCGCGCTCGGGTCACGGCTTGGTGGCTTTCGACGGCCGCGTCTACCTCGTGGGCGGATACTCCGGAACCGGCACGCTCGGCGACACCGACGTCGCGACCCTTGGGACCGACGGAGCCCTTGAACGATGGGTTCCAAGCCAATCGCGGCTCAACATACCGAGGTCCAACCTGGCCCTGCAGGCCTGGAAGGCTCCCTCGGGCCAGGCATACCTGCTGGCCATCGGCGGCGTGAACCAGGTCGGATCGGACACGGTCCATTTCGACGAGGTCGAGACCGCTCCGGTCTCCGCCGACGGGGCGGTCGGACCCTGGCGTGTGTGCCCCTTCCACCTGAAGGGTGGCCGGTCCGCGCCCGGCGCGGCCGTGCTGGGGAGCACCTTGATCGTGATGGGCGGCTGGGGGGACCTCCTCGAAGACGTGTTCGGGGACGTCCAGGTCAGCACCCTGCAGGAGGATGGCTGCCCGGGTCCATGGACGACCTCGCCGCGTCCCCTGCCGCTGCCCGTCTACGGCCACTCGGTTGCCCTGCTGCGCACCGCGAGCGGGTCCAAGGCCTTCGTGCTCGGCGGAAACGCGGGCGAGGGGAACTACCTGAACACGGTCCAGGCCGTGTCCATCGCGAGCGATGGCCTGCCCGGACGCGTCGGTTTCGACAGCCACGTCTTCGCGGTCCCCCGATGGGGGCATGCGACCGTGCGCTACAACGACTACCTGTACGTGATTGGCGGGGCCCGGCGCGGAGGCAGCGGGTTCCTGGCCGACGTCCAGTTCACGCGCGCGACGTTTCCCTAAGTGCCGACCCGAGGTCCCTTCCTCGCGCGTCTTGCCCGGTACGGGTTCCCGGCCTTGCTCGTGGCCACGCCGCCCGGGACCCTCGGGTCGCGGCCCGGTACGCCGTCGCCCCTGCCTTCGGCGGCAGGGCCCCTCGCCCTTTGGATCGCCTCCCGGCCTCACCTTGGGCCGAACACGCTCGGCAGCTTCGGGACGTCGCCCGCGCGCCTCTCGTCCTTCGGTCGGTTCGTCGCATTCCTCGTCTCGGGCGATTGGGAAGCGGCCCGGGCGCTGGCCCCTTCGCTGAACTACGACGTCGTCGCCATCGACGACGGAGGAGCCAGGTACGTCGCTGCATCTGACAGGTCCGGTCGGGACGCGACCGTCGTCGTGAGCCTGGCACCCGCTCGGGACGTAGTCTTCGAGGCGCCGCATGTTCCGTTCGAGGCCGGGACGGTGGAGGAGGCGATGGAACTCCTTCATCGTTCCGGCGGGCGTGCGGCGCTCGTCTCCGGCGCGCATCGCTGCGCCAGCATGACCTTCGCCGGATGCAGCGGGACGACGGACGTCTGCGGCCGGTCGGAGGCATACAGGGATTCCGACGTCGGCCATTACGCCGACACCCTCTTCCAGGTCGCGCACCAAACCTTGGCCTCTCTATGGCCACGCTCCGTGGCAGTCTCCCTGCATGGCATGAGGGACGATGCCGAGGGCGTAAGGACGTCGCTCATCGTCTCAAGCGGAGCGCACGGTGCGGATCCCGGGATGACGTTGCCGGCGACCCGCTTGCGTGCTTGGCTGGGGCGGTTTCCGTCCCCGGACGGCACGGTCGTGAGCTGCAATCACCCCCCGGACGACCGGTATGGTTTCCGAAGGCTGTGCGGCTTCACCAACGTGCAAGGCCGCTTCGCGAACGGGAGCCCCGACATCTGCTCGGCGAGTGCGGAAACGGCGACGGGACGCTTCATCCATCTCGAACAGGATTGGACCATCCTTCGGCCGTTCGCGGAGGATTGGCGCAACATCGGCCGATACCCCTTCGCGATGAGCCTGGTCCAAGGGATCATCGCGGTGACGCCCCCGGCCAGGTGACGGTCCCGGGCTAGGACTTCGACTGAGGGCGCGCCTCGCGGCTTTGGAAGCCTGGGTCGGCTTCGCTGAGCGGCCTTCCGTCCGACGCCCTCGCTCACCACCCTGCCGGCGTGTGCCCGTCGGTTAGCGCCGGTTGACGAGGCTTGTACGTCGCGCCGGGCGGTGCCCTGACGTTCGCCGGCAAGGGCCAGGCCCAGAGGGCGACACGCGGCGAGCCCCCACGCCTCACCGACTGAACTCATCTACGTTGCAGGGTATGAACGGACGCGCGAACTTCCCGTCGCCTACCGTGACGCGGGATGGGGTGAATTTTGCTCAGGTCGAGGAGAGTATGGCGCGGGCGGGGAGGCGCGTCACCGAGCAGGAGCCCGGGAGCGAGATCCTGCGTTCCCGGGGGCACGACTCAACGCAGACCGAGGGAATGTTCGCCAGCCTCTATGCAACCCTGGGGTATTGGAGCGCGAGCCGCGCACGGGCTTTCGCCACGAGCCAAGCGTGGTGCAAAGCTTGAGCGGCTGCGCGTCTGGAAGTGCAGGCTTGCCTCGCTCCTCGTGCCGCGGACCGACGCACGCAGAATGGCTTGCCGCATGTCCGATGCGCGGTGACCTCCTGGCGGCCGCGGGCACAGCTCAATGACCGCGTGGAGACCGTCCACACGGGGACGGGACGATCTGCCATGGTCGGATGGTACCGCCCGGTGCTTGGAAGCGACTTCCGGAGATGCGGCTCCGGGAGCCGCATCGGCCTGGGAGACGGCTCTTCGATTGCTTGGGGGATCCGTGCGTTTGGGTCGCGTCCCGACGCGTTGCTTATACAGCCTGCCGTCGCTTAAGGCGCGCCACTGCGGGCCATCGGCAGAACGATGCGCCTCGACCACTAGCCGAGGCGAAGCAACATGCCATCCCCGTCCGCTCGTCAGCCGTCGGACATGCTCCTGCGGAAGCTGGAATCGATTGCGGCCATTTCGGGGAACACGCGTCGAGCGGTCCAGGAACTGCCGTTCAACGTCCGCACGCTGAGGGGAGCGCAGGACATCGTTTCCAACGGCGACAGTCCCTCGCAATGCTGCCTACTCGTGGAAGGATGGGCGTTTCGCTACAAGCTGACCGGCAAAGGACGGCGGCAAGTCCTGTCGTTCGACGTGCCCGGAGACATCCCGGACCTTGGAGGACTGCACCTCCCAACGATGGATTACGGGCTCGCCACCCTCGGGGGCGCCATCGTGGCCTTCATCCCGCATCAGAGCCTTCGCGCCATGGTCGGAAGCTATCCGGATGTTGCTGCCATCCTCTGGCGCCTCACCCTGGTGGACTCTGCGGTCCTCCGTGAGTGGATCGTGGGCCTGGGGCAGCGCTCCGCCTGCGCGCACATAGCCCATCTCTTCTGCGAGTTGTACCTTAGGCTCGAAGCGGTAGGCCTCGCCAGCGGGCATCGTTGCTCGCTGCCGATGACCCAGGCCATGCTCGGGGATGCCCTTGGATTGTCGACGGTGCACGTCAACCGCGTCCTTCAGGAGCTGCGGGGCATGGGGTTGATCACCTTCAGCGGCCAAGTGCTGGTCATCCAGCGATGGGATGAGCTCCGGCGTGTCGCACAGTTCGATCCAGTGTACCTGCACTTGGCGGCGCGGCCAGGCGGGTAAGGCTCGGCTACGTTCCGTACCTGGCTGCACGGAGACCTCCTGTGAGCGGGGCTGCGGCCCACGTAGGAAACGTTCCGGTGCTGCCGCCAGGTAGGCCGGGACCCTGCGCCTGTCCCACGGGAACAGGGACGTCGGCGGCCGTGCCGGCGTTCGGCACCTCAGGCGAGGCTCCAAGCGAGCACCAGGATGCCGCCGACGAAAAGCCCGTACGTGACGATCAACGCCGCGATCTCACGGTGCAGCAGCAGGGTGGCCTTGGAGGCAGGGGGCATCTGATCGGACCGGCAAGGAGGCATGCCCCTTGTGGTCCAAGGTCATTCCCAATTCGAGCGACATGCGCTTCGCGGGGCGAGGAAACACGCGGCGTTGCACGCATGCCACGATGGATGGGTGCCCGACGCTCCGGGCGTAAGTTCGTCGGGATGGAAGTAGAAGGCGCCACATCGTCGGTCGCATCGGCTCATATGCCTTCGCCGCCGCACGCAGGAATCCGGTGAACAAACACACGCCTGGCCGATTATGAGGATGCCGGCACATACTCCCCGTGAGTACCCAGCGAGCCTTCGTGCCGCTGTGCCCGCTTCGCCGGCAGGAGAATCCACATGCTGTACCTCGACAAGCGCCTGCAATACCCCGTGAAGGTCGACAGCCCCGATCCGGTCTATGCGCGCATGCTGCAGCAGGCCATCGGCGGCATCGAGGGCGAGATCCGCGTCTGCATGCAGTACTTCTTCCAGGGCTGGGGTGCCCGTGGGCCGACGACGAAGTACCGCGACATGCTCCTCAACACCGCCACCGAGGAGATGGGCCACATCGAGATGCTGGCCACGGCGGTGGCGATGAACCTGGAGACCGCGCCGACGAAGGTCCAGGAAGCCGGCGTCGCCGACGCGGTGGTGGGAGCCGTGATGGGCGGCGAGAACCCGCGCCACGTCATCGAGGGCATGCTGCACCGGCACGTGCTCTCCACCGGCATGGCCGCCTTGCCGGTCAACTGCGACGGCGCGCCCTTCGACATGAGCCACGTCTACGCCAGCGGGAACCTCGCGGCGGACATGTACTGCAACGTCGCCGCCGAGACGACGGGCCGGGTCCTGGCCGTGCGCCTGTTCAACGCCACGAACGATGCCGGCATGCGAGACATGTGGAGCTTCCTTATCGCCCGGGACACCATGCACCAGCAGCAATGGCTCGCCGTGGTGGAGGAGCTTGGGGGCAACGAGGGCAACCTGCCGATCCCGAACAGCTTCCCGCAGAGCAAGGAGCACGAGAAGTTCAACTACAGCTTCTTCGTCTCGACGCAGGATGGCTCGGCTCCGCCGGAAGGTCGCTGGACCAGCGGTCCCTCGCTCGATGGCAAGGGCACGTTCAACGTCGTGCAAAACGCCCCCATGGGCGAGGAGCCCGTGCTCGGCCCGGCACGGCCCGACAGCGGTGCCCAGTCCCAGCAGATCGCTTGATCAAGACGGGGGCCTCGGGCGCGTCCTGAGGCCCCATCTTAGCCGCCAGCGCCCTCATGGTAGGTGTCTGAACCAGGGCCAGTGTCGGTTGGCCTGAGTGAGGATGCGTGCCGTGACCGAGAGCAAGCTCATCGACGGGCGACTGGAGTTGCGGCGCAGCGAGGACGACAAGAAGCCGCTACTGCAGCGCCTCAACAAGATCGAGGGTCAGGTGCGGGGCTTACGCACCATGATCGAGGAAGACCGCTACTGCCTGGATGAGGTCCAGCAGATCAACGCGGTCTCCGCAGCGCTTCGTGAGGTCGCGTTGCTGATCATCAGCCAGCACGTGGCGCAAGGCGTCCAGCTCGCGGTTCGCGAACAGGAAAGCGATGGAGCGGTCGAGGATGTCATGCGCGTCCTGAAAGCCGCAATGCGCATGCGCGAGTGAAGGGCTCGCCGACCTGCGGGTTCGGGCAGCTCGGCCTAGCGGCATCGATTCAGCCGGTACGAGATCGAGGCCGACGGTCTCGGATCCTCGCTCGTCGACTGCGGGTCCGGCAACGCCGGTGGCCGCAAGGGGTCGCCGCTTGCCACCAGCTCCCGTTCGAGCCTCCTGAGCGACAGAGCCCTAAGGGCATTTCGTGCCGTCAACACCGACCATGCCCAGAGGACAGCCAGGACCGAGAGGTCCTCTCGGCTTCGGAACGCGCGCCGTTCGCTGCGGCCATCGTTCTCCAATCGGATCATCTGCAGGCGCAGGAGCGCGATCTTCTCCGGAGGCGACGAGCTTCGACGGTGCGGCATGGCCCCTACCTCCTTCCATTCCCTCTGCGGCGTTGCGGGGCGATGTGCGCTGCAAGATTCCTTCTGTCGGGCGTTCCTTGCTTTCCCATCGCATGGGACGGCGGGTCCGCTCGTTGGAGCGAAGGCTCTCCCGGAGTTGACGATGGGTACGCCCGCCGACCGGTATCGGACGTCCCTTCCCGCGAAGAGGGACCGGTCGTGGCCCAGGGGGCCTGCCTATGCCCCATCGTTCGATGCCGCGTTGCGGTACGGCGCATGGTAACCTTCCCCGCTACCGGGACGCCCCTGCATAAATGTAAGCGAGTATCCGAAGTTCGGCGACAGCAAACCAGGGGACGCCAGGTACATCGGACTCGTCCCCTGGCGAGACCGGCGACACCGCCCGACCCACTCTGTTCGTTCCGGCACCGTCCCCGAACCAGCATCGGAGCTGTAGCCGGGCGGACCCATCGAACGGGTAGCGGCTTGCTTGCGGCCCCCGGTCACCCGCCCGTGGCACCCGTCGACGTTCCTCCGACTTGCGGGACCTGCCGGCGCACCTGGCAAGCGGCTCACCATCGTGCCGAAGGTCATTCGCCCGGACGCGTTGTGCATGCCAAGCGGAAGACCTCGGCCCCGATGCCGTCGGAGGGGCACCAGACCCGCTCGACGGAACGGTCCGTCCCACGCGCGATCATCCTGACTGGCTCGGCACAGAATGGCCCTGGCGGATTTCGGCGCTCCGCCGTATACGCGTCGCCCCCTACCCTCCTTGGCTTCCCATGACACCCGCTGACTGGATCGAGAGCGCCTCGGCGCTCGCGGCGCGACACCGTGACCTTACGGACCTTTCGGCCGCGACCTGTCGCAAGGCTCTGCTCGACGTCGACCGGCTCTTCAGGCAGGCACCGACGCCCATGCGCGAGGCGTACTCGCAGGTGCCTGAGCGGGCGCTCGTCGCTGCAGGCCGGCTCCGGGCGGATGCGGTGACGTCGGGCGACTACGCCTGGACGTTGCCCGTCGACGCGGACCTGCGTTCCTGGGCGCTGGCGGCGGGCGCTCAGGCGCGGGCCCTCGACGAGGTCCTCTTCCGCACGGCTCCGAGCCATTTCGGACCCGTCGATCCGGAGGAATGGCTCTGCGCCGCGAGCGGCGCCTACGCCATCCCCCGCTCACGGGTGCGGGAATCCGAACGCCGCCGCGAGGGTCATCGCTTCACCCGACGCGGCATCCTGCATCACCGCGTCCTGCCGGAGATCCTGGAGGCGGGCTACCGCGTCAAGCTCGTCCGGCACGACACCACGGCTTCGCCCGCCGGCGAACAGGTGACGATGGGGGCGGCGCTCTTCCCCGGCCTGAAGCTGGCAATCCGTTCGGCCGATGGAGGCTTCGTGGTCACCGACGCCATCTGCGACGGCGCGGCGGACACGGTAGCCAGGCAAATCGAGGCAGCCTACGCCGGGGGCTGCTTCGCGGCGATGTGGCCCGAGCTCACCGTCACGCCGGCGCTGCTCGCCCTAATCCGCGACACCCTCGGGCTGCGCATCCTCACGGCCGACCCGCGCAGCGCGCTGCAGATGGTCGTCGCCGGCTCCTGGCACACCGAGGAGGATGGTAAGGTCTGGAACGTCGCCACCGTCCTCGACGGCTACGGAGCGGAAGCGCTCACCTATCGGAAGGTGCTGCCCTACCGCGATGGGAAGATCGGCACCGAGGCCATCGGGATGCCGGCGGAGGTGCCGGTGCTCGTCACCGACGACCACCTGTTCGGCTTCGGCATCTGCAAGGACTTCTGCGATCTCGGCGTTACGCTCGCCTACAAGGACCTCGACGTCGACCTCGTGCTCGTGCCCTCGATGGGCAACCCCGCGACCATGGAGGGGCATCGCAGTACGGCCAAGGGAATGCGCGTCACCTTCGGGACCCGGGCCTTCGTGGTCCAGCAGGCCGATCCGGACGGACCGACGGCCGAGCAGCCCGGCTGGGTGCTGCCCTTCCCGGAGGATCCGACCGGAAAACCGGTCGCCGAGCTGCGCCAGGGTGGGGATTGGCAGGTCTATACGGGAACCATACCGCGCGGCGGCGACTAGACGAAAATGTGAAACGTCCTAGAATGAGGGCGAGCGAAGCTGAAAGGTTATGAAGGATGGCGACTGACGCGACGCTGGACGACATCGCGCTGGGCGACGTCGGTCCGGCACAGGCGCGGGCGGCCCTCTCCAAGGCGTTCGGCGGCGAGGATCCCAAGGCGGTGGGACGGGCCTATACCGTGTTGAGGGCCTGGGTCTGGAAGGCGCTGGACGGCCGGCGGCGCGATGCGGAACTGCGCGAGTGGTTCGACGTCCTGAAGCGCGCCGCGGCCTTCCTGAGGACGCGGGACGTCGCCCTTGCGGAGCGCGTGGCCGCGCTGCACGAGCTCATCCACGAGTCCATCGTCGTGTCCGAACGGCTGCCCATGAGGGCCGTCCTGCAGCGTCGCCATGTGCGCGACGTGCTTGCCATGCTGGTCGTCGCCCCGGGCGGGCGCCTCGACCGCGCCGAGGTCGGTCGCCGGCTCGGCCTCAAGCAGGGCAACCTGACGCGCGTCCTGAACATGGTGACGGAAGCCGGACTGGCGGAGCGCACCGTGCACGGCAAGCAGGCCGAGTTCCAATTGACCCGCGCGGGCTTGGACGCAGCGGCCGAGCTCGGCTTTCGCAAGCCCACCCCCAAGCCAGTGGCCAGGACCCGGGTCCGAACGGATCGTCGCACCGAAAGCGCCCCCCTGCCTGGCTTTTCGGACGCGGCGGCAGGTGCAGCCATCTACGACTCGTTGGAGCGGGATGGTTTCACGCTGCTCGGCTTTGCGAGTGACCCCGGGGGAGCGCTCATCGACCAGGGCCTTTCCCGCGGGAGGTTGTATGGCAAGGCGCAGCTGATGGAGCATGCATCGGCCCTGACCTTTCTGGAGAAGCCGTCGGCGGAAGCCATGCCCCAGGGATCCCCTGCCCGACCGCCCTTGGCGCCTTCCCCGGCCCGAAGGTCGAGGAAGGCGCGTGCGGAAGCTGCCCACGATTGAGGTTGCGGGACCGGGCGAAGGCTGTCTGCTTCGACGGCAGCCTTCAGCTGGTCGTGACTTCACCATACTCCAGCTCTGATATCATCGACCGCACCGTTCGCGCAGATGTCGATTCTGCTCCGGTCGAGCCGCCGGCCGGCGATCAGGGGCGGCCACGCCCTTGTCCCTTCGCATCGCCTGCTCGAAGCTTGCCCGAGCCGCTGAGAAGGGCGGGCCAGCACGAGGACCTTTTCTCCCGATGGTGGATGCCGGGGAGCGAGGCCTTCCTGATGTTCCCCGATGTCCGCGGTTTCCGGCTCGCCCGAAGGCATCTCGGAACGATGCCCGGGGATCGTCGGCCTGGCAGCCCGCGGGGCTACCCTTTTCGCGAGTTACGAGCTCGTTGCGCTTGCCCGGATTCTCGACGTTCGCGGTGGCGAACTTGCCCCGGCCCGTGTCGCGTAGCCGCTTCCCGATTGGGCGGGCGACACCTCCTTCAGACCGCTTGCTCTTCTCACCGAGGACACTGATGGCAGCGCCTTCGTCCTGGCACCTCTACGCTCGCCGTGACGGCTATCGAGCCGACTTCTTGGACCACTTTCCAGGCCCTCACCGTCGGCCGAGGAGGTAACGATCCTGGATGGTCTGGACGCGTATGCCCATTTGTTACCGCGCGCTTGGCTCGTAGCGTCCGACGCTCCGCGACAAGGTCGCCGGTCTCTCGGACAAGGCCTTCCTAGGCGCCTCCGTTTGGGTGGCGATGATACTTCGAACCCAATGCCGCGGCCCGTGCCCGCGCCTCCAGCGCCTTGACGCGATGATGCCTTGCAAGGCTGAGGAAGCCGTCGGCGGTCTGGCGGCCGCCGGCCTGACGGCAGGCGTGGGCGATCTCCGCAAACTCTCGCGCGATGCCCTCGTCCGCAACGATGGCGCGGAGCAGTTCATCCATGAGACCGTCGGCGGCGTCACGCATCCGTGCCCTCCCCGGCACGTGTCTCTCCCCGAAACGGGTCGTCGCGACCAATCTGTGGTAAGGCCGTAAAAAACTCAATCAGGGGGATGGATTTGACGGACAAGGCCGCGCCGGCCGTTGCGCCCGAGCAGGGCGGCAGCGTGGCCGAGGAACTTGCCTACCGCCTGCGCCAGCAGCAGCTCGCCGCCGAATACGGGCTTTTCGCCCTGAGAACCCACGATACCGCCGCCTTGCTGCAGGAGGCGACGCGGGTCTGCGCGCTCGGCCTCCACAGCGAGCTCTGCAAGGTCATGGAGTACCTACCCGACGAGCGGCAGTTCGTCGTCCGTGCAGGCGTCGGTTGGAAGCCGGGCGTGGTCGGCCATGTCCGCACGGGAGCCGACCTTGAGAGCCCTGCGGGGTACGCCTTCAGGACCGGCGAGCCGGTCATCTCCAACCACCTGCAGGCCGAGACGCGGTTCCGCACGCCCTCCATCCTGGTCGAGCACGGCGTGAGGCGGGCCGTCAACGTGCTGATCCAGGGCGAGTCCAAACGTTTCGGGGTCCTGGAGGTGGACAGCCCGACCGAGGGCCGGTTCACGCACGCCGACCTCGCCTTCTTGCAGGGCTTCGCCAACCTGCTCGGCGTCGCCATCGAACGGCAAGAGGCCGAGGAGGCGCTACGGGCCAGCGAGAACCGGACCCAGGCCAACGAGACCCTGCTGCAGGGCGCGCTGGCGCATCAGGAGGTGCTGATGCGCGAGATCAGCCACCGCGTCAAGAACAGCCTCTCCATCGTCGCCGGCCTGCTCAGCATGCAAGGCCGCACCGCGACCGATCCGGCCCTGCGGCAGGCGCTTGAGGATGCCCGTTCCCGGGTCCAGACCATCGCCGGCGTCCATGACCGGCTCTGGCGCTCCGACGAGATCCACAGCGTCAACCTCGCCGAGTTCATGGGCGAGCTGTGCGAGGAGCTTCGCTCGTCCGCCCGGCCTGGGCAGACCCTGGTCTGCGACTTCGCGTCGGTCTCGGTCGCGACGGACCAAGCCGTGCCCCTGGGCCTGCTTGCCAACGAGCTCGTCACCAATGCCTTCAAGTACGCCTACCCGGACGGTGGGGGTGAGGTACGGCTCTCGATCCACCCTGGGGAAGCAGGATGCCTGCGCATCACGGCCTGCGACCGGGGCGCCGGATTGCCGCCGGGCTTCGACGCGGGCCGGTCGAGGAGCCTCGGCATGAAGCTCATCGCGACGCTTGGGCGGCAGCTTGGCGGCGAGCCGACGTGGGAGTGCGCCGAGCCGGGAACCCGGTTCTTGCTCGACTTCCTCCCGCGACCGGGCTCGCGGGACAAGGCATAGGGGCAGGCCCCTTCCGGCAAGAGTATAGGATCACGCGGCGTGGATTGCGGGTGCCTTCGAAGTTGCGGTTTCGTGGCCCTCGCCAAGCTTGGCGGTGTCGGGCATATCCTTCATGGGGCACGTAACGAACTTCGGTCCAGCAGCGCCCACGATGCTTTGGGCATGGCAGCGCGGTGGGCGGGTCACCCCCGGACCGCCATCGTCGCGCCTACCGTTGGGAGGGCGGGGTCCTGCAGGACCAACGTCTTCCAACCGTGCGTGGCCGTAGGAAATCACCAGGGTCTCGGCATTTTCCGGGAGCCACGTGTGTCGGCTGTCTTACTGGATCGAATCTGATGCCTGGTGCGCACCGTGGGTGTCTATCACCGGTGGCAATCGCAACCTGGCTCCTCGTCCGGAAGCGGACGTTCCGAATTCGACCCAGCCCCATCGTACGAGCTGCTGCGGGGACTGCCCGAAAGCGGACATACGCCTGGGTTCAATTCGACGGCGAAAAATGAACCTTCGCGGAAGCTGGCCACATCTGCTTCCGTGCTGTCCGATTTGCTAAGTCCGAATGATTGCGATGGGTGGCTTTCTGCTCATCTGGGCGAATGAGGCAATCCTTACCTCAGCATGTGCTCCGCAGCTGGACTGAAGATGTCGATGGATCCCTCGCTTCCGACAGAACGGATGCAGCATGCGAGATGGTTCGCGCGCGCGAAAGCCGACCCACGCTCCGAGCCGAGGACCATCAAGGCTGTAGCCAGCGCATCGGCGACCATGCAGGAGGCATGGATCACCGTGACCCCGAGCAGCCTCGTCTCAACTGGGTGGCCCTGGCGCGGGTCGAAGGTATGGCCGACAAGACGTCCCCCAAGATTGAGGGCGCGCCGGTAGTCGCCTGAAGTGGCGACGGACAGGTCGTGCAGGGCGACAACGATTTCGTCCGCCTCCAACCCGAGAGGTTCCAGGGCGACCCACCAGGGATTCCGGTTTGGCTTAAGGCCCCGCCCGCGTAGCTCGCCGCCAATCTCGACGAGGTGGTTTCTCGCACCCTGTGCCGTGAGCAGCTCCGACAGAACATCGACCGCATAGCCCTTAGCAATGCCGGACAGGTCGAGTTGCAGCCCACCGGGCTGAACTGCGCTCCGCGTCGCCGAGTCGAGGGCGAGCTCGCTCCAGCCAGTCCGGGCGAGTGCCGACGCGATGGCCTCTGCCGCGGGAGGTTTTTCGACGGGACCCGGTGGCCCAAACCCCCAGAGATCCACGAGGGCGCCGAGAGTGGGATCGTAGGCGCCGCCACTGGCTTCGGCGATTAAGCAGGCTGTGGCCAGGACGGTGAACAGCGCATCGGGCAGAGGCTGACGGCTGCCTGCCGGAGCACGGTTGAACCGGCACAATGCGGAATCCGGCTCCCAGTGACTGAGCTGCGCGTTCAAGCGTCCGAGTTCGACCTGGATCAGATCTCGGAGATGGGCAACGTCGCGATCCGGTGGCGGCACGAAGCTGACCGACCAAGTGGTGCCCATGGTCCTCCCGCCAATAACCTCGACTGTGCCGCCAAGCACGGCATCAGGCCCGATCGGTGCCAGCGTCAGCGGAATTAGGAGGCGGCGCACCAGCCGTGCTCTTCGCGTGAGGGCTCGGTGGCGGGTCGACGGGGACTGCGCGCGCTCATCACTGAGGCAGAACCTCGAAGGTCGCGTTGTAGACCGCGCGGCGGCGAGCTCCCGGAATGCTCGACTTATCGTCCTGCGTTTCGGCACCGAACCAGTACAGACCCGCCTGCGAGAACGGCACGGTGACACTGCCATCGGTGGCGGTGGTGAGCTTCGTCTCCTCCGACTTGTCGCGGTAGCGGCTTCCGCCGCGCACCACCTCGATGGCGACGTTGGCGGCCGGCACCCCGTCCAAGAGAAGGGTAAACCTAGCAGCTTCGCCCGCCGCGAGGTTATTGGGATGCGTGTCGAAGCGAAGTTCCAGGCCCTTGCCGCTGGGGGCGAAGGCGCCGCTGTCGGGCTTGCCGAGCGTGACGAACGTTTCCGTGCGCTGCGCGATCTCGGTGACCTTTACCTCCTGGGCATCGGCGGGAATCTCGCGGGCCATCGCCTCGGCGCGGCCGCGCCAACGCTTGGGTTGTCCGCCGAGCTTGTAGCTCGCCATGACCCCATCGTTGACGACCGCAGCCCGGTAGCTGCCGGGCTTAATTAGGTGGAGGTCGAAGGTGCTGCGGAACTTACTCGTCGCAGTGTTCTCCGGCGTGACGGCCGTGCCATCCGGTCCGGTGACCACAAGGCCGTTGAGGCGCATCGGCATGTGCTCGAACACGAAGAGGTCGTTCGAGATCGCCGCGTCGAGGGCGACCCAGGCGTCGCCGCCCGAAAGCACCGTCGACGAAGGCAGCATCCAGGCACGGTGTGCCGCAGCAGGGCCGGCGAGGGCGATGGTGAGGGCGGTCACCAGGGAAACGAGGCGCATCGGAGACAATCCTCAGGGCTTGAGTTCGAGGGAAACGATACCGAGCTCGTCTTTACCCTGGACGGCAGCGTGCACGGCGGCGGTGGGCGGCCAGGACAAGGGCAGGCGCACGACTTCGCGGCCGCCGACCTCGCGGGCCGCCTCGACCACCACTTCGTAGGTGCCGGGTTTTAGACTGGCGAGCGGCGCCGCATCGGCGGCGAAGCGCAGGGCATGGGTGCCGGCGGGACGGGTGGCGCCGCTGATCCCGTCCAGCGGCATCTCGGTCTCACGGCCGATGCGGCGCCACCACTGACGCAGGTCCTTGAGCCACTTGGCGCCGCCCTCGCCCTCGCGTTTGCGGACGTCGTACCAGACCGCGAGGTTGCCGGCAGCAACGCCGCCCGTGCCCTCGATCCAGGCCGCCACGTAGGGGCGGTGGTACTCGGACACGTCGAGACGCGGGATCTGCACGCTGAGGGTGACGTCCCCCGCCAGGGCTGGGGCGGCGAGCAGGGGCGAGAACAGCGCGGTGACGGCCAGACGCATCGGGCGGGGCTTCTCTCAAGCGTGGATGAACAGCAGGAGGACAAGGAGCGGCGCCAGCAGGCCGAGACCCACTACGGGCCAGGTGGCCGGCCGGCGCGTGGAATGGAATTGCAGCAGCACCAACCCGGTGAGGCAGAACACCAGGCAGGCCCCGGCGAACACGTCGAGGAACAGGCTCCAAGCCGCCCCGGTATTGCGGCCCTTGTGCAGGTCGTTGAGGTAGGAGATCCATCCGCGCCCTGTGCGCTCGTGAAGAACGGCACCGGTTGCTCGGTCGAGGCTCACGAAGGCGTCGCCACCGGGGCGCGGCAGCGAGACCAGGGCCTCGTCCCGCGTCAGCTCGGCCTCACGTCCGGTGAGCTTCACGCCGAACTGCGCCGAGAGCCAGTCCCGCACCACCTCAGGCAGGGCCGTCCGGCCGCTCGCCGGCAGGGCGCGCAGCTGGCTGGTGAGATCGGCGGGCAGCGTCGCCTCGCGGCTTTCCACCCGAGGACGTGCCTCAAAGGATCCGGCGTGGTTCAGAGTGATGCCGGTAACGGCGAAGAGCAGCATGCCCACGAGGCACAGCCCTGAACTGACCCAATGCCAAGCATAGAGCTGCTTCAGCCAAAAGGCCCGCCGGGCCCGGGACCGCCGAGTGCGGTCGGCCTCGCTCCGCCCTGCGAGGGTGATGGCGCTCACAGCTCAGCCCAGCGCCGGAGCAGGTTGTGGTAGACGCTGGTGAGCGCGATGACGGAGGCGTTGTCGTCGCTGAGATCCGCCCGCGCGCCCGTGATGCCGCGGTCGAGGTCGTAGAGCAGCGCCCGCGCGCCGTCGTCCTTCACCATGGATTGCGACCAGAAGAACGCCGACCAGCGCGAGCCGCGGGTGATCGGCTCGACACGGTGCAGGGAGGTCGCCGGATAGACGATCATGTGCCCCGCCGGCAGCTTGACCGCGTGCGCGCCGAATGTGTCCTCGATGATCAGCTCGCCGCCGTCATACTCGGATGGGGCGGTTAGGAAGAGTGTGGTCGAGATATCGGCCCGCATGCGGATGCCGGCCCCCGGCACCGCGCGGATCGCGCCGTCCACGTGAGCTCCGAACCCCATGCCCACGTCGTAGCGGTTGAAAAGGGGCGGCAGTACCCGGAGCGGGAGGGCCGCGGCATTGAAGAGCGGGCTGCGCCCGAGCGCCCGCAGGATTAGGTCGCCGAGCTCGCGCGCGGTGGCCGAATCCTCCGGGATCTGAAGGTTGTGCTTGGCACGCGCGGCCTGCTGACCGGCGGTTACCCGCCCATCTACCCAGTCTCCGGCCTCAAGGCCTGCGCGGCAGAACGCGACCTCCTCGGGGGTGAGAACGTTGGGAACCTCGACCAGCATCGGCTTAGTACCTCAGGCCGAGGCTGACCAGCACGGTGCGACCCGATGTCGGGATTGCGCGCGTCGAGAAGGCACCAGCGTAGTTGAGCTCGTCCGTCAGGTTGTAGGCGTTGACGGCCACCCGGTAGGCATCGGTCTCGTAGGACAGGAGCGCATCGAGGGAGAAGGTCCCGGGAATGCGGGTGATGTTGTCACTTGCCGGAAAGTAACCGTCGTCGAAGGAGACGCCGCCGCCGACCGTGATTTTGCCCGGCAGGTTCCACCAGGACCTGCCAAACGGCGTCAGATCGTAGGTCGTCCAGAGCGTGAAGGCGTTCTCCGGCACGTAGGGTGCCGCGTTGCCGATGTAGGTTCCTGAACGCACCGAGCTGCTGAGGTGGGTGTAACCGGCGAGCACGTTCCAAGCCTCGGTGAGCTGGCCTGTCGCCGTGAGCTCGAAGCCCTCGACCCGGCGCTTCTCGCCCGCGTCCAGGGCACCGGTGATGAGAAGGCCCGTGACAGGATCGATATCGAAGCTGTTGCTCTTATCGACCCGGAACAAGGCTCCGGCGAGGCCCAGGCGTCCGCCGAGAACGCTGATCTTGGCGCCGAGCTCGTAGAGCTCGCTCTCCTCGGGCTTCAGGGCGGCCGTGTTCGTCACCTCGATGTTGGTGGAATTGGCGACATACTGCCCCTGCGGGGAGAAACCCTTGGCGAAGGTGACGTAGTAGGTCTGGTCCGGGGTCGGCTGCCAGATCGCACTCGCCTTCGGGCTCACGCCAGTCGAGGCTGCCGTGACGTCGGCCCCGAACACGCCAGTGGTCGTGTTGGTGGTGGCGTAGCTGCTCACGAAGCGATCGACCCGCACGCCGCCGAGGAGCGAGAACTGCTCCGTGAGCCATACCCGGTCGCTGAAGAAGCCGCCAAGATTGGCGCCATCGCTGACGCGGCGATTGTTGTAGTTGCGGGTCAGCGCGTAGCCGGTCTGCTCGAACTGTGGAGTGAGCAGTTGCTGGTTCGGCCGGGTACCGGTGACCGCGAAGCTCGTGCGGCTGTCGGCCTGGTAGAACACGTCGAGGCCCGTCACGACCTCGTGCCGCAGGAAGCCCGTGTGGAACTTGGCGATCGCCGTGGTGACGTTCTGGGCACCCCAGGCATCTTGGTCGAAGGCCGAACCGCCGCCTGCGCTATAGGCGACGAAGGGATTCCCGCCGCTGAAGAAGCCCGACAAGCAGGCGCCAGCGCAAATCGGTGCCGTTGAGGCGAAGTTGCGCTTGTAGAAGGCGAGCCGGCTGTCGTTGGTGACGGTCAACCAGGGGGCGATCTCCCACTTCATCAGCGAGGTCAGCATGTGCACGTTGGCGTCGTCACGGTCGGTGGCGCGGGCGTAGGAGGTTGCGCGGTCAAGGCCGAACTCGGTGAGCGGACGGGCGTAGCGGTCTCCGGGGCGCAAGCCCGTCGGCACGCCGTAATCGGGTGTGCGCTCGCTGCGCTGGAACAGATAGTTCAGGTGCCAGGTGGTGTTGGTCCCCAACCCGAAGCCGAGGGAGGCTGCGATGCCTTCCCGGTCCGACCGGATGTTGTTGCGGTCTTGGATGTCCTGGCGGTGAATGACGCCATTGAGGCGGATAGCCGTGGTGTCGTCAATGCGACGGTTCACATCGAAGGTGCCCCGCCCTGTCGGCCCGCTGCCGCCAAGGCCGTCCACGGCGGTGAAGTCGGTCAGCAGGGCCTTCTTCGAGTTGATGTTGATGGCGCCACCCACCGTGCCGAGGCCCAGGGTCTCACCGGTCGGCCCCTTGATCACCGCGACGTCGCCGATGTTGAAGGCGTCGCGGGCGTAGACACCGAAATCGCGCAATCCGTCGACGTAGACGTCGTTCTTGGCCTGGAAGCCGCGGATGCGGAACTGGTCGCCGTTGAGGCCGCCGTTACCCTCACCCGAGCTGAGGGTGATGCCCGGTACGTTGCGCAGGGCCTGCTCAAGGGTGGTCGCCTGCTGCTGGCGGATCACTTCGCCCGGGACCACCGTGATCGCCTGGGGCGTGTCCTGGATGCGTCCTGGTAGGCGGGAGAGGCCCGTGCTCTCCTGAAGGGTGTTGGGCTGGCGCTCACCGAAGCCCTCGACGCTCAGCATCGGCAGTTCGGCCGCCGCATCCTGTGCCACGGCATCGAAGGGCAGGAAGGCTCCCAGCGTCGCGGCCAGGCCGACACCGAGCGAGGCTGTGGCGCCCGTGTCACGCAGCGAGAGGGAGGCTGACATCTCAAAACTCCTCGAACAAGATGTCAGCGTGTTAGACGCTCACATTCCCGTGAATCAAGTCATGATTGTGTATTTCGCACCGATTGATGCGCAAAAGGGACATATTAGAGTGGCTTCAAACTGGCCAAGACGGAATGATGCAGCAGGGCGACGCTTCATCTCACTAGTTTATAACCCATCTAATTAAAAACAAACGCCTGATACTTGTCCCTAACGCCACCATCTGGCATGCGGCCGAAGATCCCGAGGGCGCTTCACGGTCGCGTGGCCGGGGGCGCAGAGTAAGATGCGGCAACGACTGAACCCGACAAAACCCAAGCTAAACGCCCCCGGATGGGCTGCACCGACGCTTGCTTCCCTGCACCGGCACAGTGAGGCTGATTGGCAACGGATCTTCGCGACACAACCGGACGCGGCCGTGGCCTGGATTCAGCTCTCCGCGCGATCTGGCTTCAAGGCAGCGCAATTGGTCCTCGGGCAGATGCATCTAGACGGACAGGGCGTCGCGCGCGATTCCGCGTTGGCCTATGGCTGGTTCATGAAGGCAGCCGCCCTCGGGAGTATCGAGGCGCGCAACATGGTCGGGCGCTGCCACGAACTTGGCTGGGGTGTGCCGGTCGATCAGGCGGAGGCACTTTGCCACTACCGCAAAGCTGCAGCGGCGGGCCTGGCATGGGGTCACTACAATGCCGGCTGTCTTCTCCTCTACGGAACGGGCCTGCGGCGGGATCACCAGCAAGCCCTCTCGCATTTCCTGGCGGCTGCCTCACAGGAGCACGCCAAAGCCATGGGCCTTCTCGGGCGCTGTCATGAGGAAGGGTGGGGAGTACCAGTCGACCAAGCCGCGGCCGCGACGTGGTATGCGCGTGCCGCCGAAGGAGGTGATTGCTGGGGCGCCTTTAACCTTGGGCTCATGCAGGCCGAGACTGGAGCATCACGGGACGCCGCCATATGGATGGAGCGTGCCGTCGCAGCAGCAACACCGAACTGCCTCGCTGTCATCGTGAAGACTTTGGTCTCGCACTCTGATCCTAAGCTTCGCCAAATTGCCTTGATGGCATCAGATTTGCTGCTTCCTGAGAGTCTGAAGACAGCATATGCCGTACCAGTTCTTGATCGCCTAACTGTGCACGCGTCGGTCCGCTCACGTAAGTCGTTGGGCAGCTTGCATTCGGCTGCCGCGGCAGTGTTCGGGCTTGCACTCCTTTTGTTGGCTCACGTCTTGCCAATGAACCGAAGGGCAGGATAGCAGGAAATCTGCAACCTACTGATATTACTGACTGCGTTACTTTAGCATTGAGGCAGGCGCGAACCACCTGTGCGCTTCGGAGCGCACAGGTGGTTCGCGCCCAGCTTATTGGGAAAACTGACCCTGAACCGAGGTCCGCTTCCGGAAGCAAGGCTAGTTCCCGCTTCTGGCGCAAAGCGTTCCGACGCTATCTTGGGAATGAATGTCCGCCCATTTGGTTTTGTCTCCCGTAAGCGGACAGGCAGAACCCCACCCACTCCGGCCGACGAGCGGACGGACGCGTCCCGATCCGTTTCAGTCCCTAGGCAGGTCCGCTTCCAGGCTGCCGGTGTGGCAGAGGTCGATGACCGGATCTGGCGCGGACCCGATGCGCCGGGTGCACAGCCGGTGGGTTCGGGGACCATATGTCGCCCTACGGCTGAGCTCGGCATCATGGCAGGATCGAATATGACTGGGCGGAGGGGAGCACCGCGGTGGTTCGAGGGGGAACGCATATGGATCAAGTGACCCCGCTCGCCTTGTCCTACGATGCCATCGCCGCCGCCCGGCAAGTGGCGGAGACCGCCGCGACGCGAGCGGAGGCCCACGACCGCGACGGCGGCTTCCCGACCGAGGACGTCGCCGACCTCGGCTGCCTGGGCCTTCTGGCAGCGCCTATCCCGTCCTTGGCGGGCGGCGCCGGCCTCGGCGAGGAGCCGGGCGGCCGTAGGCTCGCGGCGGTGCTGCGACTGGTGGGCTACGGCAGCCTGGCGCTCGGGCGGCTCTACGAGGGACATGTCAACGCGTTGCAGCTCGTCGCCCGCTACGGCACGCCCGCGCAGCGGGAACGGCTGTTCGCCGACGCACGCGACGGCCACCTGTTCGGCGTCTGGAATACCGAGCCGCATGGTGGCGGCCTCGTCCTGGAGGACGGCGCTGACGGGCTGCGACTGACAGGTGCGAAGACCTTCGCCTCGGGAGCGGGCCACGTCACCCGTGCCCTTGTGACAGGTCGTGGTCCGGGCGGAAGCGGCACAGTGATGCTGGTCGTGCCGCTGACGCCTGGGAGCCGGGCGGACCTGTCCGCGTGGCAGCCCCATGGCATGCGCGCCTCGGCCACCGGCACACTCGACTTCGCCGGCATCACCGTCACGGCGGAGAACATCCTGGGCGACCCGGACGATTACTTCCGCCAGCCGGACTTCTCGGGCGGCGCGTGGCGGTTCGCGGCGGTGCAGCTCGGCGGCATCGAATCCGTATTCGATGCCTGGCGGGGGCATCTCGCCGCGACCGGCCGCGGCGGCGACCCGCACCAACTCGCGCGCCTCGGCGAGGGTGCCATCGCGGTCGAAGGCGCCAGGCTTTGGGTGGAACGCGCTGCGGGAGCGGTATCCGATGGCGTCCTGTCGACGGAGCGCGTCGTTGCCCTCGTCAACTTGGCACGGCTCGCCGTCGAACGGGCTGGGCTCAACGTACTGCAGCTCGCTCAGCGCTCGGTCGGGCTGCAGGGTTTTTTGCACCCGCATCCCCTGGAGCGGCGGTCGCGCGATCTCGCCACCTACCTGCGCCAGCCGGGGCCGGACCGGGCCCTCACCGCGGCCGCCGAGGAGATCCTCAGGGCCGGAGGCATGGCCGGGGACCTGTGGGGGGACGGGGCCATGCCGTGAACGGCGTCGGGGTACGGACGCAGCCCCGATTACCGGTAATGCCTCGGCGGCATGTTGCGCCGCTTGCGCGAGGATGACGCCCAAACCCGCAGGAGGTGGGTCCACTTGGCGGAGGAGAACCTCCGCTATGCGTATCGACGGACCTTGGCTGCGGTAACATCCCGGCTCGCCGCAAGCTTCATGGCATGCCTTGCCACACGGCGTGCCAGCACCTGGGCTTCCTTGAGAGACCGCTGGAATGTGCCCAATCCTTCCTGTGCGATCCGCTGCTCGTTGCAGCACTCAAGTGCATGGCAAGCCGACGACAGCGCAAGGAAACCAAGGGTC